>JAILQQ010000009.1 GCA_024698885.1 Lachnospiraceae bacterium | reverse complement strand
TTTTTTCCAAGAATCAGCTCGCCGGTATCGGCAATCAAGCGTACTTTATCGTCATCACTAGTAGATTCCATCACATAACAGCCATCAATTTCATTCTGCTTTTTTCCTTTTGTTGTATCTATATCAGTAACAGCATAAGTGAATGCGTTTCCGTTCTTATCCTTTCCTGTTATAATCGGCGTAAAAATAGTTCCATCCTTTGTATCCGTTGTTTTCTGAGGGATATCCAGCTCATCATAGGAAAGCCTTACCCGTTTTACATCATTATAATTAATCTTCTGTTCTGCATATTCCCCAGTAGCAGCAGCCTCAATCTTATCCCGATCCACATCAAAATCGCCGCTGACGTATTTGATGTTTTCCACCGCACTCGCGTTGAAATCCTCGATAATATTATACCGGACATCGGAGGAGCTCTCCATGTAGGTCAGGGATTCACCGGTCCGGTAGCCGGTAAAGACGGTCCGTCCCGCGTAATCCGCGTTGCCGGAGGCGTAGATCTGATCCCGCAGCTTGGAAAGGTTTTCCACGATCTTCATGCGGTCCTCAGCGGTATTATCATCGGAAGCGCCGGTGGTCAGATTGCTCTTGATATCGTCAAGCACTGCGTTGGTCTGATCGAGGGCCGTTCCCGTGGTCTTGAGCCAGGCATCTGCATCGGGAATATTCTTCGTCTTATACTGGATCAGCTCATCGATATTGCTGTTGAGCCGGAGATTCCGGATCGCAATCACCGGGTCGTCCGAGGGTCTTGTGATCTTCTGGCCCGTCGCTACCTGTGTATTCATCCGGTCCGCGTAGCCCTTGTTGGTCATGACATTGATCTTGGAATTATTGTTCATAATCCCATTTGTGATTCTCATCCCCATACTGCCTTCTCCTTTCTCCGCGCCGATCTGCTTCAGCAGATCGTGCGCTTAGGCATGAACCTGTTCATGCCGATCCGGTCCGCTTTTCAGGACCGGATCATTTCCTCTCCGCGCCGATCTGCTTATAAACCTATTACATTCCCGTTCCGTTGATCAGCTTATCGTAGATTTCCTGCATCACTGACATCATCTTCGCGGCCAGATTGAAGGCCTCTCTGAATTTCACCAGATTCAGGGCTTCTTCATCATTATCGACTCCCATGACCGACTGCCTCTGGTTGGAGATCGCGTTATTGATATCGGTCTGATTCTGCTCAAAGGTCGCGGCAGCCCCTGCGTTCAGGGCGATATCCGCCGTGATGGTCTGCAGAAACTCCTGGGCCGTACAGCCCCTGAAGCTCATCCGGGATTTATCCGTTCTTACCGTCAGCAGCTGCTCGCAGATATCCTGGCTGTCCTGCCCGTCCGACCAGTTCTCATAGGTCATAAACTGATTCACGTCCCGCACCATGGTCGGGTTCACGATAGCTGTCATGGCCGTCAGCTGGTAGTAATTATCGCCATATGAATAATAGGTAGTTGCCTTCTGGGTCGGGTCATTCTTGCTCAGATATTCCGGAAGTGTACCCGTCGTGAAATCATAATAGCCTTCATCTGTGGCGTGCTTTGCCACAAGCAGCGCCTCCGCGTGGTTCCCGTCCTTATCCTTCGCGGTCTTTTCGATATCGTTCATCGCCCGGGCAAAATCCCGGATCCATTCGTTCATCTGCTCCTGATAATAAGGAATCCCCTGATAATCAACGGAGGTTCCTACCGAAGCCTGCTTATCCTTATAGTCGGAGTCGGAGGGATTTTCCTTCAGGTTAAAGGTATACTCTGCTTTCGTCACCTTTCCTGTCGTCGGGTCCTTGGTCATCTCCGCGCTCCAGCTCGTGTACTCAAACATCTTGTTGCCCAGACGGATCGCACCGGTTTCCGGCAGCGTGCATTTGTTGATATCGGTCAGATAGGGCTGCAGCTCAGGATCAATATCAACTGTTACTGAGCTTGTCGACGTATTAACTATATTTCCCTTAAAATTCTCCGCGTTATTTCCGTCCCGGATCTCAATGAGGCCCTTCAGTTCCCCGCTCAGATTTCTGCCGTAGAGATTAAAGTCAAGACCGTTTTTCCATTTCAGATCAAAAAGGCCTTCGGCATCCGACTGATTGACCTTGTTCTCTCTGGCGACGCACTCCAGCTCATTATAGGAATAGCGGTCCACTAAGATCTGGCCGCCCGCGATCCGAACGACATAGTTATTCATGCCGGATTTCTCGGCGCCCTCTGCCTTGCCGCCCTCTCCGGTATAGATCGGCGTTTCCTCCACCTCTACGTCTACGATCTTTGAAAGCTCGTCGATCAGAAGGGAGCGCTTGTCTCTGAGCTCATTGGCCACGACCCGGTTGCATTCGATCAGGTTGATCTGCTTATTCAGCGTCGCGATCTGGGAGCCCAGGGTATTGATGGCGTCCGCCTTGTTCTTGATCTCGGCATTGGCATCCTCCTGAAGCTTGCGCAGATTCGTTGACATTTCCTTAAAGTAATTGCAGAGGCTCTGGGCCTCCCCCAGAAACTGGGTCTTTACCGTATCGTCTCCCGCGCTCTTATAGACCTCGTCAAGGCTTGAGAATACTTCACTGAAGATCGTATTGAAGCCCCGCATCGTATCGGTCTCGTTAAAGTAATCCTCGATCTGACGCATATAGTCGTTGCGTTCTTCGTAAATCCCGAGGATCGAATTGGAGTTCCAGTATTTCAGATCATAGTAGCCGTTGCGGATCTGATCCACCGAAACCGCCGTCACGCCGGCGCCGGCCATACCATAGGAGGTATTGAGCCGGAGCGCATCCGCCGCCTGCTGGGTCACCTGCTGGCGGGAGTAGCCCTTGGTCTCTACGTTGGAGATGTTGTTGCCGGTCGTATTTAACCAGGCGTTTGCCGCCTGTAAACCGGTATAAGCGATATTCAGTCCGAAAAAGGTAGACGGCATAGCTTATCCTCCCAATCTGTTGATGATATTGTCGATCATATCATTGACCGCGTTGATATACCGGCTGGCCGCGTTAAAGGCATTCTGGAATTTGATCATGTTCTGCAGCTCCTCATTGGAAGAAACGCCCATGATCTGCTGACGGCTGTTGTCGATCTCCCGGGCGGTGGCATTCTGACTCTCGGAAATGCTCTTATAGATATAGCCCGCGGTTGCCACCGAGGCAACCATATCCGAGTACAGATCCACGAAATTGCTCTTCTTCGTTACGTTCGGATTCAGATAATACCCCTGGGTACTGAAGGCCTCGGCCAGCTTGTCAGCCTTCGTCTGATCTACGCTCTGATCGGGCTTTGTGAAGTTGGCGTCCGGATAGCCAAGTAACGTCGGCTCCTTCAAAAGCTCCGGATTGATCTTCAAGTTCGCGACGGTATACATCGTATTGGTATCCGCGGGGGAACTCGAAGTATCTTCCTGAATATACTTATACGATCCATCCGTCTGCTTTTCATACCGTTCAGAGCCAAGCCGCACAAAAAGCTCCTTGGGAAGCTCCGTACCTGCCGCATAGGCAGCATTATGCACATCCGCACCGCCCTGTCCCGAATAAACGGTATCCTCCCCGGCCAGAATATTGTTCACCTGCGTTACGACGCCGTGGACCAGCGAATCGAACTCGGCCATCGTATTTAAGAGGATGGAGTTGGCTGTCGCCATCCGCTTGTCATGGGTACCATCGGGATTCAGATGATCGGTACCATAATTATAAATATCGTCGCCGGGCTGCGGATAGCCCTTCGCCAGATCCGTATAATTCGCCCGTCTGTCGCCTCTGGCCAAAACCAGTGACTTTAACTGCCCGATATTCGTATTATTCTTGCTGGAGATCTCCTGATTGCAGTTGAAAACCTCCATTCCGTTGTAGGAAAGCCAGACCGGCGTATGAAAACCGGTGGCGTCATCGGTCTCGACCCCCATTTCGAAGGGCCTCTGCCTTCCCCTCGTTACAAAGGTCACTCCCTCAAACTGGACATCCACGGAGCCCGTAGGATCCTCTTCATACGTGATATTGCCGTATTTTCCCAGTTCATCCAGGATCAGGTTCCTGGCATCCCTGATATCGTTGGCCTCTTCCGAACCCACCTCCACGCGGGTGATCATATCATTGTATTTGCAGACCTGCTGTCCCAGCTCGTTGATCGTATCCACGATATCCTTGACCTGGGCGTTCAGATTATCCTGATAATCCTTTAATCCGTCGTAAACCGCCTGGGCTCTTTCGAGGAATTCGGCGGCGCAGGATACGAACTGTCCCTCGGTCACGGCGCTGGCCGGATCCTTTTTCAGCTCCTCCACCGAAGTCCAGAGCTTGGAAAGAGAGGATTTAAAAGAAGAGCCCGTCAGCTCTCCCAGAAATGTATCGATCTCATTGGTCGCCTCATAATAAGTATCATAAAAAGATGCTCTCCCGATCTCCTTCCGATAGGAAGTATCCAGGAAATCATCTCTTACCTGCCTGACCTTCGCATATTCCACGCCGATACCGGACTGCATTTTCGCAACCGCGGCCTGGCCCATGAGCGGATTATAGACTCTGTCATCCTGCAGTACCTGCTGCCTGACATAACCCTGCGTTTCTATATTGGAAAGATTATGCGCTGTGGTGTTCAGCGCATTCTGACTTGTCTGTATTCCCGATTGTCCCGTATAAAGACTGCTGAATAAGCTCATATCTTCTCCTTGCCTGCAGACCGGATCACTTCCTCTTACTGCTTGGCGTCGAAACCACCGCTCAGACTGCCGAGCACGTCTCCCGCGCTGTAGCCGGAGCGCCCGTAGTTGGCTGTTTCCGGCGCCTGTCTGAGTGCCTGGAGCATATTCAGATCAAATTCCACCATTTCCAGAGAATGACTGATCAGATCCTGATTATGCTCGTTGATCCGCCGCACATTACCTGCCGTCTCCCGCAATCTGTCGTGGATCTCCGACAGTCTGGCCTGCTCCTTCGGCTGACCGGCTAACATTTCGATCAGCTTTGTCAGTTTCATTTCGGAAACATCCTTGTTCAGTACCTCGGCGATGTCCTTCGTGACCGATTCCCTTTTATTATCCAGGGCACTGATCCGATCGACAACAACCTGCTCCTCATCCGTGATCTTTGTCAGTTCTTCTATTTTCCCCGATACAAGCACCGGCGTTTTTTTCTGTGACAATGCAAGAAGCTGTTCATAAAGCCTGCATTCTTCCTCCAGAGTGCCGATCAATTCCTCCATTAAGCTTGCCACGAATCAATTCCTCTTTCCCTTAGAAAACGTATTTCTCCTGATATTTCGCCATAAGCTTCTCCGCGAAATCACCGGTATCCACATT
>JAILQQ010000149.1 GCA_024698885.1 Lachnospiraceae bacterium | reverse complement strand
CAATTATCCATAGCAAAACAAACCGGTATCAGCGGGCCAAATACTGAATACACCGTTTTCAGCCTTTTTCCTCTGCAACGTCATTCTCCTCTGATTTCGGGTCTGCTTCATTCTCTCCTTCTGACAGCAGATCCTCATTGTCCAGATCGATCACAGTAATTTCCGGCGTTTCGGTCTTTATCTCAGCATGTTGCCCGGTCTCAGGGGAGACTTTTTCTTTCTTCTGAATGATCATATAAAAGGTCGGAAGGAGAAAGAACGTCAGGATCGTAGAGGCTGTTAATCCTCCGATGATCACCAAAGCCATTCCCTTCATGGAATCCTCTGATCCGCCCCGGGGGATACACATGGGCACCATGGACAGGATCGTCGTCAGGGTTGTCATCAGGATCGGTCTGAGCCTTGATTTCCCGGCTGTGATCAGCGCCTCCTCCACAGGCATGGCCTTTCGGTTCTCATTTGTAGTATCTATCAATAGGATACCGTTATTCACAACAATACCGGCAAGCATCAGAAAGCCCATTAAAGATGTCATATTCAGCTTGCTGTTCGTCAGATACAAAAGCGGAATGGACCCGATCACACTGAACGGGATGCAAAACATGACCAAAACGGAATAGCGGATAGACTCGAACTGGATCGCCATGACCATAAATACGAGAAAAACTGCCGAAGCAATTGCCTTTCCGATGCCGCTAAACTCTTCCTCCATGCTTTCCTCCGCCTGCGTTTCTCCAAAGGAAACATTTTCCGGAAGCGCAATCGCCTTCACGCTGCTCTGGAGCGCTTCCCCCATTTCGTATGCCTTATCCGCAGGCAGCGTCGCCTTGACGCTTCCCTCATACTGTCCGTTCGTCCGTGTGATCGACTGGGGAGCATCCTTATACTCTATATGTGCCACCTCGCCAAACGGAACAAATACATTTGTCTCTTCATGATAAAAACTCAGGCTTTCCAGCGAATTGATATCGTCTCGCAGCTCTTTGGGAAGCTCAACCCTTGCTTCAAACTTTCTGTCATCCACGGTAACATCCAGCGCCTTTTTCCCGGAAATCTGGTTGGTGATCATTTCTCCCAGCTGTGTCGTGGTAAACCCGCGGCTCTGTGCCAGATCCGGGTCGATCACAACCTCCGCCTTGAAGCCTCCCTGCAGCAGGGTATTCTGCACGTACAGCACCCCGGGTGTATTGGCCATTATCGCCTCCACCTGTTTTGAGGCTTCCTTCAGATTTTCCAGATTACTGCTTTTTAAAGCGATCTCCGTCACGTTTCCGCCTCCCATATCTCCCATACCCTCAGGATCCGCAAGGCTTACCTTGACGTCGCATCTGTCGTCATAATGCGCCAGTTCTTTATTCCATCTGTCGATCACCTGTGCCGTCGATACCCTGCTTTTTTTGAGATAGGCATTGATCGTCGCATTGTTTTCTTCCTTTGAGACCATGACGCTGTAATTCTCTACTTCACTGTCCTTCGCCACAAATTCCTCCACATGCCTGGAAATCTCATTCATACCTGCCAGGCTCAGGCCCGGCTTAAAGGTGAGCGTCACACCGATCTGCCTTTCATCCGCCGCCTCCATTAATTCCATCTGAAGCTGTGTGGCCAGATAAGCGGATAATCCGATCAGAACAAAAGCGGTTATCGTTATCAACAGTTTACGGCGCAGAACCTTCGGCATCCTTTTTCCGTATCTCTCTGATAGCTTTCCCAGCAGAGTATTGATGGCAAGCTTTTTCCTCTCCACGGGTCTGTACCTGGAAAAGCATAACGGGATCAGCGTCAGGGCAGAGATCAGGGATGCTAAAAGCGCAAACACGATAGTATACCCCAAGGGACTGTACATCTGTCCGGACATCCCCTGAAGGCCTGCAAGAGGCAGATACACCACAACGGTTGTCATGGTAGAGGCAAAGATGGAGGCAACCACGACCTTTGTCCCCTCATAGGCGGCCTCCTTAAAATCATACCCTTCGTCCTTTTTCCGAAAACACATTTCGATCACAACAATAGCATTGTCTACCATCATACCGATGCCGATGACCAGGGCACTCATTGTGATCATATTCAGCGTGAAGCCCATTTTATTCATACAGATAAAGGTCGCAAGGAGGGATATCGGCATCGAGCTTCCTACGATCAGGCTTGCCTTCAGATCACCGAAAAAGACAAATAAAACGAGCATGGACAGACCTATTCCGAGAAACAGTGTCTCTGCGATGGACTTGATGGATTTCACGATGGAATCGCTGGAGTCAAAGACGATCTGAATGTTCAGGTCCGGATTCTTTTCTTTAATCCTTTCGAGCACCGCCTTCACCTCTTTGGAAAGCGCGATGACATTTGCCTTCTGCTTTTTGGTGATATCGATGGAAATATTATCCTTTCCGTTAAAGCGGCTGTAGCTGTCCGGCGCCATATCGGCATAACGGACGATGGCAATATCATAAACATGAATAATATCTCCGCTTTTTAACGAGATCGGAATATTCCGCAGAGCGTCAATATCCGCATATTTCACCTTTGTATTGACATTTATGGTCTGATCCCCGTATGCTACGGATCCGACCGCCATTTCCATATTGGCCGCGGCGATCATTTCCGATACCGAAGCTACGCTCAGTCCGTACTGCGCGATCACATCCGGCTTGAGTTCAATGGATATATAACGTTCATTGCCGCCGAACCATTTGACACCAGCCGCATCACCGATCTTCTTCAGTTCCGGAACGACCTGCTGCTTCACGATGGCGCGCACATCGATATCCTTATCCGAATCAACGGAAAGAGAGATCGAAGCATCCGCATTATTGTTCATGGATACCACATTGGGAGAAGAGATGCCCTCAGGGAATTCTATTTTTGCATCCTCCAGAGCTTCCTGCAGCTGCGTTCTGGCTACGCCCAGATCCGTGCCATAGACAAACTGGAACGTCACACTCGATATTCCCTC
>JAILQQ010000218.1 GCA_024698885.1 Lachnospiraceae bacterium | reverse complement strand
TGCGAGATGATGTCCGAGAGCATAAAGAGCCTGTTTCCGGATCTGGAGGTTAGCTGCTTTCTGTCCGGACGGGAGCTGCTTAAGCAGGATCAGGTTCCAGACATTGTGCTTATGGATATCAGGATGCCGGAAATGGATGGCATAGAAACCGCAAAGCTTCTGAGGAGCAGAGGATGGAGGAATATACTGATCTTTGTTACCGGGGAGGAGGACAGGGTATTCCAATCCTTTGACGTGCAGCCGTTTCATTTCCTGGTAAAGCCTGTCGAGGACAATAAACTGCAGGAAGTTCTCGGGAATGCGATCTGCCGGTTAACGGAGAGGGAATATAAGTCGCTTGAGGAAAAAAAGCAGATCCGGATCAAGGCCGGGAACTCCTATATTTGTATAAACCTTCCGGACATAATCTACGCAGAGGTTTATGACCGGAAAACGATCATACATACGATACGGGAAAACATTGAATACTACGGGCAGCTGCTGGATCTTCAAAAGCTTGCCCCGTCTGATCTGTATAGAATACACCGGTCATTTCTTATCAATCTGAGGCATGTTGAACGTTACAATAAGACTTCTGTTACACTTACGGGAGGAAATGAACTGCCGATCGCAAGACGGGGATATCCGGATTTTGTGAAGGGATATCTGAATTATTGCAGAAGATAATGGAAATCCTGAGGAGTCAGCTGCAGCATGGAAGCATTATGGGATTATACCAATACAGTGTATGAGATTGTCGATCTCTTTTTGAACGCGCTTATTGTGATGCTCTTTTACAGGCCGTATTTAAGAAACAGGAGCAGAACACTTGCCGAGGGCATGGCCTATTTTCTTGCGATGACTGTTCTTTATCTGATGCCTTACAATATGCAGGCTGTTTTTGCTTATGGACTGGGCATAATTGTGGTCTGCCTGGCTTCGACGGCCTTTGGCCAAAAGGAAGACCTGCCACAGAAGGTGTTTCTTGCGGTGACGATCTATCTTCTGAGATGGATCGCTTCCGGAGTCACGATCATCCCCTGGAATCTTATCAGCAGTCTGACCTTTGCCAATCCTAAGCTTGCCCTTTCTCCCGGACGGCAATATGGCTGGTTTGTTTTTGCGCTGATATGCAATGCCCTTATCGAAAACGGGATATTGCTTTTCGAAACAATGGCGGTCAACAGGGTCTATAAGGGAAAAAGGGAGCGCATGCATTGGAAGGAGCTTGGATTGCTTATATCCCCATATCTTGCGATCGTCATGGGATGCTGGTTCTCCTCGTTTTTGACCGATGCTTATGAAAGGGATATCAGACAATATATATGGAGCAGCCATAGCGAGTACCGGTGGATCAAGACAGCTTTCCAGATCATTTCCTTTGGTGCGGTTATAACTGTAATATGGTCTTATGAAGAGACTAGGAAAGCAAGGGAGGAGCTTTGGCAGCGTACTCTGATATCAAGGGAGACGGAGGATATGAAGAGCCATATCGGCAGTGTGGAAAAGTATTATCAGGATGTCCGGGGGATGCGCCATGATCTGAATAATCATCTGATGGTTCTATCCAATCTGATTCGTCAGGAAAAATGGGAGGAGGCCGTTCAATACCTGGAAGCTCTGCAGGAGGCAGATTCCATGGTGGAGCTTGATGTCAAAACAGGGAATCCTGTCACGGATATCATCCTGTCGGAGAAGAAGCATGAGGCAGAAGCGGATGGGGTTGAATTCACGTCTTATTTTCAATTTCCGGGAAATGGAAATATAGAAATATTCGATGTCTGTATAGTGATTTCCAACGCCCTGCAAAATGCCCTGGAGGCAGCAAAGGGGAGTAAAAATCCTTACATCCGGGTGCTTTCAAAAATGAAAAACAATGCATTTTTGATTATCGTGCAAAACAGCTATGAAGGCGCTCTTGTGATCGATTCGGAAAGCGGTTTTCCCATTTCGGATAAAGAAGACAGGGAGAGCCATGGATTCGGAATCAGGAACATGAAAAAGGTTGCTGAAAAGTATTATGGAATGATCGATATAATTCAAACAGGGAAGGAAGTCGAGCTGACAGTTATGATGATCACCGGATAATTACCATTCACATCAAAAAAACGACCAGTTGTTGTGGCGGCGTTCATATTTCATCGAAAACGAAAAGCAATGACGCCTTAATCCGCAACTGACTCACTTCATCCCGATTGATTTTAGAGAACGATGATCCGAGATATATGTTATAAGAGACAGGACGAACATAAGAAAATGATAAAAAATAGGAGGTTCTGATCATAATGAGGATTGAAAATGAAAGCATGGTAACAGGGTCGGTTCAGTTGCCCCTTCTGCAGGGAAGAGATGATGCGTACAGCAAGAATATCCAGAAGCAGATTGCGGATGCTGAAAAGAAGATGCAGGAGCTGGGGGACAAGGAGGAGCTTTCACTGGAAGAAAAGATGAAAAAACGGCAGGAGCTCAGGCAGCAGATCAGCGACCTGCAGAATCAGCTCAGGCAGCATCAGATTGAACAGAGAAAGGAAGCCAGACAGAAAAAAGGGTCGTCTATGGAAGATATGCTAGGCGGTAATGTTCAGGAAAGAAAGGACAAAAATAACAGCGGAATGTCGAGCGCCGGAATGCAGGCACTGATCGCCGCTGATGGCTCTATGAAGCAGGCGCAGGTACAGGGGGCAGTAAAATCCCAGATGGACGGGAAAACCGGCGTCCTGAAAGCGGAGATCATGCAGGATGAAGCAAGGGGCGGTGATGCAAGCGAAAAGAGGGAGGAGCTCGCAGAGACGGAGGCGAAGGCCGCTCAGATCGAAGGCTCCACGATAAATACGCTCTCCAGTATAAATAATGACCTCAAAAAAGCAAATGAAGAGGATCAGAAAAATAACAGGACGGAAATGGAAGGGAAAGAACAGATGGCCGAAGAGGAGTCCGGCAAAAAAGAATTATCGGAACATAAAGGAGAATATATCCCTATTGATATCGTTTCTTCAGGGATCACGTTAGACAATGCCACTGAGGATCCTGTTGGAAATAATGTGGATGCCCTGCTTTGAGTATATTTTCTGCAGGCTGCTGATCTTTTTAAGACATTTTACGGGCTTTTCATTACATTGCTATTCAGAAGGAAGACTTCCTTGCCGATAAAGCTATTAGCAAAGGAGTGCGCATCTGTTCAACGGATTGGATGAGTCGTTGAGCGGGTGCGCATTTTTGCAGAAAGGAGAATATATGTCAGTAGCAGGACTTGGGACTTATAGCAGTACGAATTACTTTTATGCAGGCACGCGGAAGGGCAGGAGCAAGGAAACACTTGCCGAGTCTTCGTCCTTTGGGAAAATAATGTCACGGGAAAATGAAGATACACCCAGACTGAAAGCAAATAAGGATGAGACAATCCCATCCGCTCCGTATACAAGGTGCATTACCGCAAGCATCAAGTCAGAGGAAATGGTGGCTTCACAGACGGAAAGCGGAGAGATGATCTATTCGTACTGTAAGAGTGAGCAGAGCTTTCAGATCTATATCAATTCCGACGGAGAAAACAAGACCTATAAAATCAATGGCTTTGATAAGGATGGGTATCCTTTTGAAAAGGAGTTTGATCCTTATGATGTAAATCCTGAAGACGCTGATTTCCCGGAATTTTCGGCGCTTTGCATGTATATCCGGCAGACAGATGAAACGGCGGATCTTCTGGCAAACGATTACTTCGGAACCGATGATATCCTCGAAAAGAAAAACTACCTGGGAATGCTGACAGATTTCAGAGCTGACAGTATCTTTGAAAAGGCTCAGTCCATGCTTGACTGCGCAGCCAGACTGGTGGATGGCCTTAATAAGATCCTTGACATACGGACGGGGATCGAGTCGGCGATGGAGCCCTACCGCATCCAGCTATTAACAATGAATGCAGAGGAAGAGACAGAGGGACCTGTTATTCCGGAAAAGGTGGGCGAATCGTTATCCAGCAAGATCGTGAATGCAACGGAAAATAATAGTTTTAATGTTATTCCATTAGGCCTTGGCTTTGCAAACGCAGGCAGGGTCGGGTACGGTATGTCAGCCTGGCTTCCCGAAACACAGACTTCCAATGACGTTATTGTTAAAGTACAGATTTCGACGGGAGATGGCGGCTTTAAAAATCAGGAGGTAAATCTTTCTGAATTCGACCCGAAAAACGCGACGGCAGTAGAGATGTTCGCATATTGCCAGTATCAGGATGCCATAGGGAATGGTTCGGGTCATAAGTGGGGAAGCTGGAATGCGGTAAAGAGCATTCTTTCCCCCCTTGATGGTATGGATTTTGGCTCCCTGGAAAATATCCTGACGCAGAAAATGGACTGGACAGAAGCACTTTCAAAGTCGGAAACAACGTTGGGGGAGAAAGGCGGAGAAGCCGTAAGCGCCGCGGAGCTTCTGGAAATGTTCGAGGAGCAGCACAGGTTAACGGCTGAGGGGCTGAAGGAATCCGACGACTGGAGGGATATGTCGGAGGATGAATGGGATAAGATGTTAGCGGGCATTGATAAATATATAGATGCCTTTAAGGAACGGCTGGAGGAGATGAGAAAGCTTCAGATGAAGGCTTCTCAGAAGGCCGCATCCGAAGCTTCGCCGGACAGGAAGGCTATCGCCGCGTCAGAAGCGGCGCTCGCGGCAGCCTCCACCGGGCTGGAGGGAGGAGTTTCATCGAAGAGCAGGGATGAAGAAACGACGGCAGATGGCGATCCGGGGCATGAATATGAAAAAAACTGGACGCGCATATTAAATACGGATGACCAGACAGTCCTCCGCGTGGCAAAGGAAGCGCAAGCTATGGAAAACAGTGCGGCGAGAAGAGCCGAGGAGATCCGAAACGGGAATGCGGCAGAGTATTCTTCTTATGAAGCGGTATCTGTGGTTTATCGTGATGAATTATTTAGGGATGATCAGAAGGAGCCGTTACGTTTGATCGCGATGGATGGAAACGGGATCCGCTGTATTAATGATACTACGTCAGAAACGGAATGGGAGATTAATTTTCGGAATGAAGCACAGTACAGGCGGGCTGCTGACGCCATGGCCCGGTTCGGGCGTGGCATGGATTTCTTCCGTGATGCTTTGGACAGGGAGGAATGGATCAGGTTTCTCAGGTAGTTTGGCATATGGCAGTAGTTCTGCTTTATGGCTGTATCGTAAGATATGGCCATTTTTTCATATTAAGGGCAGGCATAGATATTTCCGGAGCTATGTGCAATTCACATCATAAAAACTGCATTTCACGTCATTTTATGGAATTGAATAATTCCATTCGCTATAATGTATCTTACGAGAAGCGGTCTTTCACGCTTCCGTAAGACATGATAATAAAATCTGTGATTTTATTGTATAACGAGCAAACTATGTTCCAGCTTCGCCGGAACTGGTTAGCGAGTCTATGTAGTACTTCCATAAGATAACGAAAAAATATTATGAAAATAGCCATATGCGATGATGAAAAAGAAATAAGGGAATATATTCAGAGACAGATCCTTCGATATGCAGAACGGTCAAAGGAAGGATCGCAGGGCGATCCTCTTATGCAGAATTTTCAAGAAAATTCTGCGCAGCCGCTAACGCGGAACTGCCGGGCGGATGGGGATGAAACAACTGAGCAGATGACCTTTACGGAAATAATGCTTTTTGAAAGCGGGCAGGAGCTGCTTACAACGGATTTCCGGGCGGATATCATCTTTCTGGATGTTGACATGCCGTCGCCGAACGGAATAGAAACCGCAAAGCGTTTAAGGGAAGAGGGCTGTGAAGCGGTTATTGTTTTTGTGACCGCGCTCAGGGAGTATGTGTTCGATGCCTTTGACGTCGGGGCTTTCCACTATCTCGTCAAACCCTTTAACGAAGATAAGTTCCGTGAGGTACTTGGAAAGGCGGTGAAGCTGCTTCAGAAGCGGGAAGCCGCAGGAAAGGAGCCGGAGCGCGTCCTTGATGTCAGGAACGGGAGGCTGCATACGGCTGTCGTGATCCGGGATATCCTGTATGCGGAGGTTTTTGACAGGGAGATATTGCTCCACATAATGGTTTCGTCCAATGCGGGAAATGCTTTTAAGGACGGCGCAGGCGTCGGATCAGAAAATGTCATCCGTTATTACGGAAAAATAGGGGAGCTGGAAAAAACGCTGGGAGACGGCTTTTACCGTATCCATCGCTCATTTCTTGTCAATATGCACCATATCCGTTCCTATGATATGGGGCAAGTGAATCTGAAGGAACACGAGCTGCCCATTGCAAGGGGAAAGTATCAGGATTTTGTGAAGGCGTATCTGAGGGCGATAGTGGATTCCAGATGGCAGTGAGGAAAGGAAAATGCTTGATAGGTTTTTTACTGATCTCGATCCGAACTTTATAATTACTGTTAATACCGGGTTTATCTATGCCCTGCTTGGTGCCATGGGCTTTATCTATGCCGAATGGCTGCGCCCGTTTGTGGAGGACAAAAAAGCCGCTTATACAGCCGCAGCCGTTTATGCCGTGCCTGCCGTAGCGTTCAATCTTATACCTACAGAATCGGAAACATTTGACTGGTCTATGAAGCTTCTCCTCCTAATCGTTCCGTTTATTGTCCTGTACTATATGGATCTCAGGCGGAATCCGGTGCAGAAGATCTTTCTCTGTACGCTGTTCTTTGTACTGAGATGGCTTTCCATAGAGATTTTCTCGGAATTGTCCTTTTATGAGAGGGATCTCATATTGGATTTTCGTCTGTTTCGGGAAAGCGTTACGGCTATCGTGCTTGAGTTTTTTGCATGGACGATACTTCAGTTTGCGGGGAACCTTTTCGTTCTGCATTTGGCAGTAAAGCTGCTT
>JAILQQ010000148.1 GCA_024698885.1 Lachnospiraceae bacterium | reverse complement strand
ATACGGATACCCATATTTTCAAGGGTGGCCAGGCCCGTCGTTATGGCATTTAATATCGCTCCGGTATCGTTTGTCTGGAAATATCCTAATGACACCCTCTTTAACGCTTCTCCGATCTTAAGCCTGTCCCGTGCCACCAGTTCATACCCTATCTTTTCATGGAAACGCGCTTTCAGATAGTCAAAAATGAATCTTCCCAGCACCATCAACATTATGATAAAAAAGCTCTTTAATGCAAGGGCGGGACCGATCCCCTTCCCTGATCTTATATCGCTGATGATCCCGCCGATCACAAATCCCGCGTAAGCAGCCGGAGCCGCCGCGGCCCATGATGACAGAAACGAAAACAGAAATCCCGTAAACAGGCTTGCCTTAAACTCTCCGCACCAGTCTATTATCCGCTTTACCGTTTTAAACATTTCTTCAAGCCTCCTTCACATTCCCGGCTGCCCAGCTTCTTGCACCGATATGAGCCTGCCACATTCTCTGATACAACGGTGACTTTTCCATAAGCTCTTCCTGAGTTCCCACGGCTTCTATCCGGCCGTCGTTAAGCACCACTATCCTGTCTGCATTCTTAATGGTTGACAGGCGGTGCGCGATCACAAGAAGGGTTTTCCCTCTTGTCAGATTGGCAATGGATTCCTGCAGCTTCGTTTCGTTCTCGGGATCCGTAAATGCCGTTGCTTCGTCAAGTATCACCACCGGCGCATTCTTAAGCATCATCCGCGCTATGGCGATCCGCTGGCGTTCACCGCCCGACAGGCGCTTTCCCGCCTCTCCGGCCGAGGTATTGTATCCGTCGGGGAGCTTATTTATGAACTCATCACAGCACGCCGACTTTGCGGCCTTTATCACTTCTTCATCGGTGGCATCCGGTTTGCCGAGCCGGATATTCTCCATGACAGATCTGGAAAACAGGAAATTGTCCTGAGTCACAAAGCTTACGATATCAGCTAATGACGTAACAGTGAGATCTTTTATATCCACACCGCCTATGCTGATACTCCCGCTGCTCACGTCCCCGAATCTGGCGATAAGTTTCGCCACGGTGGACTTCCCTCCGCCGCTTGGTCCCACAAGCGCCGTGAAGCTTCCTTCCTTCATCGAAAGGTCGATCCCGTGAAGCACCTCTCCGTCCTCTTCATCATACGCAAAATGAACATCCTTAAGTTCGATAGAATAATTGTCGGGGAGCTTTTCCTTTTCGGGCTCAGGCAGGCTTTTGATATTGATAAGCCTCTGGATCTCAAGCACCGTATACTGCATCTGTCTTAAGCCGTTTGAAAAGATCTCTATCTTTGCCATACTGATGACCATTGACATGGCAAGCATTACGGAAAGCGCCATCTCTGAAACCGTCATGCTTCCTTTTTCGACTAGAATGATGCTTACCGGCACGACGCCGAGCAGGGTTGCCGGCAGGAACGCAAACGCCAGCTTCATAGTCACCCAGGTGGATTCCATCCACTCAATAACAAAGTCCCTGTAGTTCTTTATCGCTCCGGCAAATTTTTCATAGCTCACCCCGGCTTTTCCAAAAGCCTTGATGACTTCTATACCCTCCACATATTCAACTATCATGCTGCTCATATGGGCGTTTGCTTCCTGGTATTTTGTCATATTCTTTCCGCTCAGCTTGAATGTGAGCATCATAAAGACAAGGCCCAGAGGGAGTGATAGAAGAGCTCCCAGCGCAACACGTATGTCAACCATGATAAGAGCAACGAAACATACAACGGGAAGCAGGATATGTCCCGCCCCCTCCGGAACCACGTGAGCAAGCGGAGGCTCGATATCTTCGATCTTATCTACGATCACACCTTTGATCTCTCCGATCGAGTGAGCGGAAACGTCTCCCAGCGGAGCCTTTAAGAACACATCCGCCACCTTGAGCCGGAGCCCCTCCAGCACATTGAATGCCACATAATGCGATATTCCCGTAGATATCCCGAAGCAGATCACTTTAAGAAGATATGCAAGTACCGCTGCCAGACTTAAATGAAGCACATATTCCCTGTCAAGGGTTCCGGCTATATATCTGTCCAGTATCCGGTACACGAGATAGTATGGAACAAGGCCCGAAATAAGGCTTATCATGGAAAAGATGACCGATACCCCCAGCCTTCCTTCGCTCCCCTTCGCATAGGAAAGCAATGTGCCGAACCACTTCTTTTCTTCTTTTGTTAATCCTTCATTCATTTTTTCCACCCTTTCTTTTTTGTTAACATCCGGTGCTTTTCGTTAGCTTACCCTCAAAACGCCCTCACCGCCTGATCCCTTTTCGGAACCAGACGGTGAGTGAGTGTTTTCTGTATTTATTTCCGGCCTATAATTTCATCAGTTTCTTCCAGCCGGGTAAAAAGAATTTTTCAAGTGTTTCAAGTGCGTTGACAGCTTCTTCATACGAGTAATTATGAACGACCGGTTCAAACAGGGCCGTTAAATATGCCGTCATCAAAAGGTGAAGCTGCGGCGCCGGTATGTCGGGAGTGTTTACCCCGGCTTTTTTCAGCTTTTTAAGATATGAAAGGAACTTATTCTGTGACTCCTCTGTCATATCGTGGAGGAAATTTTCATACTTGCTCCCCTTTGATCTCGCTACCAGGAGATGGTAATCCTCCATATTCGGATATACGAGTTCTCTCATCATATCAATATTGGAGTCCTGCCACTTGATCTTCTTTCCCTTTTTCACAGGCTCCTCATATCTTCGCATATGGTCTCTTGCCCACTCCTTCAGCTTTTCCTCTGCGGGAGAGACCAGCTGGCAGAAAAGATCCTCTTTGTCCCTGCAATGCCTGTAGATCCCGGCTGCAGTCAGACCACAGCGGTCTGCGATGCCGCGCATTGACGCTTTCTCATAGCCGCGTTCCAGGAATTCTTCTTTGGCGGCCGCCATTATCTTAATATGATTAGCTGTTTTATCCCTTGGCATATATCACCTTTTTGTTAACATTGTTCGCTAACAGCTATAAACTATCATCATTGAAATAGTTTGTCAAGCCCCTGCCTTATATTTCTTTATTATAAACCTCCGATATGGTAGAATGCTTGAAATCCAATATCGGATCTTCTATTTACGGGGTGAGGAAATACATATGTTAGATTACAGGACCATGACGATCGATGATTACGAAGCCGCATACGATCTCTGGATCAAATGCGGTAACGGGCTGAATAATAAAGATGACTCCCGGGAGGGGATTGAGAAATACTTAAACAGAAATCCGAACATGTCTTTTGTTGCGGTACTTGAGGGAGAGGTCGTCGGAGTTATCCTTTGCGGACATGACGGAAGAAGAGGGATAATCCAGCACGCATGCGTCTCACCGGATCACAGGCGGATGGGAATAGGAAAGAAGCTCGTAGACCTGGCTCTTGATGCACTTAAAAAAGAAGAGATAAACAAGGTTCTTCTCGTTGCCTTCAAAAAGAATGAAGGCGGAAATGCGTTCTGGGAATCACAGGGATTTACGCTCCGTGAGGATCTTAATTACAGAAACAGGGCGCTAGCCGAAATGATCCGGATCGACCCGGATTATGTGAAGTGATGAATTTTCCCCAGCCCTACTGCTCCTCCCGGTCAAGACGTTCATACCCGTTCCACCCTAAATGTTCATTATTATTGAATACTTCAAGGCCGCTATATACCAGTCCGTATTTTTCCTGTCTCTTTTCAATATCCTCCTTAGAATACCGGGACAGGTCAACGGTATCCGGAACCGTGATCCAACCGTACACCTGAAGGAGACAGCCCCTTTCCGGATCCCGTACAAAGGCCCTGACATCTCCGTTTTCCGCCACAAGCTCCCCCGGAAGTCCTACGGCTAAGAATCCCGAGTCCGCCCAGCTTCCCTTCCTGCCGGATACGGAAAGGACTTCGTAATAAACATTGGCGCTGAAATCTTTTATCTCGCAGTCCTTATCAAAATCCATGCTTTCAAGGTACAGTTCCCTTGCGCACTCCTGAAACTCTTCCCACATCTTTTCATCCGGCTCCAGGGTCACGTCTCCCGTTACGGTATTAACGGAAAATTCACGTTCTCTTTCACCGTCATACATGGTGCCGTTAACAAAGTCCGTCAGATAAGAAGGGCCGCTGGGATAGATAAAAGTGTAGGGCTCGGAGTCAATGATCTTTCCCTCGGGATAGTATTTCTCCATCCACTCTTCCATTACCACCTGCCCCATTTCATTATTGTCTTCCCTGTCTTCCTCGCTGTACTGAGGTCCCTTGGGACAGGCAGTAAGAGCGAAGGAACTTATCAGGGTCAAGGCGGCCAGTATTATTTTCCTAATGCCCTTCTTTGATGTCATTGATCATTCTCCGAACTGTCTTTCTCTTTAACTTCATATTCTACTTGGCGGTCAAACGCTCCGTCCTCTGCAGTGCCGGAAACAATGCTCATCATATCGTCGTCCGTCTGCAGGGTCAGCTCATCAAAGTATATCCCGTATTCTTTTTCAATGCTTTTAAGCTGCTCCATGGAATATGCCGAAATATCCGTTCCTTCGGGTACGTATGTATTTATGCTGACAAAGATAAAATCTTTTCTGTCTTTATCCCGGACGTACTCCTTTACGTCACCGCCGGAAAGTACAAGCTCAGCCGGAAGCCGCATGAGTTTATACTCTTTACTCAAAGCCCACTGAGTTGCGCCGTCCTTAAGCGAATCCTCAGTATCAGCCCCGGCATCATTAAATTCATCCCTTGAGGGCATCATTCCCATTGAAAGACAAAAGGACAGATCGCTGTTCTCTTCCTTATCCGTGATAAACTCATCTACTCCGAGGCACTCCGAAACCAGAGCGCTGCATTCCTTATAAAATGCCCGGCTCTGCCTTGGCCCCGGCTCAAGATAAAGCTCTCCGTCAGAAAGGTTTAAGATGTAATCATATGTTTTTCTGCCGTCCGTGAATTCTCCCGTCACCTGACCCGAGAGAAAAACAGGACCGTTCGGAAGCTCCCGGAAATTATTTTCCATGCTGAGAGCTTTTCCATTCGGACAGTTTGATTTTATCCATTCGTCCATCTTTTCCTGTCCTGTTTTCAGCTCCGCCTCGGCTTCATCCTTCGTATAATGCTCTCTAAGGCTCCGGGTCGCATCACAGCCCGAAAGGAGGAGCGATGACAGGATTAATATGCTAATGAAGTACTGTATTTTTATTCTGTCCATGATCAGTCCCCTTCGTCCTGTTTACCTGCCGCATTCTCCGGTATAAGAGCCACGGCTTCGGTGCTTCCCTTGAATCTCCCGAAGAAGTTTTTCACCGGATTTTTCACCTTTTCTTCCATTCCCTGTTTCAGGATACTCTTTAAGATTTCCAAAGCTTCCGCATATGATTTTTTCCGCAGTTCCTTCCTGGTCTGGGAAACATCGGCATTAAGAAGATAATTCTTTGTAATGGCGGCAATCCGGAGCGTTGTAAGAGCATTCACCGCACCCTGAGTAGCTGAAGCAGCCACGATACCTAGAGCTTTGCCGAGCGCTCCCTCTGTCGCAAGAGGGATCAGTTCTTCCAGATCCATATCCTCAAGATTTCCGGCTAAGAGCGTCATTCCGAGGACCCTGACATAAAGCCTGAATACCTGGGCGTTGGTCGGTCTGAAACCACAGATCTCAACGATCCTCTTTATCAGGGAGAAATTGGCTGACGAGAATCCAAGCGCGTCATACAGACTGTTCTGGGATACGGCGGTAATGATAAATACCTTCTTGGCAGTATCAAATATCTCTTTATTGATCTGCGGCGTTATCTTCCGGTCAAAGAATTCGATCAGCTTATCATCGGTCTCATCCTCCATCTTTAGATACCCTTTGACCTCCTCCTGCTCTTCGGGAGTAAGCTCCACATTTTCCAGAAGATTATTGACGAGTCTCCTGCACCATTTCTGTCTCGCGGAGCCGTCAGCGTTATGAAGCTCCTTTAATGAGAAAATGGGAGAAAAGAACACGGCAACTAACGGATAGACTATACCTCCGATGACCACAACGGCTATAAGTACGTAAAACAGGATCTCCAGGGAGAAATGCACGTTTCTTAACCGTTCCCCGATCTCCAGCGCATTACTTATAAGCCCCATCGCAAGTAAAATGATGAGGGATATAAAAAGCACTATTGTCCATGAGTTTATTCTTTTGTTTTTCATATTTCCCCTTATTGAGTGCCGGCCTTTCTCACAGGTAGTCCACCCAATCAACAACCGCTCCGAACGGGCATAATGCAAGTTTTGCGATCTTGAAGAACTGCATTCCAAACGGGATCCCGACAATCGTGATGCAAAGCAGCACTCCAAAGAGCAGATTCACCAAAGCCAGTTCCAGTCCGCTTAAGAAGAACCATATGACATTCAGCAGGAATGATACCGCACCGCCCTCGTATCTGATCTCCTTCCCGAAGGGATTCAGGGATATGCTCGCCAGCTTGAAGCATTGCAGTCCGACAGGGATCCCCACAACAGTGATGCACCAAAGACACCCTGCCAGAACCCATCCCAGAGCACTTATTAAACCTCCGAATATTATCCACAGTATGTTTCCCAGTATCCTCATATTTCCTCCTTTTTCGCTTTATGCCTTTTTTTCTTTGATCTTATTTTATGTCAGCGAATGGTTCTCCCATGAGAATATGATGATCTGCCTCCAGCTTAAGATCTACTCCCTCCTGGAATATCATTACTATATCACTCCCGCCGAAAAGGAAATACCCCATCGGGTCCCCTGCTTTTACGGAAACACCGGGTTTTACGGTTTCTTCCCAGTTGCAGGAGCTGACCTGGGACATGCCTATCGGAAGGATCGCAACCAGTCCGTATTTGGTATCAAGTATAAGACAGTCTCTGGTCTCTATCGACTGCCATCCGGGATTTGCGTCCCAGAGTATGTATTTCTTCTGACTGCTGTCCCAGGAAATTATGCCGCCGACAGCATCCAGCGCATCTATTTTCCGTACTTCAAGGATAGTGCCGTCCACAGGGAAGTGATAGCGGTGATAATCGTTCACATCCAGAAATGTATGTGTCAGCGTTCCGTTTGCAAACTCATTCTCATATTCACTGTCTTCGCCGATGATATCCTTCACATTGTAGAAGCGCACAGATTTCAGCTGCACTCCGAGGTCGATCTGTGAGTTTTCATCGATCTTCCATATGCCCTGAGGGGTGGAATCTGCGGGAGCTACTATATCCGATCCTGCAATGGGCCGCTGACCCGGATCTTTAAGCTTCCTTGAAAACCACTCGTTGAACGTTTTCCACTCATTGGTATCGGCGTACCACCCTTTTTTCATATTGAAATCTTCATCAGCAACAACACGTGCATAGTAATCGTCATTCCAGCTGTCTTCGGTTGAAAGATACTCTCCCCAGTCTTTACAATAGGATTTCACCCAGGAGGCTACAGGCTCATGGTATTCAAGGCACGGATAATAGTATCCTTTTCCGGCAAGCTCCGGCAGAGGCTGATCTAACAGGTAATAAAAATAATCAAGACTCTGGTCTATGCTCGAATACAGCGACGGATTCTTTACATCCAGTATGTTCCAGGGCATACAGGTTGATGACCAGTCAAGAAAATCATAGTAATCATCAAGTGAACGGACCGGATTCGTCTTTTTATCGGGATTATTTACCGAAGCAAGCCTGATCGATTCTTCCATCAGGCTTTTCAATTCCGGATCTTTCTCAAGCATCGACATGAACTCGACGGTCGTTTTGGCATGGGTGCTCTTTCCGTCCGCCTTGTTTTTTACTCCCGCCGAACACCCCGTGATCATTACTGCAGCGATCACCGCAGTCAGGATATATGCTTTTATTTTATTCATCATCATTCTCCTCTTTTTCAGAAGCGTCCATATCCTTCTGTGCCTTCGTGATGACCGCTATTGCACAGGGCATACGGCCGTCAACCACATGGTACTCAACACCTGAATATCCCAAATCTTCAAAAAACTTCCTGTATTGATCCAGGTCGAACTGCCTCTTAAAGTCCGCCCCAAGCAATGTAATGAACTTTACGGCAGCCGTGCCTGTACCCCTGGACATATTTATATAGGTCGGAATTATGATCTTTCCGCCCGGCTTCACTACACGTTCCAGCTCATGCAGTGCTTTTTCCGGTTCAGGCAGCAAGTGGATCACATTGCCGGCCATCACTTTATCAAACCGGGCATCTTTGCACTTTATATCTGTGATATCCGCTTTCTTAAATCTGACATTCGGATATTTCCGGCATTTCTTTGCCGCCTGCCGGAGCATTCCCGGAGCAAAGTCTGTCGCGATCAGTTTTCTGCATTTCTGTGCGATATAGATGCTGATAGCTCCTGTTCCGCAGGCGCATTCCAGAACGACATCCGAAGGCTCGATAAACTCCGCTACTTTCTTCCCGGTTCCGGTGTAAACCTTGCCATTATATACGTTTTCAAATAAATCATATAAAGGTGAGATCTTGTCCCAAAACATATTATCCTATCTCCATCCGGGAGCTTTCCCGTCATCCGTTTCTAGTTGCGAGCATCCACGCCAGGATGTGTACGCTCTGCTGGAAATTTCCTGAGCGGATCATATCTTCTATCTCTTCGGCTGTATGCTTTTCCACGTTCAGATATTCGGTTTCATCAAGGTTCTGGTCTCCGATCTTCCGGCAGTTTTCCGCAAGGTAAAGATAAGCGTAATTATCCGCTATCGTTGCATTTGATGGGATTGTCAGAAGGTGCGTCCACTTATCGGATTTATAGCCGGTTTCCTCCAACAGTTCTCTCTTTGCGGCATTAAGCGGATCCTCGACTGCGTTCTCCCTGTTTTCTGCACCATACTCTTTTCCGTCACTTCGTTCAAGCCCTCCGGCAGGAAACTCCGTTGTGACTTCCCTTATCCCCTGTCTGTACTGTCTCACGCAGAGATAATTATCCTCCGTATCAGAAGCGACTATCACCACGTAATCCCTGCGGCTGTATGTATAAAATGGCTCAAATACATTCCCGTCGGGAAAACGGAACGCCGACTGTCTGAAATCTATCCATTCGTTCTGTACTATGTGCTCTGTTTTTACCTCTTCCCAGGCAAGGCTTTCATCCTTTTTCATTTTTAATCACCCTGTGTCCTTCTTAAATGCAGATACTGTATTTCCACATCCTCACCCCTGGCAAGTCTTTTCCCTATTTCGGGATCCAGCTCATATAACGTGTCGCAGCATCCGGTTCTGACATAATATTGTTTGTTCCATTTGAATACCGGTATAAAAAACAATGAAAGAGCCGTAAAGGTCATAAACACATCATATCTTCCGTATCTTCCGCAGACATCGCAGATGATCTGCCGGTTATATGCAAGATCCTTCCTGCCGTCCGTTATTCCCATAATAAAAAAGAACATCTCACATTGCCTCTATATCCTTTGGGGTTACGCCCTGATCCTTCCTGCAGGATGCGTTTCTTCCCATCGAAATTGTCTCCAATAGGATTTGTTCAATTAACCTATATATCCATACTATCCGGATTTAACAGAAAATCAAAAACGCTCATAACAAGGATTGCATGCGTTTCTTCGACCTGCCTGAAGTTCAGTCTGGCGTTACGCAAACCCAGATCTGTGAAATAATACTTCGACGGGGTGCCGATATATTTCTTCCCTCTTATGTCGTAACACACAGCATTGTCGAGCAGAAACGAATCACAGAAATGATCAATATACCGCTTGATAGTGATCGGACTGATCATTTTGTTCTTTACACTCTTGAACGTCGCTGAGAGCTTACGCGGGTTTATCAAAGATCCTATCCCTGATGAAAGGATGTTCAGCAGCTCCTCCAATTCAGCTTTATTTCGTATGCTGTTGCGGCCGATGATATCGGATATATAGGTTTCTTCAAAAAGGGATTTTAAGAAATCAGATTTCTGATCCGGCGTATCAAAAGAGAATTGCGCTATGCTTTGATGCAAAAGTGCACTTTCCGCATTTTTGTATATTGCAATCCTATCAAATCCGTCAGATCAGGTCAAACACTTTATTGTTGATCAGTCTTTTCAAAGGCCAGCCTGGGATCATCATCTTCCTCAACATAGACCGTGCCGCAGTGGGTGAATCCCAGTTTCTTAAGCATTCCCTGCATAATCTTGTTGTCACCATGAGTATCAATGCGAATATGCCTGCATTGGTCAAAAGCCCAGTTGATGCAGAATGAGCCGGTACCCTTTTCTGATCCGTCCGCAGCTATCCTGTGAATCACTCCGTAGGGGCTGTCATCGAGCCACTTTCCATCAAAGATCTGCCTGTAACAGGGCTCAATATCCTCTCCGGAAATATAGAAGAATGTTCCAATTACCTTATCAGAGTCATTTATGCAGACATAGCTGTTGCCTTCTTTGATATCCTGACGGATAACCGTTTCCGGAGGCCAGCCTGTCGCCCCCCACTGTCTTGGATTTCCATGTTCCGCCATGAATTTCCGGGCATAGGCATATATATCCATAACACGCCCAATATCCTGTTCTGTGGTCTTTCTTATCTTCATCTGATCTGTCGGTCCTGACGGTACTTTTCCATATACTCCATATTTATTTCCCGGATCTCTTTTTTGCCGTCAATATAGTCCTGATAAATATCCCAGGGGCTGCCTCCGCCGAGCCAGCATGAAGAGCAGTTTTCACATCCGCCTCCGCAGTCAAGAGACTGTTTAACAACGGCTTCTCTTTCTTCTCTTGTTGTGTCGGCAATTAAAATTGATCTGACTTTCATATCCTTTTCTCCAATAGAACAAGATTCATTTCCCACTACTGCCCATATCGTGCATTTCTCTCCGGCAGCTTTCTCGATCATTCCTGTCAGTATCTGAATGCCAAGCGTAGCATACCGGAATTCACCTGTTATTCCCTGTTCATTATGAAAGCCTCCTCTTTTGAATGATCGGACGTCTGAGCATCCTCTTTCGCGCTCAAACCTTTCTATGATCTTATCCCGATGAAGGCTTTCATCCCCACCTGGACATTCTATCATATTTCCGTATTGTTCATGCATATTATCGAAGGCCATTCGCTTCCGGTCTTATTGACTAAGGATAATGGAAAGTAGTGAAAGAATAGTGAATTCTTAATGGAATTTTCAAGGACGCTCGGCTATAATACCATCAAGGTGATTTGAGAAGAGGCTTTAGCTTTCAGTTTTATTGATCATCAAAACAGAGGAGGAGCCGGTATGAACCCAAGGGAGTATTTAGAGATCTTACATGTTGCTGAGAGGCTGAAAGATACGCCGCGTCATTGCACTACAACGAGAAGAAGAACTGAAAGTGTGGCAGAGCATAGCTGGCGGATTTCACTCATGGCATTTCTTCTTAAGCATGAGTTCGGAGATTTAGATATCAATAAGGTTGTAGACATGTGTCTCATTCATGATCTTGGGGAGTGTTTTACCGGCGATATTCCAACTTTTATAAAGACTGATTCCGATAGAGAAGTTGAGGATTCTCTTTTGAACCGGTGGGTTAAGTCTCTCCCGGAGAAACTATCTGTAGAGATAGCCGCTCTTTATGAAGAGATGGATGCCCAGGAAACTAAGGAAGCTAAGCTATACAAGTCATTGGATAAGCTTGAGGCCTTGATCCAGCATAACGAGTCTCCGATTGATACATGGTCTGAAAATGAGTATGAACTCAATAAGACCTATGCATTTGATACAGTATCCTTTTCGGAATGGCTTACAGACCTTAGGAAGGTGATCCTCGAAGATACCTTAGAAAAGATTGAAAAAGGCATATAGAACATGCAATAATTGCATGATCATGTCAAGGAGGTATATGCAGAGATTGGGGACAGCGGAAATATCATCTATGTTAACAAAGAGAAAAATGTATCTGTGGGAATGACAGGCACATTCAAGCCGAGGATCTTTTCTGGGTTGGGATTAAGGAAGGGGATTTTTGAAAATGGTCTATGAATTAACTGATACTGTAAAGGCAGCGCCCTTGTTTGAAGGATGGTCTGAAACACTGATCTGGTCATGCCTGCAGAAGGTGATGGGCAAAATATACGTCACAGATTTAGAAAAGCCACAGTCAGCTTTTGCTTTTGTCGGGTGCTTTGCTTTTTATGCCGGAGTACCTGATAAGGAACTTGTCATGGCAAAACCGGATGGTTTTGTGATCATGACGCCGCAGAATGAGAAGTGGGCAGACTGTATTGAGGACTGCTTCCAGGATGCGAAGAAGGTATCCCGGTATGCCATTAAAAAGGATACAAAGTTTGATAAGGATCTGTTGCATAAATTTGCAGACAATCTGCCGGGAGACTGCGAATTGAAATACATCGATGAAAATATCTATGATATGTGTCTGTCAGATCCTGTGACGAGGGATTTTGTTTCATCATTTGAGAGCAAAGACAGATATCTGGATATCGGCAGAGGTGTGGTTGTTATCAAGTCCGGGAGGATTGTCGCCGGAGCATCCTCTTATACAAGATACAATGAAGGAATCGAGATAGAAGTTGATACAATTGAGGAAGAGCGCAGAAAAGGACTGGCGACTGCGGCTTCTGCCGCGCTGATCTTACGATGTCTAGACGAAGGCTTGTATCCAAGCTGGGATGCCCAGAATATGAACTCGGTTCATCTGGCGGAAAAACTGGGATATGAATTTGACCATGAATATACGGCATATGAGGTGGCAGGCGCGGAAAGGACCCATTGACGAAAAATAGTTATTGACTCTCACATTATGTCAGGGATTAAGGTGATAGTGAGCTCAGAAAAATACATCCATGGAGGTAAGAGAAAATGCTAAAAATAGGTGATTTTTCAAAACTATCCAGAGTAAGCATCAGGATGCTGCGCCACTATGATGATATTGGATTATTGAAACCGGCGGAGATCGATACATTTACCGGATATCGCTATTATCGTGAGGAGCAGCTTTTTACCATCGGAAGGATTACGGCATTGAAGGATATGGGATTTTCCCTTGCTGATATCATCCGAATCCTTGAAGACTATGATGATAAGGAGAAAATGGAAGGTTTCCTGCTGGAAAGACAGGAAGAGCTTAAAAAGCTTTCCGAAGAAACGCAGTACAAACTGATGCTTCTGGAAACGGCCCGAAAGAGGCTGAGAAAGGAGCAGACTATGAGTTATAATGTAACAGTAAAAACTATACCGGAGAGATATGCAGCGACCGTGAGAATGATCATTCCGCATTATGAGGATGAACAAAGAGCATGGAGTGTACTTCATTCGGAGTGTGGCCGAACATTAGTGCCGGCAGAACCCTGCCTTGCGGGAGCAGATTTTTTCGACGAGGAATACAAAGAAGAAAATGTAGATGTGCGGATCTGGATGACAGTCAAAGGAACCTACGAGAATACAGAGCATGTAGAGTTTCTAACCCTTCCGGCAGTAAAGGTGGCAAGCTGCATTGTGAACGGAAGCTATACACAGCTTACGGATGCAACAGCTACAGCTATGGCCTGGATGAGAGATAACGGGTACACCATGAATGGAACGATGTTCTGTATTTATCATGTGAGTCCGGCGCAGACTTTGAACCCGGATGAACTGGTGACAGAAATCTGTTTCCCGGTAGAGTAAAACGGATGGAGTGCAGGGGGCCGCAGGGCCCCCTGATTACTTGTCAATTGATTATCTGCATATTTTTTGGTAATATATATGCATAAATGGAGGCGTGTATATGCATATATTTGATTATACATTTTTAGATGAGGGCTTATTACCTGCAGAGTTGGTTAATCTTACATCCGCTATTTCTGCACTTAATGCAATATCAGAGGAAAGAAGAGGACAGAATGCGACTGTCTATACCGAACTGGAGAAGATAGCCCGTATTCAATCAGTTAAAGGCTCCAATGCGATTGAGGGTATTGTAACTACGGATGCTCGAATAAAAGAAATCGTAGAGGGAAACAGTGCTCCTTTGAATCACACGGAGATGGAGATAGCCGGGTACAGGAACGCGCTGGATGAGATACATACTTCTTTTGAAGATTTAAGGATCAGCGAACAGACTATTCTGCATCTGCATCAGGTTATGACTGAAGTAGCCGCATACGAAGGAGCCGGTCAATATAAAACCGATGATAATATCATTGCGGAAATAGATGAATACGGACGGCGAAGAGTCCGTTTTTCTCCGGTACCGGCAGCAGAAACGAAAGATGCGATGGAGCAGCTGATACTTGCATATATTGATGCCAGGGACAATTCACATATCAACAAACTTTTGCTCATTCCATGTGTGATACTTGATTTCTTGTGTATCCATCCCTTTGCCGACGGCAATGGACGCATTTCCAGATTGCTGACGCTTTTGCTTATGTACAAGAGTGGATTCAATATCGGCAAATATGTTTCTTTCGAGGAGAAGATAAATCAGTCAAAGGAATACTATTACGAAGCTCTTCAGGATTCATCCCAAGGATGGCACACGAATGAAAACACCGATACGGAATTCATGAAGAATTTTCTTTCCACGCTGTATAAGTGTTATAAGGAGTTAGATAAAAGATTTTCTGCGGTAAACGGGAAAAAACTGAAAAAATCCGAAAGGATAGAACAAACGGTACTTAACAGTGTATTGCCGATTTCCAAATCTGAGATCTGTGGCTATCTGCCTGATGTGAGCCCTACCACTGTAGAGGCAGTGCTTGGGAAAATGGTAAAAGAGGGATCAATAAAAAAACTTGGAACTGCACGAGCAACAAAATATGTTAATGCGAAACATATCCACTGAATTTTGTTGCGCAAAGAAAACGACGTCGAGACGGTGGTTTCGTTTTCGCAAGTTTAAGGATAAGTGGTTCTAAAAAGGCTTGAAATCAAAGGGGCTCGGCACTTTATTGCAAAACTTCCGGATGTCAGTGTAAAAAACTATTGAATTGGTTCTGGGTAAGATGCTTAAGGATAATAAGATCAAAAAGATCGGAACCTATAAAGACGACAGGTATATGAGAAATACTGACATATAGTTTCTTGCCCATGCAACAGAATGTTGAGAAGAGTTGATAGAGCCTCTGATCTGTGGCAATCCAATCCGGAAGGACACTTTTGTATATACAGTAACATAAGGAATGTTATCCGAATGTTGAAAGCCGGATCGGGCATTAATGAATGCAGAGAATACTGGATTGTGAATGGAGAAGAGGAAAGGCGGTTTTAAGTTTCCTTGACAGACTGGATCAGGCGGAAAAATCGCAATGTGGGAAGGAGGAGCATGAAGATTAAGCATTTAAAAATGGAATGTCATGCAGATGTCGATGATGGTCTATACGTAGAACTCATACTGGACCTGAATGAGGAGAAGCTCATAAACGCATTAAAGAAAGGCGCAGCTGAGGCTGAATTCCAGTTCTTAAGAAATGGGGACATGCGTATATAAGTATTGTGGCAGAAGGAATATTGAATGACGGTAAAACATTCAGGTATACAGAAAAACATCCTAAAACGATCCATGAATATGAAGGAATTGCTGTATCAACTTGAGGAACGTATTGAAGACAAGGGGTAAACGGAGTTTGGTTAAGAATCCTCTGCATACCGAAAAGGAGAAAAATGCAAATGATCGAATGGGAAAAAGGTGAAATGGATCTAAAAATGCTGACAGAGTGCAAGAACACAATTACCAGGAACATTCCAGAAGTGCATAAACATCAGCTATTCTGGTGCCCCAAGGACATGGACGGGAAACCTGAGCAACCCGGACTCTTTCTGTATGCTTATGGCGGTTGCGTATTAAAACTGTATCTGATCAAGGCTAAGAAAAATGAGGTATGGGAAGTTCATTTCTCTTTATTTGACACGGGTTATGAGAAAAAATACTTTGTCGATGAGCATGGAAACAGTACCCGGACAAAGGAATTCAAGGATAGATATACGGCTGTCAAAAAAACAGACGGAGGAAGTAAAGCCAGGCTGTTAAGGCTGTTTGCGATGAATGAAAGCGATTGGGATGTGATCCTGAATGCGTTTAAAACCAGAGCATATGCCGGAATTGACGGCAAACGTTACCTTGAACGGGCACGCGAAACTGTGATTTCGCAAAATAATAACGGGGATTTGACAAACGGTATCAAGATTATTGAAATGGAGTCCAGGATCAGGGAGGCAGCTGAAAGAAAGAAACCTGATATGATCGGAGTCCGGAATGAAGGAAATAGAATTATACTCAGTTTCATAGAATACAAATGTACATCCGGCGCGATGAAAGGGGATTGCAGACCTGCTAAACACTACGAAGACATGAAAAAATACTTTATGAACAGGGATAGCTTTGATTATTACGAGTCATATGATGAGCGTACGGATAAACCAATGCTGAAAAAGGCAGCTGATGCGGAAAGAGAGATATTATTTTTATTCTCTCATGTTGGTACAGAGGATACTAAATCCGAAATGAGCATACAGACGGCAATAAAAGGAATAGAAGAAGTAAATAAACAGGCCCGGAAGGATGGTCTGGCGGACAAGGTCAGAGTCGTTATTCTGAATGATGAAAATGGGATCATCAGGACGGAGAATATAAAAACTCTGGATGCCGCCGTCAGAGAACTTAAATCCCGCAAGGAGAGTTAGTTAGCGTGGAGCATGTAAAAATATACCGGGGAAATCAGATCGGTGGGTGCGTAACGGTCATATCGGCAGTCTCGGACGGGCAGATACACCGCATAATGATCGATTATGGCTCATCTCTTCCCGGAAATGCCGCAAAAGAGGATTTTCAGTATCCTTGGGAAAAGGAGCCGGTAGATGCGGTATTTTTTACCCATTATCACGGAGACCATGTGGGCAGGATGCTGGAGATACCGGAAGATATTCCACTGTATATGGGTGAAGTCGCAAGGAAGGTTATGATCAATATCCATGATGCGCTTGCCAAAAGACCTGATATGGAAGAGGCAGAGAGGAAGAAGCATGAGGATGCACTAAGACTTCTAAAAAATGAAAACCGGATCTTAACATTTAAGCCTGAGGGTAATCACTACGAGGATATTAATCTGCCGGGGTTTACGATTGAGCCCTACAGCATCGACCATTCGGCCTATGATGCCTATATGTTCATGATCGAAGCAGATGACGGTGAAAGACCGTATGGCAGATATCGCGTCCTTCATACCGGTGATTTCAGGGGGCACGGCAGACGTGGCGGCATTATGCTGCCCATCATAGATTCCTGCATACACCGTTTCGGAAGCCGCAGCGTGGATGCTCTTGTGATCGAGGGCACCATGATGAGCCGGTCAAAAGAAAAGGTTAAGACGGAAACAGAGCTGATGATAGAGGCCTCCAGATATCTTCACAAACATAAGTGGGCATTTCTCATCTGTTCCTCTACCAATCTTGACTCGCTTGCCAGCTTCTATCAGGCAGCCCAATTTTCAAACCGAAAGTATGGCAGATACATGTATGTGTACAGCAATTATTTTATGGAGCAGCTGGATCTGTACACAAATACGGCAGGAAATTTTACGGATATATACAAATTCAAGAAGATCGCTAATCTGCACGATCTTGATTACGACAAGGCTTATCAGAATGAAAAGATGACAGTGCCCATGAAGGTCCGGGATATGATGGAAAGATTCGGATTTCTTGCTGTCATCAAGCCCGAGGATTATCATGAGAAATATATAGATATGTTTATGGATGCATATCAGGCAGGAAGGATAGATGAACCGCCTGTTCTCATCTGGTCCATGTGGAACGGCTATGTGAATAAATACCGGACGCTTGAAAATGGGGAAAAGATACCGAACAAAGCCGGAAATGATGCCTGGATCGATTTCCTGGACAGGCAGCGTGCAAAGGGGATTGAAATCAATATGGAGCTTCACACCAGCGGGCACGCCAGTGTGAAAATGCTCACGGATGTCATAAATGCCGTGGATCCTCAGGATAAGATTTATCCCATGCATACGGAATGTGCAGAGGATTTTAAGAAACTGAAGATCAGAGCAAAATTAAAAGACAGGATTCAGTAAATAACACCTTTAGATAAAATCGTTTAACAGAAAGCTGGATCGCTATGCCAGAGTCATCAGCCACACAATTTTCTCCCGAGTGTTTACTGGAAATCCTGACACCGGGAAAACAACAGTGGCGAGATTCGTGGGCAAACTGTATCACGCTCTTGGGATTTTGGAAAGTGACAGAGTTTCAGAGGTTTCGAGGCTTTTTCTAATGAATAAGGAACAATTTCATAATTATATTTCTGAAAGCACCGGAAATGAGAGCAACATATGTCAGATATATGCGATCAAAGATGGTGACATAGCCTATGATGATTGCTGGAGAGGATTTAAGACGGGGGATGCGATGAATGTCAATTCCGTCACCAAGGGTGTTATGGGGCTGCTTGCCGGAATTGCGCTGGATAAGGGCTGCATCAGGAATCTGGATCAGAAGGTGATGGATTATTTCCCTGATTATTCTGTGAAACGGGGGGAGAAGACCATATACGATGTCACGATCAGACATCTGCTTACTATGACGGCTCCCTATAAAGGGAAGTCAGAACCCTGGAAGAAGGTGTGTACTTCACAGAGCTTTACCTATGCGATCCTTGATTATCTTGGAGGACGCAACGGAATCACAGGTGAGTTTCGGTATGCTACGCTTGGCATTCAGATACTGACAGGGATCATCGAGAACGCTGCCGGTGAGAAATGCATAGATTTTGCCAACAAAAATCTCTTTGAGCCACTGGGACTCCCGGAGCGAATACCACACGGTGACAGTTCCAAAGAAGATCAGTTTGATTTCTTCATGAACAAAAATCCCAGGAAATATGAGTGGTACTGTGACCCTCAGGGCAGTGTTACCGCAGGCTGGGGATTATGCATGTCGGCAAGAGATATGGCGGAGATAGGTGCACTTGTTTTGGATGGCGGGCTTCATGGTGGCAGGAGAATCATCTCCGAAGAATACTTAAAAGACATGCTGGCTCCTCACGTTAAGCTTGGCGAACGGTTTGGCTTCATGAACTATGGCTACTTATGGTACAAACCCTACGATGATAAAGAGGTATATGCAGCGATCGGAGACAGCGGAAATATCATCTATGTAAACAAAGAGAAAAATGTATCTGTGGGAATGACAGGCACATTCAAGCCGAGGATCTTTGACAGAGTGGATTTTATTGAACAAAAGGTGTTGCCGGCCATTGATCTTGCATCATTTTGCGGATACAGAGCATAGCATCGGGCATGAAATGATGATTGGCGTGATACAAAACAGTTAACCGAGTATATGAGAGATATATCAAAGGCATATCGGGCGCTGTGTGATTCTTCTGCAAATATTGTTGCAAATGCGGCGGGCCGGTATTAGAATCAAATTGCTGAGGACAGTCGGGATTTGATAAAGAATGTCCTGAGCGGAAAAGAAGCCAAAAGAAGAATGGCAGACATTAAGGAAAAGAAAAAACATGAAAAGAGAGCTTGGAATTGCACGCTGCGGACTGGCATGCTGTTTATGTTCAGAGAATGTTACCTGTAAAGGGTGCAAACGGGATGGCTTTATGGAACTGTCATGGTGTAAGGATGCGGAATGGTGTGAGGTTCGCAGATGTGGTATTGAAAAAAAACTGAACGGCTGTTATGAGTGTACGCCTGCGGAATGCCGTAAGGGCTTATATGCGGAAAAGATCAAGCCAAGAGCTTTTGCGGAATTTGCCAGGAGATATGGGGTTGAGGAGCTCCTTGATCACCTGGAACGCAACGAACAGGCAGGTATCGTTTATCACCGGGAAGGAATAATGGGCGACTACGATGATTTTGATGACCTGGAGGAACTCATCGATTTTATCAGAACTGGTAAAAGATGAATGTTAAGCATGCCCTGTCGGATGAGATGCCCGGCGGGGCATGCTTTTTGCGCGAAAAGGCCGTCAAGCGGACGCTGGGATGGCCGTCAGGCGAGATAAGGATATATAGATTACCGGAGGGACATAGTGAGAAGATTTATAAAACTGGTTACGGTATTAATTGCTGTTTTGCTGCTGATGCCGGGCTGTGAGGAGGAAGCATTCACAGAACGTCCGCGCGGGGAGGCGTATGTTGAAGCAGAGGCGGAGGCTTCGAACGAAGCCGGGGATCCGGACGAAACGCTAAAGGGACCAGATGAGAATATCGAAGCAGTCTCCGTCGGTACGGAGGCGAAATCCGCTACGATCATGGTCTATATGAACGGCTCTGATCTGGAAACACAGAGCGGACAGGCCACGTGGGACATAGCCGAGATGCTGTCCTCCGGGATCGGGGGGAATGTGAACGTCATCCTCCAGACCATGGGGACGAAAGAGTGGCAGGATTACGGCATTTCCGGAAAAACCGCACAGACCTGGAAGATCGAGGACGGGGCGCTTTCACTGGTGAGAGACGATCTGGGGCAGTTAGACTGCACCTCTCCCGAGACATTATCCGATTTCATCGGGTTCTGCAAATCCGCTTATCCCGCGGAACGATATCTGTTTCTGTTCTGGGATCACGGCGGTGGCCCGGTATACGGATTCGGCTACGATGAATGGCAGGATCCGGAGGACAGCCTGACGATCGCGGAGATGTCCCGGGCTTTTTCCGAGCATTCCGATGTCCATTTTGATATTATCGGGATGGACTGCTGCATCATGGCCAGCCTTGAGACCTGTTACGCGCTGGCGCCCTATTGCAAATATACGCTTTTATCGGAAGATTTTGAGTCCGGGCTGGGATGGAGCTATCGGGACTGGATGAGGAAGTTCGAGGAAAACCCTGGCATGTCTACGCCACTTCTTGGAAAGAAGATCGTGGATGCTGCCATAGATGCCAATGAAAGCAGCCCCGACGGGGACTCCGCCTGCATAGGGCTGTTTAACGAATCGACGGCAAAAAATCTGTTTACCGCCTGGCGGGACTATGCCTACCAAAACGAGGATGCGCTCCTCGGAAAGAACTACAGCCGGAGACACCGGGCGAAGGGCCGCGGGGAAAAGGGGTTTTTTGGCGATATCTGGGGATCGGACCAGAGCAATGTGACGCTGTCGGATTACTATATCAGCGATATCCTGGCACTTGTGGAAAATATCGATAACAGCAGCGAAGAGGCGAAGAACCTGACGTCGGCACTGAAAGCGGCTGTCACGTACTGCGGGCACACCTCGGACAAAAATGAACTGACGGGATTGGCCGTATCCCTTCCGTACGGAGATCCGGATTTTTATAAACAGCTGAAAAGCGTATTCATGGATATTGACCTTGATTCTGAATATATTCAGTGGCTGAGTCACTTTGTTACCGACAGTAGCTATGACAGCTACTGTGATTATGAGGACTTTGAGAGCTGTTTTGGAGGCTGGGGAGATTATGAGAGCGAGTATGGCTGCAACTTAAGCAGCGGTTCATGCGAATACGGCTACGACTATGGTTCGGGCGATTATTACGGGTATGGGGATGAAGATGTCTGCGATGACTGGATTTATGACTATGAGGAGGACATCTGGTATCTGTACGACGATGATACGCTCTTTCTGTATGACGAGGAATCGGACACCCTGTGCTATTATGACGAGTATGAGGATGAGTTCTACTATTATGATGAAGATGAGGACGATTGGTTCTTACTGGAATGACCGGGCGGAGACGGGAACCGGACCGGGGGAAGGCAGCCGGGAAGGAAAGCGGACCGGAAAAAGAACGGAAAAAAGGAGAGGCAGGTAGTCACGTTCACGGGTTTATGATAAACTATCTTAATGATAACCTTTAAACACCCTGTGGGAGAGCTTGCGATCAGGGAGTTTTAAGATGTTTGGCTGAAGCTGTTGGTTGAGGACAGAGCCTGTCATATAAGGGAGTACGACGGATGAATAAAAATATAGGAGAAAACACAATATTTCAAACAGCCCATCTGGTGATCCTCATTGCCGTTTCTTTGTTTTCGGTAATTCTGATCGGGGAGGCTTTCCTCAGGGGTTTCGAACCCTGGATGGTACTTCTTATCGTTATCGCGGTTCTGGGATGCTGGTTTATGAACCTTAAGAATATATTGACGTCCTATCAGCGGCTTTGGATCTATTCTGTTTTGATGATGGTCATGTCAGCGTTCTACGGCATTCATCTTACCACCATAAATTACGTAACGGGCGTTATCACCGCCTGCATCATATTGTTCGTTATGACCGGCGTAAAAGCACTGATCAATATGTGGCAGGTGACGTATTTCTTTATCCTGGCCTACAATCTGGGGGCGATGTGGCTGCAGGGCTATAGCTTTGACCGTTCGATGATCTCCGGAACCATCCTCAACATTTTCCTCATTCTCATAGTGGGCTGGAGTGCCGGGATCATCATCAGAAAATGGGCTGAGATCCTTTACCATTCCCAGGACGAGATCGAACTTCTCCAGGGGGCCACTACGCGTCTGAATGATTTCCTTGCCAATGTGTCACATGAGGTCAGGACACCGATCAATGCGGTTATCGGTCTTACGGATGCTTGTATGGAAAAAGAGGATAACCCGGATATCCAGACGGATATGGCTGCGGTCAAGAATGCAGGAAAGCGTGTTGCCGAGCAGATCAGTGACATTCTGGATTACTCCGAGATAGAAATGAAGAAGCTGGCTGTTAATACGGAACGCTACATGCTTTCTTCTGTAGTAAACGATGTTGTTACGGAGATAACCAGTATCAAACCGGAACATCTTGAACTGATCGTTGATGTGGACGCAGCCTGTCCCGCCATGATGGCCACAGATGTTCCCAAACTGAAAAAGATCCTGTGGCATCTCATTTCCAACGGACTTAAATATACCAAAGAAGGCGGCGTGTATGTCCATATATTTTCCATTTCCCAGGATTACGGTATTAACCTCTGTATTGAAGTAGAAGATACCGGTATAGGTATGAGCCCGTATGAGCGGGAGCATATCTACGAGCGTTTCTACCAGGGCGATTCCGGAAGGACCAGATCCACCAGCGGCCTCGGACTTGGTATGGCCATTGTTTCGGGGTTTGTTAAGGCGTTAGGCGGTTTTATGATCATCAATTCCGAACTGGGCAAGGGAACCAAGATTAAGGTTTCTATTCCCCAGGAGGTGATAGATCCCTCCAAGTGCATGTCGCTGAGGACAAAAGATGATATCAGCATCGGCGCGTTTTTACATTTCGGCAAATTCCAGAACCTCCAGGTCCGCGAGTTCTACAACGTTATGGTGAAGGATATCGTTCAGGGGCTTGGCGTGGTGATGCGCTGGGTTGAGACGCCTGACAAGCTGCGTGAATTAACGGACAGCATGCAGCTGACCCATCTGTTTGTCGGCCTGGAAGAGTATATGGAGAATATCGAGCTTATAGAAAGCTTTACGAATAGAATGGTTGTGGCCATTATCGCCAATCCTGATTTCTGCCTGAAGCCGGGGTCAAAAATGAGGATATTGCCAAAGCCCTTCTATTGCTTTCCCGTTGTTGCCCTGCTTAACCAGGATCCTTCTGTGGAAGAGAACAGAGCGGTCAGGCTCATGTGCAGCGGCGTAAAGGCCCTGGTAGTGGATGACGAGCCGATGAACCACATGGTTGCAAAGAGTATTTTCAGGCGTTATGGCATGGAAGTATTTACGGCGGATTCCGGAAAAGAATCCATCGCCATGTGTGAGACGGGCGATTACGATATCATTTTCATGGACCATATGATGCCGGAGATGGACGGGATCGAGGCTATGAAACGGATCAGGACCGTTCTCACAAGACGGCATAAAGATGTGCCCATCGTTACATTAACCGCAAACGCGGTAAGCTCGGCGAAGAAAATGTTCCTGAGAGAGGGCTTTGACGGCTTTATCAGTAAACCGATTGAGCTTTCGGAATTAGAACGTGTGCTCCGTAAGGTATTGCCGAAGGAGCTTTGCGTCGATGTATTGGAAAGTGAAGAGGAGGCTCATGGCTACGCTGCGGAAGAACCGGTGCCAGCCCCTGTTCTCCCCGTTTTGGAAGGCGCACCAGACACCCTGCCGGAAACCGGGGCAGACTTACACCTTTCTCCGCTTGAGCAGGTGGCAGCTTTAGGGGTCGACACCCAGACAGGCCTGCATTATTGCCAGGATGACGAGGACCTGTACAAGCAGATCCTTTTGGAGTACGCGAAAAACGCTCCCGGGAAGCAGAAGGACGCTGTCACGTTCTGCGATCAAAAAGACTACCCCAACTATAAAATTATTGTTCACGCCTTAAAGAGTACCTCCAAGATGATCGGCGCGGCTAAGTTAAGCGATATGGCCAAGGCATTGGAAGAAGCGGCCGGGGCTTTGGATGAGGAATTTATCCGGGATCATCATGAGACAACTATGGCTGAATTTATGCGGCTTGCGGAAGGGATCGCCGGGGCTTACGGAGAACCGATGGAGGCGGAAGCGGCTGAAGGAGATGAAGACGCAGAGGTTATGGAATTCGTTCTCGATGACGAAATAATGGAATTTGCCCCAGAAGAGCCCGGCACAGATGCAGGGGACGGCAATGGCGATGATCCGGCGTTTTTGCCGGAGGAGGATTAGGCCATGAGAAAATTTTTTGAACGAAACCGCGAGACGGAAAAATTTGTATACCAATCTGCTGTAAAGGTTGACTTCTGGTTTTTTGTGGGGATCACCATATATGAGGTCTTCCACATGATATATACGTTCGTCTTTGCAGAAGATTACGGAGCCCTGGTCGCATGGTCCAGACTTGCCTACGGAATCTCAGGATTGGCTACGGCATCATTTTCCGTGGTATGCTACTATGTCATGCAAGACATTGACAGGCGGTATAAGCTCTTAAAGACCGCGAATATACTGAATACCTTCTTCATTTTAGGTCTGTCGATCGTTGTTACCATACTGGACTCCATAAGGTCGGGGGTTATGGACACAACGCTTATCATCGTGATGTCCCTGATCATGCCGTTACTGCTGTATATGCCGCTGTCAGCGTATCTGACCATATTCCTTTTTTCTAATGGGACGGTTCTGTATTATTATATCACGCTGGCCATGCAGGATCATGTAAAGTACGGCGCCGTAAAATACTTTACGATATACATGGTTATCTGGGTAATCTTAAGTATTATCATAATGTATGTCAAACACAGTACGTACGGCAGGATACTGGAGTCTAACAGGCAGAAGGAGGAGATAGAAAAACTGAATGCCGCGCAGAATCGTTTCTTCTCTTCCATGAGCCATGAGATCCGTACGCCTATAAATACCATCATCGGCCTCAACGAGATGATCCTGCGGGAGAATGTTTCCGATGAGATCAACGAGGATGCGGCCAATATCAGATCTGCCGGTAATATGCTGCTTCACCTGATCAATGACATTCTGGATATGTCCAAGCTGGATTCCGGACAGATGCAGCTGACGACTGTGTCATACAGAATGGGAGATATGCTCTCCGACATCGTCGGAATGCTTTGGATCCGTGCCAAGGATAAAGGCCTTGAATTTAAGGTCGACGTGGCGCCCGACCTTCCGGAAGAACTCTTCGGCGATGAAGTCAGGATCAAACAGATCCTGATCAATGTATTGAATAATGCCATTAAGTACACCAAGGAAGGTTCTGTTACATTAAACATCCAGTGCAGAAGAGAGGAAAGCAATAATGTTACGGTGATATATTCTGTTTCCGATACCGGAATGGGTATCAAAAAAGAGAACATTCCGTACCTCTTCACGGCCTTTAAACGGGTGGACGAAACGGAAAACAGATACATTGAGGGAACAGGTCTGGGGCTGTCCATCGTGAAGCAGTTAGTGGATATCATGGGCGGAAAGATCACGGTAAACTCCGTATATACCAAGGGCTCCACATTTATCATAGAAATTCCTCAGAGGAGTGTATCGGCAGGTACCATCGGCGTCATTGACCTTTCCACGCACAACAATCTCCTGCAGATGGAGGGCTATCACCAGAGCTTTGAGGCACCTGAGGCTAACGTTCTGGTTGTTGATGATACAGAGACGAATCTGATGGTCGTTGAGAAACTTCTCCGTGGTACCAAGGTGAACGTTGTTACTGCCGCCAGTGCCATGGCGGCGTTGGAGAAGACCGTTGAGACGAAGTTCCATGTCATATTCATGGATCACCTTATGCCGGAGATCGACGGTATTGAATGCCTGCATATGATCCGCGAGCAGAAGGGCGGGTTGTGTAAAGAATCCAAGATCGTGGCGCTTACTGCCAACGCCGGCGGCGATACAAAAGCACTTTATGTAAAAGAAGGCTTCGACGGTTATCTGGTCAAACCGATAAACGGCGAGCTCCTTGAAAAGGAGCTCAGACGCCTTCTGCCCAATGAACTTGTAACGGTAACCACGACCGGAGGAGAAATTGTGGAAGAGAGTACTCTCTGGATCAAAGATCACCGGGCTAAGGCGGAAGTTGTTATCACCACGGAATCCGTTGCGGATATTCCGCAGGAGCTTTTGGACAGATATCATATCAAGGTCATTCCTCATCTGGTCAATACAGAGGCGGGCGTTTTCCGGGATGGCATAGAGATAGATACTTCAGGACTTCTGGCTTATATGGCAGATGAGGATCAGTTTGTTGAGACCAAGGTTCCCGACGTTGCCTATTATGAAGCGTTTTTTGCAAGGCAGCTGGAGCATGCCAACAATGTGGTCCATATATCCATATCCTCCGTTGTAAAGAATTCGGGATATCACGCGGCTGCTGAAGCGGGCAGGTCCTTTGACAATGTATTTGTTATTGATTCCGGGCATCTGTCAAGCGGCCAGGGACTTATGGCTATAGAGGCTGCGAGACTGGAGGAAGGAGGATATGGCGCTGCGGAGATCGTGGAGAGGGTACTTACTGCCAGAGATAGGGTGCATACCAGCTTTGTGGTTGATTCCCTGGAGTATCTGGCGAGAGCCGGGCAGATCGGCAGGAGGACGGCGGACATCGTTAATGCTCTCACGTTCCATCCGGTACTTGCTTTGAAGAAGGGTAAGCTTTCACTGGCCGGTTTATATTTCGGGACCAGAGACGACTCGTGGCGGAAATATATCTCCTCGTCCTTAAATACGATCAATAAGATAGACAATCGTATTCTCTTTGTTACTTACGTTGGTCTCAATAATAAGGAAAAAGAAGAGATCGCGGAGGAGATCGCCAAAAAAATGAGCTTTGAAGAAATCCATTTCCATCAGGCATCTCCGGCTATTGCGGTGAACTGTGGTCCCGGTACCTTCGGACTGCTGTTTATGACCGAAAAGTAACATCGGCGCAGATAAGGGGGATCATATGACAACAGATATCATATCGGGGATCATGATACCGTTTATCGGGACCTCTCTGGGCGCGGCCTGTGTCTTCTTTATGAAGAATGAGCTGAAGCTGTCGGTACAAAGGGCCCTTTCGGGATTCGCGGCAGGAGTCATGGTCGCGGCTTCCATATGGAGCCTCATTATTCCTGCCATGGAACAGTGCGTGGACATGGGGAAACTGAGCTTCCTGCCCGCGTTTATCGGGTTCTGGCTGGGAACGTTATTCCTTCTTATGCTGGACAGCGTGATACCGCATCTGCATCTGAACGCGGAAAAAGCGGAGGGTCCCGCGGCAACGTTTAAGAGGACGACTATGATGGTGCTTGCCGTCACGCTGCATAATATCCCCGAAGGCATGGCGGTAGGCGTTGTGCTGGCCGGACTGGCTTCGGGAAATACGATGATCACTTCCGGCGGCGCTCTGGCGCTCGCGCTTGGGATCGCGATCCAGAATTTCCCCGAGGGAGCGATCATATCAATGCCGCTTTGCGCGGAGGGAAACAGCAAAGGAAAGGCTTTTTTCTACGGCGTGCTGTCCGGCGCGGTTGAACCGGTAGGCGCCGTGCTCACCATAGTGGCAGCAGGCTTTATCATTCCGGCCATGCCGTATCTGCTAAGCTTTGCGGCCGGCGCGATGATGTATGTAGTGGTGGAGGAGCTGATCCCGGAAATGTCAGAGGGAGAGCACTCCAACATCGGCGTGGTCATGTTTGTCATGGGCTTTACCCTTATGATGGCGCTTGATGTGGCGCTCGGGTGAAGTCAGATCGAACCAGCTCAGAAGAGGAAATGAAATGGACTATATCGGAGAACTGCGGAAAGTCATCGGACACGGACTGGTCATGACGGTGGGATGCGGTGTCCTGATCGAGAATGAGAAGGGACAGCTTCTTCTGCAGAGAAGGAGCGATACCGGGGAGTGGTGCGTTCCGGGAGGAGCATTAGAGCCGGTAGAAACCTTTATCGAAGCGGCCGAAAGAGAGATCGCCGAGGAGGTCGGGATCAAAGTCAGGGATCTCAGGCTTTACGGGCTTTATTCGGGACCGGTCAGAGAAATACACTATCCTAACGGGGATGTGGTGTATTCCCTGTCTGTGATATTTATCACGGACTCGTTCGAGGGCAGGATATCCGATGCGGATTCCGAGGTATTGGAGCACCGTTTTTTTGACCGGGTGGATATCCCGGAGGATCTGTTTGAGCCGGATGCCAGACCGATCCTTGACTGGAAGAACAAAAAAAGCGGGATCATAGTACAATAGGGAGACTGCTGAATGTATTACTTAGCGCTTGCTGTTCAATATATCGGTATCATCGGATTATTTGTCGAGGGCTGGCTGGTACTGAAAAGCTGGAAGGATTCCCTGCGCGCCTATCTGTTCTTTGGCTGTGTGGCGTCTCTTGTCAATAATCTTGGATATCTTCTCGAAATGAAGGCCCAGAACGGGGAAGCTTATCTGACGGCCCTGCAGCTTTCCTATTCCGGGCGGGTATGGATCGGCTTTTCTCTCTTCCTGTTTGCCTTTGAGCTGTGCGGGATCAAAATACCGCGTATGATCGTAAGGGTGCTCGTGCTCATTCAGGTGGGAATATACGTCACCATACTGACGCTCCAGTACCATAGTCTGTATTATTATGACACTGACTTTATATTAGACGGCCAGCTTCCGGTTTTTGTGCATAAAAACGGCGTGGTGCACAGCATGTTCTTTCTGCTGCAGGGAATATATATCATTCTCGGGATCACGGCGCTTATCGTTTCCTTTGTCAGGGAAAAAAAGAAGGCGGTGGAACGCCGCCTCTTTATTGTGATCTTAGCGATGTTCATCGAGAGTGTTTTTTTCCTGGTGCAGGTCTTTCAGCCCATCAAAATGTATGACCTTACGATGATCGGATCTATGCTCGGTACGATCATCATGTTTGTGTCGATATTCAAGTTTAACCTTCTGGGGACAAAAGATATCGCCCGCGACTTTATGGTGGACAGGCTTTCCGAGGGAGTGATCGCGGTTGATAATGACGGAGAGATCCAGTACTTCAATGAACCGGCGAAGGAGCTGTATCCGAGGATCGAAACAAATCCGGGGCCGGTGATCGAGTCCGTCAGGGATGCGATCCTGCATGGCAGAACGATCCAGATCAATGACCGGATCTTTACGCCGGAGGAAAATGATCTCCGGTATGAAGGAGAGAGCTTCGGCAAGCTGTTTGTACTGATAGACGCCACCGAGCATTACAACCGGCTGAAAAAGCAGCAGAAGATCTTAAGAAGAGAGCTGCTCACGGATCCGCTGACGGGATTTTATAACAGAAAGGGAATGGAGTATTATGCGACGAGGCTCTACCAGGAAGTATTAAACGGCGGGAAAGTGCTGTTTTTGTGCATTGTCGACATGAACGGCCTGAAATATATCAATGACAATTTCGGCCATGAACAGGGAGACCGGGCGATCACCGAGCTTTCGAAGATCATCCGGGAAGCTCTTAAGGAAGGGGATATGGCCTTTAGGATCGGCGGAGATGAATTCCTTCTGATAGGGGCCAGCAACGGATCGGAGCATGAGAAGCAGGATTTTGCCGATCGTGTCGAGGCGCTGCTCAAAAACTACAATGCGACCAGCAATTTACCGTATAAGATCGATATGAGCTACGGTCCCATCATCGCCAGACTGAAGGGCGACGAAAATGAGCTTGACAGCCTGATCCAGCTTTCCGACGCCAAAATGTATGAAATGAAAAGAAACAGGGACGCCCATCTGCGGAAATAATCGCTGACATTTGGCGCATGAGTGAACAGCTATGAAGACAAAGATTGTAAGATTTCCGGCGGAGGAGACCATCCTGCGCGAGGGGGAAACCAACGCGAATATGTATAAGATCATATCGGGACATGCGGAGGTCTATGTGGGATACGGAACAAAGTATGAGACCTTGATCGGGATCATCGGCCCGCAGCGCTGTTTCGGAGAATTCGGTCTGCTGCTGCACAGGCCTTCGATCTATACGATCATCGCCTTTTCCGACCTGATGACCCTGCGGATCACCGAGGATGAGCTGGTGGATTTCGTCAGGGAAAACCAGAAAAACATCATCGACATCATGCGGAATATGGCGGATACCATGATGACCATGCGCTATCACATCGACCTTCTGATAAAGGAGATCGAATCCGGCAGAAAGCCGGATGCCGAAAAACTGCTTATGGCGCGAAAGGCCATGAAGGCCTACGGCATGTACCGCAATATACAGGAAGCGGTGGATCACAGAGGAAAGTAGGCGCGGGAGAAATATCATGTCTTATAAATATGAAACACATCTGCATACGGCGGATTCATCAGCCTGCGCCCGGTCGAAGGGCCCTGACTATCTGGAAGGGTATCAGGCGCTTGGATATGACGGCATTTTTATCACGGAGCATTTTTACCTTGGCAATACCTGTGTTCCGCGCTCACTCCCCTGGGACGAATGGGTCGACCGGTACTGCAGGAGCTACTATATCACAAAGGAAGCCGGAGAGAAGATCGGGATGAGCGTGTTCTTCGGATGGGAAAGCACCTACGGCACGGGAGAGGATTTTCTGATCTACGGACTGGCACCGGACTGGCTGAAAGCGCATCCCGAGATCATACGCCTGACGCAGGAGCAGCAGTATGAGCTGGTGCACGCGGAGGGCGGACTGGTGGTACAGGCCCACCCTTTTCGGGAACGGGGCTATATGGATGAGATCCGTCTGCATCCGCATCACTGCGATGCCTGGGAGATCGCAAACAGCGGCAATCTGCCCTATATGGACCGCCGTGCTTACGAATATGCCTCATCTCAAGGGATGAGGATGACCTGCGGATCGGATATCCATACCGTGGATAATCTGAAGGAGGAGCTGATCTTCCCGATGGTGACGGAGGAACGTCTAACCTCGGCAAAGGACTACGTGCGTATCATCCTGTCGGGGAAAGGTTTTCACGCCGCCGTGCCTGCGGAGCGCTTTCAGTGCGAGCTGCGGGAGCCGGAGCTTCCGGTTTTCTGGTGCTAGCCGGCAGTGCGGGCAGATCGGAGGAGGGAGAAAAGAAATGAAGATCTATGATATTTCACAGGAAGTTTTCGGTTGTGTCGTATTTCCTGGAGATCCCGCTCCGGAGCGGTTTGAGATCCTAAAGAAAAGCGAGGGAGCGGTCTGCAACCTGACCGCGTTTAAGATGTGTGCCCATAACGGGACGCATGTTGACGCTCCTTTCCACTTTATAGACGGCGGCAAAACGATCGACGAGGTCGACGCGGAGCGGTTTGTGGGCTATGCGTATGTGACGGCGCATGAAGGGGAGCTGACAGAGGCAGACGCCCTGCGGATCCTTGAAAAGGCGGAAGCGGCACAGAAAAACGCGGCCGTTCCCGGCGCTCGGACGGATGCCGCAAAAAGGATCCTTGTCAAAGGAAAGGCGTTTGTTTCGGAAGGAGCGGCCCGGGTATTTGCCAAACACGGGATCCTTCTTTTCGGGAACGAATCGCAGACCGTAGGACCGGAGGACGCACCAAGGAATGTCCATCTGATCATGCTCGGCGCGGAGATCGTCCTCTTAGAGGGAATAAGGCTTGACGGGGTAGAAGAGGGGATCTACCTGTTAAACGCGATGCCGGTCAATCTGGGAGGCTCTGACGGAGCGCCGTGCCGCGCGATCCTGATCGCGCCTTAGGACCTGTGAACACCGAATAAGCAGAAAAACCGACCGAATATGCAAAAGCGGATGATTTTTCTTTCGCTTTACGGTAACATTATTTTGTGTTCAGTATACCGAAAGGAGTGATAAGAAAATGATGCCTGCTGTTATAACCATATTGTTTGCTGTGATCGGTATTGTCCTCATAGTGTTCGACCTGCTGAAGCGAAAGAGATGCTCGGAGAAGGTAAGGGCTGAATGCATAGCTGTTAATACCTCCCGCTCCCATGATTCGAACGGGCGCGGCAAAAGGACCTATAATCCGACCTGGGAGATCGAGTATAACGGAAGGACCATTACGCTTGGTTCGAACTCCTATACCAGCAAGTACGTGGCACCCGGTCATCACAGGACGCTTCGGATCAACCCGGACAATCCGGAGGAATTTATGGATCCTTCCGGTGGAACGCTGATCATCGGGATCGGATTTTTTGTCCTCGGTATTATCGCTACGGTGCTGGTATTTACGGGTACGATTCAGTAATTTGCGCCGGGATGGATTTCATTGTACATTTTTTTCTTGACAGATCACGGGAGATTGTTTATAGTATCAGTGTTGAGCAAGGGCGTTCATTCAAGATAGAGTTTCTATCCTGATGAAACGCCTTTTTTATAGCAATTGATGAAGAGGAATACGTTATGGAATACTCGCCCGAAGAGATCATGCAGTATGTCGAGGAGGAGGATGTCAAATTTATCAGACTGGCCTTCCGGGATGCTTTCGGTATACAGAAGAATATTTCGGTCATGCCGGGAGAACTGCAAAAGGCGCTTTTTGACGGCATTCCCATCAACGCGAGAGATATTGCCGGCTTTGAAGGAAGCGTTTATACGAATCTGTTTCTGAAGCCCGATCTTGAGACACTGGCCGTTCTTCCGTGGCGGTCCGAATCCGGCAAGGTGGTCCGGCTGTTCTGCGATGTATTTACGCCAAAGAATCAGCCTTTTGAGGCGGATACCCGGATCATCCTAAAGAAAGCGGTAAAGGCAGCCGAGCAGAAGGGGATCATCTTCCGCTTCGGTTCGGAAGCGGAGTTCTATCTGTTCTTAAAGGATGAGGAGGGAAGACCGACGAGGATCCCGTATGATCAGGCAGGCTATATGGATATCGCGCCGCTTGACCGCGGCGAGAACGTAAGGCGCGAGATCTGCCTTACGATGGAAGAGATGGGATTAAGGCCCGTACGCTCGCACCATGAGCGGGGCCCCGGACAGAATGAGATCGATTTTCACCACGGAAAGCCCGTGAAAGCGGCAGACCAGATGACGACCTTTAAGATGATCGTATCGACGGTGGCAGACCGCAGCGGATTGTATGCGGATTTTTCTCCGATGCCTTTGCGGGATCAGGCCGGCAACGGTTATCATATCGATATCTGCGCTACCGACAGCCAGGGGAAGGATATCTGCAACGAGGTTTCCGCCGGGATCATGGATAAGATCAGGGATATTACGTTATTCCTGAATCCCTCGGAGGATTCCTATACAAGGTTTGGCATGGCCACGGCGCCCGACCGGGCGGACTGGTCCAGTGACGGGAATTCGGAGCTTTTCTATATTTCACGGTACAAGGATATATTCCGTACCGAATTAAGATCTCCGGATGCCTCCAGCAATCCGTATCTGGTATACGCCCTTCTGATCTATGCCGGGCTCGAGGGCGTTGAGAGAAGCCTCCCGCTCCCCAAGGAGATGGACGAGAGCAGTGCGTTCCTCCCGCGTTCCTTTAAGGAAGCCAGAAAGGCGGCGCTTGCCAGTGAGTTTATCAAAGAGCATGTTCCAGAGGAAATTATCAACCGGTATTGTAAATAAAGTATGGCAGCAATGGGCGAAAAAAGAGAAATCAGATATTCGCTGTTAGTGATCTCATCCGAGGACAAATTCTTTTCGTTTTTTTCGCGGGCCATGGACAGCAGAAGATATGAGACTGTCGACGTCATAAAAAGCGCGGCGCAGGCAAGACGCGAGCTGCTTACAAGAACCTATGATGTGGTCGTGATCAATATGCCGCTCTCCGATGAAACAGGCATGGAGCTTTCCATAGATATCAGCGAGAAATACAATTCCGGTGTTATTCTCGTCACCTCGGAGGATAAAAAATGGGATACGGGGAACTATGTGTCTGATTACGGCGTTATGGTGCTCTCCAAGCCGATCAGCGGACAGGCTCTTTCCCAGAGCGTGCGTACCCTCTGCGGTATCCAGAGAAAGTTCCGGCATGAGCAGAAGCGTGCGATCACGCTGGAGGATAAGATGAAGGAGATCCGTATTGTCAACAAGGCAAAATGGATCCTGATCGATAAAGAGGGGATGAGCGAGGAAAACGCCCACCGCACTATAGAGAAAGCGGCCATGGACCGATGCGTCAGCAAGGGGCAGATCGCCCGGGAGATCATAGACAGCCATTGAACCGTTATATAGTAAACGCAATAAGTAATTGCGTTTACTATAACGCTCCGCGAGGATGCGCACGGATTTTGTAAGGAAATATGCCGCAGGAAGCGGCCAAAATCCGGCGCAGCAAACGACAAAACGAAAAGAGTTTTGTCGTTTGCTA
>JAILQQ010000209.1 GCA_024698885.1 Lachnospiraceae bacterium | reverse complement strand
TACACCGAGGATATCGTGACTCTATTTCTCGAGGAGTCTCAAAAGAACTCTCATTTATTATAGACAGCATTCTTAATCACCTCCACATCTTAAGACCAGGGACAGTCCCCGTCATTTATGTATTCCATTTCAAAATACCCCGATGGGTACGCGAGGGCGCAATACGCCCCTGTGATTTTACGTAATAATAGCCCGCCGAACCGAACCGAACCGAACCGAAAGTCTAATCTGCCTGTTTACGCCTGTCAACAGGTTTTCGTTAAATACTTTATAATTCCAGCAAATTCTCATACTCATCTATCCCGGACAACGCTTCAATTTTCTCGTTGCTCCAGTATCTGTTATTCCACCGATAATAGATATCTTTCCTTTTCTTAAAAATCCTGAATGGTTCCTTTGTGTTATCGTATATATGCAGAATATCGCATACCTCTACCAGCTGTGGTATTAAGGCAAGTGCCTTTTCATATCCTGAGCGGATTTTACTCTCCGGAACACCGTGTCCGCCCAACGCTACTCTTGCATTCACGCGAGCCACATTGATGTCCGCGTTTTCCGTCAATACATATATCCCTCTGACAAAATATCCCTGTTCTTTTGCTTTCTTCAACAGCAGAAGATTCCTCTGTGTAGATAAAACTGTCTCAAAAGTAAAATCTTTCTTCTCTGCGATCACCATAACCTCCGGCAGCATGATTTTTTCACTCTCCGACATATTCACGCCTTCCATCGGGATACTCAAGATATGCTCTTCTTGTCTCGTCCTCATATCCTGCAATGGGAAGTCCTTTTATTTTTCTTATCTCATTATCTATCCGGATGGATTCCTTAAACCGATGTGTCAGCTCATCGTCTGTAATCCCACAAGTTGAATCTAATTCATTCAATACTGTCATCAATCTGTTCCTCTCGTGTCGATACTGTATTCCATTTCAAAATACCCCGAAGGGCACGCGAGGGCGCAGTACGCCCCTGTGTTTTTACATAATAATAGCCACTGAACCGCTGAGCCGCCGAGCCGAGCAAATTGTGTTCGATCTATCCATAACTGTCCTTTCAGCAAAACACTAAAAAATATTACTGTGTGTACCTGTCCTAAGTAAAATCAGCTTTAACCCCTCACTGTCTTTCAAATAAACCAGCAACCAATCCGGAGCAATATGACATTCCCTGACATTTCCGTTTTGCCCTTGAAGCCGGTGATCCCTATATTTTTCCTCAAGCGGGATATCATTGGCCAGCTTACGGATAACCCCGGTAAACTCCTCTTTAAAAGCTTCATCATAGAAAGGCTGCTTCTTTAGCCTCTTATAATCCTTCTTGAACTTAACAGTAGGTTCTATCTTACGCATCCAACGCCACCATCAAATCCTCTACTGTATCATAGCTTCCCATAATTCCCTCTCCGGAAAGTGCATCATCAATCACTTTCTGCGTTTCGTCGTTCACCTGTTCCAGGTGATGCTGACTATACAAGAAATCAATAGAATGATTAATATACTCTTTTTCACTGTCAAATAAAGCGGCAAACAGTGGGTTTATTGCTATACTTTTCATTCTTCTTTCCTCCTGCCTTTTTACGTTCACAAGACAAGGGACGGTTCTTTTGTCTTGCTCCCGACATCTTTTTATGTATTTCACCAACGAGTCAACGGGCAGTCAACGGGGACGGTTCTTTCTGACTCATAGCTGTCAACTCCTCTTTAGAATCTCCTCAAAAAACATTTACAGTTCTCCAGCAGAACTGAGGTGTAATATAACGGGCAATGATCTCTCCATCCAGCATCATTCTTGTAAGCTCACTTTTTAACTTGTCTGTGTATTTTATAACTGCGGATTCTATGGATATCCCATCATCGTTCAGGTACTTCACATCCACAAGCCCCACCCATTGATCCGGATAGGCTTTCTGTATCTCTTCCCATGTCATTCTTTTTTCTGGCATAATGATCACCGCCTTCCAATTGGCAGATTCTTGCTCACGAACCTTCTTATTGTCTTAGCCATCCGTGCTTCTTAACCCCTCCCAAACAGCATACTTATACAAATAAATTGTAGCAAAATCCCAGCTCGATATCAACGAAAATCTCGGCTCGTCCGTCCCCGTTGTCTCAGCTTTTGTATATAGTTTTACAGTATATCCAGCAGATCTTCCATCCGACAGTTCAACGCCCGGGATAATTTATACACCGTGTCGGAAGATGCCCGGTTTATATCCTTTTTCTTCTGCTCGTACTGTTCTATCATCCTGACGGATACCCCTGAGCGCTCCGCAAGCATCCTCTGTGACAAACCCGCATAGGCTCGCAATCTGGCAAGGCGGGATTCTTCATGGCGTCGCCCCATCCTTCGGTCGATCTCATCTGTAAACTTCGTAATATCCGCTTCGTGATACGGATTGTACATATCCCTGATCTCATCGATAGGAACATATTCATTTATCCGTTCAAACGGGATATTACTGTACCATTCATAATATGCAACCGCCCATCCGGACCAGTAAACAGGGCTTTTATCCATGATATATGCAGGAACCGTTTCAATATACCGGTTTGTAGCGGAGCGCATTACCTCTATGGCCAATTCTATGCCTGACATGCCAACAGTATATTTGGGATCGCCCAATCCGAAACAATAGGCGATCCTGGAATTTAGAAAATGACCATAAAACTCTGATAAATCCATGCCCATATCGTAAACAGCATAGTGGAGCATGTCTCCAAGAGCAGATTGGGCCTTCTCTACATACATATCACTGTAAGCGTACATCTTCTTTCTTCATCCCTTCATCAATTATTCTGGTTATATAGATATCCCCGCGGATATATCTGTATTTATCTGCAGAATAATAATCTTTTCTGGCCTTATCATCTCTTGATTTTCTCCTGGGATACCATATATTGCTGTCAACCTCTTCATAGCCGGTGTATTTTATATGATCATAGGATCCTCTGCTGATCAGTACGATCTGATTGCCCATATTACCCAATTGCATAGCCTGACGGAGCTGTGTAACCGAAATAGTTCCGTTAATAAAGTCCTGTGCAAAAGAAAAATAGCTGTCATCCGCTCTGTATCCGGTGATAACATCGTAAGATCCGTAGTCAATCCCAAACTCTTCGATCAAATAAGAATACACTTCTCTGGCAAGGGGGGAATTCAGCTGAAATACCCTGTTCTGAAGCAGCACAGACAGCCAGGTAAGTATGGAATGCTCATTCAGATCAAGAACGGAAAGACAATCTGTATCAAACTCATAACTGTTCAGTATCCCTGCCCGGCCAGGCGAAGCACTCCACTCTCTGGCCATATCCGGGTATTCAGTACAGTAAAACCCATAGCCATAATCATTGTTTCTTCTTCCGCCGTGATAAACAGGCTTCTCAATTATATGCTCAGATCCGTGATATATGATCATATGATCCCCTTCAAAATTACTGTCGTTGCCCATGTTACATTAAATACACCTGTAGGCGTATTAGTATTATACATCTACAGGTGTAGCCTTTCAAGTGATAATGACTCTCTTCGTTTTTTAAAGGTGTGAGTCATTTGACGGCCTTATCACGCAAAACGGCTCCGGCGCCTCCCTTTCGCCGGAGCCATGACACAATCCATCGAAGAGGCGATCTGAAGATCTCTCCCCTAAGGCAAAGTTACAAATTCTGGCCTGCGTTTTTCAAAAACTGTTACATATCGGAACCCGGCTTCGCGGATACAGGCAAGAGCCCGGTCAAAGCCGCAGGCGATCCGGTCGCTCTGATGGGCGTCGGAACCCACCGTCAAAATCTCGCCGCCAAGCTCTCTGTACCGCTTTAAGACATCCGTCCCGGGATTCGTCCCCCGTAAGCCTCTGTCGATCCAGCCGGTATTGACCTCTATCCCCTTCCCTTTTCCGATCAGGGTTTTTAAGATCTCATCCAGGATATCCGCATAGGCTTGATAGGAATAATCACGGTCCTTGTTCGGCCCGTACCGCACCACATAATCGAGATGCCCGTAAACGTCGAAATCATCAAAGGCCTGCGCGGCAGCCAGCTCCCCTTCGAAGTATTCAAGAAAAGCCTCTCTCTCGCTTCTGCCCTCGAAATATTCCGAAAGGTAGGGGTCCTTTCCGTTTACGAGGTGCGAGGAGCCGATCACGAAATCAAAGGGATAGGCCCCGATATAGGCGTGGCACCGCTTGGTCAGATGCAGCTGCAGTCCGTACTCCACGCCAAAGCCGATCCGGATCCGGTCTCCGTACCGGTCGCGGCATTTCAGATAATGCCGGTAATAGGACTCCGTATCGAGCTGAAAGTCAATTCCCTCGGCGTCTGCGGGAAAATCCATGTCGTAATGCTCTGTAAAACAGATCTGCTTAAGCCCTTTTTCGATCGCACTCTCGATCATCCTTTCCATGGGCTCGTCGGAATCAGCGGAATGCGCCGTATGAAGATGAAAATCAGCGGCAAGCATTTTCTACCCCCTCGGATGCGCCTTGGAATAAACCTCCCGGATATGACTGTGGTTCAGCGTCGCATAGATCTGCGTGGTCGAAATATCCGAATGCCCGAGCATCTCCTGAACAGCCCGCAGATCCGCGCCGTTCTCCACGAGATGAGCGGCGAACGAATGCCTTAAGGTATGCGGCGTAATATCACCGCCTATCCCTGCCCGCTTGGCATAATATTTGATCAGCTTCCAAAAACCCTGTCTGCTCATGGGCGTGCCGGAGCAATTGACGAAAAGCACCTTGGAATGCTTGTCATTGATCATCGTCTCCCGGGAGGATTTCATATAGCGCTGCAGCGCGTCCTTCGCCTTATGGCCGAAAGGGATCACTCTCTCTTTATTATTGTCACGGCACATGATATAGCACATCTTGATATTAACGTCATCCACCTGCAGGCCGATCAGCTCAGAGACCCGGATCCCCGTCGCGTACAGAAGCTCAAGCATCGCCTTGTCCCGGATCTCCTTCGGCGTATCTGCCTTCGGCTGCTCAAGGAGCCGCACCACCTCATCCATGGTCAGGATCTCGGGCAGTTTCTTTTCGATCTTCGGTGCCTTCAGGTCATGGGACGGATCATGATCGATCAGATCCATTTTCTGACAATAGTTAAAAAAAGCCTTGATCGAGGCGATACTGCGGGAAACAGTCGCCGCCTTAAAGCCCGCGTCCATTAAGGACGTAATATAAGCGCTCAGATCCTTCTCGGAAATCCGGGAGAGATCCGCCGTATCGGTATTCTGGTCCGCTAAATACTTCTGGAGCTTGACAAGATCACGCTGATAGGATAACTCTGTATTATGTGATGTTTTCTTTGTGTTATGTAAATATGTTATGAATGCCGTGATAGTCGTTTCCATGCACTAAAAAAGCCTTTCATTCCCGCCGACCGCATCGATCAACCACCCTGCGGTTTTAGGATAAATGAAAAACTCCCCATCACTCGTTTATTATAATCAGATTTCCGGTGTTTTGCAATCAATAAATTCGGTTTTTTTGACCGTATTTTCCCACCGGGCCTAAAAAATACAACATCTCGTTCCCCGCCAAGAAGTAGAGGCAAGATGTTGTATCTGTTTCGTAAAGCGCCGTTTTTTCAGAGGTTACATAAAATTAACGGCGGTTTTTATTATGTGAATTTATATCCATACAAGCTACCGTCATGACGGCCGCGATGGTCTTTGCGTCCACGATCTTCCCGGTAAGCACCATATCCGTCAGCTCCCCGATCGTAAAGGCCTCCACATCGATGAATTCGTCATCGTCCAGATGCTGGCTCGTCTTTTTCAGGTTCTTCGCAAGATAAATATCGATCTTCTCATTGCAGAAGGCCACCGTCGTATACAGGGACAGCAAAAAGGATACATCCTCTCTCTCCGCCCGGTACCCGGTCTCCTCTTCAAGCTCCCTTACGGCACAGTCAAAGGTCGGCTCATCGGCCCCGTTGCGGCCTCCCGCCGGGATCTCAAGCGTATAGTCATCGATCGCGTTCCGGTACTGCTTCACCATCAGGATCCGGTCGTCCGGCAGGATGGGCACCACGGCTGCCGCCCCCTTATGACTGATAAAATCAAAATACTCGGTCCCCCCGTCGGGAAGCTTCATGGTGTCCTGATAAAAATCCACGATATTGCCGTGATGCATCAGGGTTCTTTCGGTTCTCTCGGCTCTTGGCAGCATGTTCTTTCGGTTTCTCCTTTCTGCATGAATTCCTGTTCATGCAGATGCGGCCTGCTTCGCAGGCCGCATCCTATCATCAGCGGTATAAGTATCAGCCGGATTTCCTTACGAAAGCCGGAAGAAGGCGATCGCCTCGCTCATTTCCTCGTTGACCTTACGCATCTCACCCGTGGACTCCTGCGTATCCGTGCAGGACTGGGTCACGCTCTGGCACGACGCGGCAACCTCCTGCGCGGAAGCGCCGAGCTCTTCGGAGATCGCGCCCAAGTCTGTCGTTGCATTGGTAAGGTCATCCTTGATGCTGTCAAGGGTTTCCGCCATATGACGGATCGTATCGATCTCACTGATCGAAGCTTCCACGGAATCAGACAGCACATTGAATTTTTCCTGCGCCTGCTCGATATCCGTCTGCTCTCTCGTGATCACGTCAAATACGCGGTTACTGATATCCACTGTTCCGCTTGAGAGGGCGATAACGTTTTCGATGATCTGCCGGATATCCTTTGCCGATTCCGCCGAGGAATCCGCAAGGCTTCTGATCTCGTCCGCCACGACCGCGAAGCCGCGTCCTGCGTCTCCTGCACGCGCCGCTTCGATGGAAGCGTTTAAGGACAGCAGGTTTGTCTGCGCCGCTATGGACTCGATCGCCTGTATCGCGGATCCGATCTGCTCGATCGCCGTATTGGTTTCATTGATCTTGCTGTTGATCTCCTTCATGGCCTCTACCGATTCATCCGCACCGGCGTAAACCGATTTCATGCAGTCCGTCGCGTCGATGTTCGCGTTTTTGATCGTCTGCGATGCCGCGAAAAGATTCTCGACGTTCGAATTCAGCTGCTCGATATTCTGACCGAGGTCCACAGCCTTTTCCGCCATGGTCTGCGCGCTTTCGGCAACGCTCTGGGAGGTTTCCGCCACCTCGTTGACCGCGATATTGATCTGGGAGACGGCCTCCACGTTATTCCCGGTCATACCGTCCACGTTGACGATGGAGCGGTTCAGCTCACCCGCCGCGTCCTTCACGGATTGCATCGAACCGTTCAGCGCATCCCGTAAGGTAAAGAAGGAGTTCAGAATACTCACCGTTTCACGGATATGGGTCTTTGCCTTGCAGTCCGTCGTAACGTCACCGGTACTGAGTTCATCCAGTGACTTAGAGATCGTAATGAGCGGAACCGAAATGACGCGTTCCACTAACAGCGCGACGACCGTAAACAGGATCAGGCAGATCAGGCAGATCATGATCGTGGTATTGCGGATATCCGTAACGCCGGAAAGCACATCCTTTTCATCCGCAGTGAGCACCGCGATATAAAAACCGTTTTGCCCGATATAATAGCCGGCGTATTTGACAGTGCCCTTATAATTATATTCGATAACATCCGGCTCCGGCATCTTGCCTGCCGCAAGTCCGGCCACCAGAGACTTGACCGCTTCGTTTTCCACAGGGTTTCCGATCTTGCCGGCATCCGGATGGAAGAGCATGGTGCCCTGCGAATCCACGATATAAACATAGGCGCTTGAAAGTCCAAGTCCCGAAACATCCGTGATCGCCTCCGCGATATTGCTGACGTAGAAAGCGCAGCCCGCAAAGCCCAGAGGTTCTCCGTTCACCATGATCGGCGTATACATCGACATGATATTCTCTCCCGAAACAGGACTTGTCATGATGCCCGTATTAAAGACCCCGTCCGGGGCGGAAAGCATGGAATTCTGAAGAGAGGTAAGCCTGTCTCCTTCCCGCAGCACCATACCGATCGCGCCTTCGTTCGGGTGCGTCAGCACCTGCGAATTCCAGTCCGCTATATAAAGGCCTTCCCAGCCGGAAAGTCCCCCGAAATAATCCAGGGTATACTGCTCCGCTGCCGCCGCTAACTCCGCGTTTTCCGGATGCTCTAAAACCTCCTTTACGATCGGAGCGGTAATATAACCTTTGAGAATTTCTTTATTTTTACCAACGACCGTTTCAAAGGAATTTCCCACACCGGAAATAACCTGAACCAGTGAGTCATGCGTATAGGTTTTTATCTCACTCGAGCTCTTATTGATCGTGAGTATTCCGATCGCCACCGACGTCACGATCAGAGGGATTAATGCAAACATGATCAGCGTGAGCCGCATTGTCAGCTTGGACGTCGCCGCCTTTGACCCCGCTCCCTTCGCAGAACCTTTTTTTCTGTTTGTCTTCGAAGCCATTGTTAACCTCCTCCTGTTTAAGGATCTGAATTTCATCAATTATAAATAATATACTATATTTTCCGTAAAAATCCCAGTGTTTTATCACATTTGAATAAAAAAAATAAAGCCCCGGCGCTTTGCGCGCCGAAGCCTTATCATTTGTACCTTCTCCAAAGGCTCTATCGCCTTCGGTTTTTACTTTGCGTAATCCGTAACACGGCTTTCGCGGATGACATTTACCTTGATCTGACCCGGATAATTCATCTCGGATTCGATCTGCTTACTGATGTCTCTTGCCATCAGCACCATATCGTCATCGCTCACCTGCTCAGGAATAACCATGATCCGAACCTCTCTGCCTGCCTGAACAGCAAAAGATTTCTCAACTCCCTTATAGGAATTCGTAATATCTTCTAATTGTTTAAGTCTGTTGGTATATGCGTCCAGCGTCTCACGCCTTGCGCCGGGTCTTGCCGCGGAGATCGTATCCGCCGCCTGCACCAGGCACGCGATCAGAGACTGCGGTTCCACATCACCATGATGGGATTCCACCGAATTAATAACAACCGCTGATTCCTTGAATTTTCTGCATATCTCTACGCCAAGCTGAATATGCGAGCCTTCTTTTTCATGATCCACTGCCTTGCCGATATCATGCAGCAGACCTGCACGCTTCGCCATACGGATATCGACGCCCACCTCGGCGGCCAGTAAGCCGCAGAGCAATGAAACCTCGATCGAATGCTTCAGCGCGTTCTGTCCGTAGCTTGTCCGGTATTTCATACGGCCAAGCAGCTTGACCAGCTCAGGATGAAGACCATGCACCCCTGTTTCCATGGTAGCTGCCTCGCCTTCTTCCCGGATCGTATTCTCGATCTCACGCTGCGCCTTTTCCACCATCTCCTCAATACGGGCGGGATGGATACGCCCGTCCACGATCAGCTTCTCAAGCGCTATCCTTGCGACCTCGCGTCTGACGGGATCAAAGGCGGAAAGCACCACTGCCTCGGGCGTATCGTCTATGATCAGATCCACGCCCGTCATGGTCTCAAGCGTACGAATATTTCTTCCCTCACGCCCGATGATCCGGCCTTTCATATCGTCGCTCGGCAGCGGTACAACAGAAATCGTCGTTTCAGCCACATGATCGGCCGCGCATTTCTGGATCGCGTTCACGACATACTCTCTGGCCTTCTTGCCGGCTTCTTCTCTGGCCTTCAGATCCAGATCCTTGACAAGCACGGCGGTTTCGTGCTTGACATCGTCCTCAACAATTTTTAAAAGATATTCTTTTGCCTGTTCGGAGGTTAAGCCCGAGATTCTTTCCAGTTCCTGCACACGTTGCTCGTTAAGCTTGGAAACTTCTTCCTTCTGCTTATTCAGCGCTTCTTCCCTGGCCTGCAGGCTGGCTTCCTTTTTTTCGATGGCGTCAGTCTTTTTATCTACGTTTTCCTCTTTTTGCTGAAGTCTGCGTTCCTGACGCTGAAGCTCCGTACGTCTTTCCTTGGTCTCTCGCTCAAGCTCATTCTTCGTCCTGATCGATTCCTCCTTGACCTCCAAAAGACCCTCGCGCTTCTTCTCTTCCGCTGTCTTTAAGGCGTTGTCGATGATCTCCCGTGCTTTCTGCTCCGCACTTCCGATCTTCTGCTCGTCGTCCTTAATTCTCGCGGCGTAGCCGGCCTTGTAGGCTACATAGCCCGCAATGGCAAGAAGAACCACTGTGATAAGAACATACACAACGATCTTCACAGGGCACCTCCTTATTCTGTTTTCATTGTACGATTTTTATATGTTTATCGAAAACGATCTGAAAAACACTAAAGCATATAAAAATACAACACATCAATTTTATACTTTTCAAATATCCTTGTCAAGAAAATGTTGAAGACAGTGTCAGCTCCTCCAAAACCTTTTCCACGGCCGAAACCGCGTATCCCTTCCGGTAGAGGGAGGCATAAAGCCTGTTGCGGTCCGTCTCGGAGAGCGTAGCGGGATCCGGGCATTTTTTGCGGATCAGCCGGCGGATCGCCTCCGTTTCCGCGTCATCATCAACAAACCCTTCTTCTTTCGCCTGCGCAAGCGCCTCCTCAAAATCCTCCCGGGAAACGCCCTTTTCCGCCAACTTCCCGCGCATTTCGGCAAAGCTGTATTTCGAAGCCTTCAGGCGGATAAACTGAAAGGCGTAACGCACGTCGTCCAGATAGCCGTAGTCCTTCACATAGGCGATCGCACCGTCGATCAGCTTCTCATCATAGAGGCCCTCCTTCAGCTTGCGCCGCAGGTCCCGTTCGGTACGGTCCTGCTTCTGCAAAAGGTTCATCGTATAAAGCCTGGCCCGTTTTAAAAGGAGTTCCTCTGTGATCTCCCGGTAAAGCGCCTCACTTAACGTCTTGCCTTCCTCCACGCCGTAGCGTGAGAGGTCGCCGCGATAGAGCAGGAACGCAAAGGCGTCGTTGAGATAAACGCTGTACCGGCCGCCCTTATATTTTTCGATCTTTGTTACCAGATACTGTTCCATAGCTTATGAATTCGGCGCCGTTTCTTCCTCCGTATTTTCCGCGGTATCATCTCCGAAATAGTGTTCTCTGACCTTTGCCTCCACATCCTTTAAGATGTCCGGATGCTCATCCAGAAAGATCTTCGTATTTTCACGGCCCTGTCCGATCTTCTGCCCGTCATAGGCATACCAGGCGCCGGATTTATTGATCACGTCGATCCCCGCCGCAAGATCCAGGATATCTCCCGTGGTAGAGATCCCGGTTCCGAACATGATATCAAACTCCGCCTCCTTGAAGGGCGGTGCCACCTTATTCTTTACCACCTTTACCCGGGTCCTGTTTCCGATCACCTCGCCGCCCTGCTTGATCGATTCGATCCGGCGCACGTCCAGACGCACAGAGGAGTAGAATTTAAGTGCCCGGCCGCCGGTGGTCGTCTCGGGATTTCCGAACATGACGCCGACTTTTTCCCGCAGCTGATTGATAAAGACAACCGTGCAGTTCGTTTTGCTGATCACGGCGGTAAGCTTCCTGAGCGCCTGCGACATCAGTCTGGCGTGAAGGCCCACATGGGAATCTCCCATATCACCGTCGATCTCCGCCTTGGGCACCAGGGCCGCCACGGAATCGATGACGATGATATCCACGGCGCCGGAACGCACCATGGTTTCCGCGATCTCAAGCGCCTGCTCTCCGTTATCGGGCTGCGATATATAAAGGTTATCGATATCCACGCCGATATTCTGCGCATAAACCGGATCCAGCGCATGCTCCGCGTCTATGAAGCCGGCAATGCCGCCCCGTTTCTGCACCTCTGCGATCATATGCAGGGTCAGCGTCGTCTTACCGGAGGATTCCGGTCCGTAAACCTCCACCACCCGGCCCTTGGGGATCCCCCCGATGCCGAGCGCGATATCTAAGCTCAGAGAGCCCGTCGGGATCGTCTCCACGTTCATATTCTTCCGGTTATCGCCGAGCTTCATCACAGAGCCCTTGCCGTACTGCTTCTCTATCTGGGCTAACGCCGCGTCCAGTGCTTTGATCTTTTCTTCTCTTTCCATAATAATTGATCTCCTTATCTGCCCCGCTCATTTATCGAACTTTTGTTCGCTTTATAAATATAAAACATCCGTTCGATTCTGTCAAGGCTTTGCGATAAAAAAAAGTGCAATAAAAAAACTTGCACCCATTCCTCAGGTACCATGAGCAGGACCCTTCTATTCACGCATACCTGTTACCATTATGGATCGCCGCCGGGCTCATCCCCGGCCGGATCATTTCAATTATTACCATACCCGCCGGAAGCGAAAAAGTCAAGCCGTAATTGCGCCGTCACAAGGAAATGATCCGGTCAGGAAGCCTGACCGGATCGGAATGAACCTTCGTTCATTCCGAAGCACACGATTTTCTTCGAAAATCGGTGC
>JAILQQ010000205.1 GCA_024698885.1 Lachnospiraceae bacterium | reverse complement strand
GCTGTGCTTGCACGGGCACACATTTGATGGCCAACGTGACAATCGGATAGGGGTGCATTTTCCCCTATCCGATTGCTATCCAAGCGTCAGAGACTTGCGGTCGTGAGAAGCGTTGCTACAAAGGAACAGCTTAAAGAACGGGAGAATAAGCAGGTTCCGGTCCATGATATTTCCGGCAGGGATGTATGGGTGGATGGGTTTAATACGATCATTATTCTGGAAGTGATGTTTAGCCGCTCCATTCTCCTTTTCTGTATGGACGGCACGATAAGGGATCTTGCCGCACTCAGGGGAACATACAGGGTGATCCCGGAAACAGAGAAGGCGGCGAGGCTGTTTTTCGATATTCTTAAAGAAGCAGGCGTTTCCAAGATCAATATTCTCCTGGACGAGCCGGTCTCCAATTCCGGAAGACTGAAAACCCTGCTTGCAGAGGTTCACGAAGATTATTCCGTGGAGCTTGACATCCGGATCAAAAGAGATGTGGACAGGGCTCTTTACGAAAAAGAATACGTGGTAACGTCAGATTCGATCATATTGGATAACTGCGTAAGCTGGGTCAATATATCAAAAGAATGCACGAAGCGGTTGAATATGACTGGTATCAAAGTATGGTGAAATGATTTCCTACAAGTTGTCTGTCATTGGAAAACGGATATATAAGGTCAAAGCGGACAGGTATCTTCGTTGATGAATACGTATAAACAACTGCAGGAGCCGGAGAGAGAAAAGCAATGAATATTTCAGTAATAATGGAAAAGATGATCGGGGAACTGGAAGGTATTGATCCGGAAACGCAGTTTATTCTTGAAGTGGCGGCTATTACGCACGACATCGCATGTCCTCTGTGCCGGGAGAAGTATGGGAATACGAACGGGAAGCTGCAAGATGAAGAGGGGATCCCATTAGTGAGGGCGTTTCTCGCAGATACCGGACTGTCAGAACCTCAGATAGATCGGGTAGCATTTCTTGTCGGACATCATCACACTTTGAATGAAATAGACGGGGCGGACTATCAGATCCTGATCGAAGCGGATTATATTGCCAATGCTATCGAGAATGGCTACAGCAGAAATAATATAGAGAACTTTACCCGGACGGTCGTTAAAACGAGGAGTGGACTTCGGATCATAAACAGCATGTTGTTATATGATCTCTGATCTTTTGCCTCTTATTCTAAGGAAACGCATTTTCAGCGCTTCCTTAGAATAGTTTTATTCCGGGATCAGTCAACTCCTACCATGACGGAAGTTGCTTTGATAACCGCATAGGCTTCTTTTCCGACCGCAAGATCAAGCTCCTTGATGGCATTCATTGAAATCGTAGCGGACACGATATTGCCGCCGCCGATATCGATCTGAACAATTCCGTTTACTGCACCTTCCTGAATCTGCACAACTTTGCCTTTGAATTGGTTCCTTGCGCTAAGTTTCATTCCTCTGTTCCTCCGTTCTGTTATTTTTTTTATACCTACCGTATATTTGTCTGTAGGCGATGATGAGGATCGGTGTTCCGATCAGACATCCTGTCATAAGACCCCATGCCGCCATATTCATTGACCAAAAACCGGCAATTGTGCTTAGCCAGAAGATCAGTGAATAGCAGATCCACATTATTCCGTTAGCTCTGTTATAGGCGGGAATGTCGCTTATTTCATCCTCGCTGACCGTTGTCCCTGACCAGAACCACATAGGTTTCCTGCGCTTCCAGGCATATATCCCTATACCTGTAATAAGCATACTGCAGGGGGTCATGATCATCAGCCATATGATTATTTCCATTTTATCACCTTCAAATGAATTTCTGTAATATAACCATCAGAACCCAAAAAGTGTCTTTTGTGTGTTTTAGGCAATAATGGATTTACAAGGTAAATCTAATCCTTTTTGATATTCTAACACAGGTTATTGGAAAAGATAAGATAGGTTCTTACACCGAGTGTTGAATCATCTTGCAATGTGGCAGGTTCTGTGATACAAAGGACTAGACGGGGATAGGGATTTGGGATTGGAGCAAAGGATTGTAGGATGTGATACAGCGGCGCTCAGGGGGGCATTGAGCAAAGAGGGAAGGTGCGTGGCTGTGCTGCCCTGCGGACTGGATATGGTCGTACCTTCTGTAAACGAGGAGCTGGCGGAGGAGATCCTTGATAAGGGCGGATGCCTTATCAGCGAATATGAGGCGGGCACCGAGACGGAGAAATATCGGTTCGTGCAGAGAGACAGGCTGCAGAGCGGATTGAGTGAGGCTGTGCTCGTGGTTCATGCAGGAGAGGTGGAATCGCGAAGCGATTCTTTTATGTCAGATTTGACAAGCAAATCTGACGCGGCCGCTACGCAGAACCGCAAGGACAGCGGATCATTAAAGACGGCTGAGTTTGCGAGAAAGCAGGGC
>JAILQQ010000156.1 GCA_024698885.1 Lachnospiraceae bacterium | reverse complement strand
ATACTTTCTGTTGCACTTTCCTTAGGGTTGCCCCCACCGGACGTTATCCGGCATCCTGCCCTGTGAAGCCCGGACTTTCCTCACTGCCGCACCAATTTGCGCAGCAAATTGTGTGCTTAGGCATGAACTTCAGTTCATGCCGGTTCAGTCAGCATGCTGACCGAATCATTTCCTTAGCAGCGCGATCGTTTTTCCCAGTCATGCCGATCCGGTCGGCTTTGCCGCCCGGATCATGCTTATTATCATGTCGGGGTCAAAAGGTGCTTTTGCACCTTTCCGAACACGTGATATAGTGCTTGAGCTTGCTCAAAAGCACTATATCATGTGTTCGGAAAAGGCACGAAGTGCTTTTGACCCTGACATCATATTTTTCAAACCGGAAACATACTGCCGCCGACAAACTCCCGTATAATGGAATTGTTCGGCAGATTTTCACTGGTCACGCCTACAAAATAATCCAAAAACTTTAATAGTCTCTTTGCTTCCTGATACTCACTGTCGTCACGGCCGATCGCAAACAAAAGCGGCTCCGCGAACTGCTTCAGCACCGCCAACTCGTAGATCAGCGCCGAATTAAACATGGCATCCGCCGATTCCTGGAACGGGAAGATGTTTTCCTCCTCGCCGCGCCGCACGGAACCCCACATCGCAAGCGTATTTCTGGCGGAGGTTCCCCTTGTCCTGTGGTCTCTGACCATCCGGCGGATCAGCCGTCCGTCCGTCGTGGCGATCCGGTTATGCTCGTCAACATTTAACGTCGTTAAGGAGCTGATATAGATCTTATACTTGCTCTCCTTCGGCAGCGCGTAGCTCATCTTTTCATTCAGGCCATGGATCCCTTCTAAAACGAGGATATCTTCTGCCCCCAACCGCTTGTAATTCCCCCGGTATTCCCGGCTTCCCGTCTTAAAGTTAAAGGAAGGGAGCTCCACGGTCTCTCCCGCGAGCAGCGCCGTCATATCCCGGTTAAAGCCCTCGGTATCGATCGCCTCCAGGCATTCGAAGTTATAGTTGCCGTCCTCGTCAAGAGGCGTATCCTCCCGGTTTTTGAAGTAATCATCGAGCGCGATCGTATGCGGTCTGAGGCCGTGCGCCCTGAGCTGAACGCTCAGCCGATAGGAAAAGGTGGTCTTTCCGGAGGAGGAAGGGCCTGCGATCATAACAAATTTCACGCCCTCCCGTTTAACGACATCCTCCGCGATCCGTACGATATTTCCTTCCTGCATGGCCTCCTGCACTAACACGAGATCATTGAACTCACCGGCGCAGATCCGGTCATTCAGATCGCCCACTGTCGCAACGCCAAGGCCCTTGGCCCAGTCGGCGGTTTCCTTCATGGTGCGGTAAAGCTTTTCCGGTACCTCCACATGCGGCACCACACCCGGCTCCCTGCGGGTAGGAAGCTGTAAAATAAAGCCGTCATCATAGAGAGAAAGCTCATACGATGTGATGTAGCCGGTGCTTGGCAGCATATATCCGTAATAATAGTCATGATATTCATCCAGATTATAAACATTGACCCGGGAGGCCCGGCGGTACTTAAAAAGCTTCTCCTTATCGGTCATGTTATGCTGCCTGAATATCTCCACCGCGTCATTGATATGATAGGAGATCTTGCAGATCGGGATATCCTGCTCCACCAGCTCGTCCATGCGCTTTTTCACCTTTTTCAGCAGCTTTTCATTAAGCGTAAAGTCACCGACGGCACTGCAGAAATAGCCCTTGCTGATGGAGAATTCAATGATAAAATCCCGGATATTCTCCTCCCCCACCACATCCGTAAAGGACTTGACAAGCAGCAGGCAGGCGCTCCTCTTGTAGGTCTGGTAGCCGCTCTGATCCTTTAAGGTCACAAAGGAAACACTGCAGTTTCGGCCGATCTTTTTGTTCAGTTCATACAGCTTTCCGTCCGCGACCGCTAAAACGATCCGCGCGTCATAGTCCTTCTGGTACTCCTTCGCTATATCCTCAAAGGTCACGCCCCTCGGATATTCCTTTTCCACATTGTTGACAACTACAGCAATCTTTTTGTCTCCCATATTCCCCCTTTCTGCGCCGATCTGCTCGCAGATCGTGCGCTTAGGCATGAACGTGTTCATGCCGATCCGGTCAGATTTTCTGACCGGATCATTTCCTTACTGCGCCGATCTGCTCGCAGATCGTGCGCTTAGGCATGAACCTATTCATGCCGATCCGGTCAGATTTTCTGACCGGATCATTTCCTTTCTGCGCCAATCTGCTCGCAGATCGTGCGCTTAGGCACTGTCAAAAAATAACTTGTGCACCTTATAAGATCAAAAAAGGCTCTTCCTCCGGATGCGTAAGAATGGTCAGATCCTTCGCATTATCCAAAATATAGTCCTTCATATATTCCACAAACAGCTTCTCGATCCCGTAATGCCCCGCATCAATGATCGTCAGTCCCGCGGCGACTGCGTCTATGCCCTCGTGATGTTCAATATCGCCCGTTATTAATACATCGGCGCCGGCCTCGATCGCATGGCCGATCTCACTCTTTCCGGAGCCCGGACATACGGCCGCCCGTTCCAGATTGCTCTCCGGATCTCCGTAGATCCTCACATGCGCCACGTGAAAGCGCTCCTTGACGTATTCGCTGAGTTCCAGAAGGCTCATGATCCGCGGCAGTCTGCCGGTACGTCCGATCCCCTCGCGGACATCCCCCTTTTCAAAGGTAACGTCCAGAATATCGATATCCCTGAGGTTCAGGCTTTCCGCTGCCGCATCCGCCATCCCCATGACATCGAAATTCGTATGCATCGCGTAATATACCATATCATGGCGGATCAGCTGTAAAAGCCGCCGTCCGATAAAGTCATCACTGTTGATCTTCCGGACAGGCTTAAAGATCAGCGGATGATGGGTCAGAAGCATATCGGCGCCTGCCGTCACCGCCCGTTTTACCACCTCATCCGTAGCATCAAGCGCGATATAGATCGTTCCGATCTCCTTATCGCGTCTGCCCGCCAAAAGCCCCACATTATCCCAGTCCAGCGCGTATTGAGGCGGTGAAAGCTCTTCAAGCATTTCTATCAGCTGCTGACATTTCATAATACACTCTCCTTCTCAGCCTTCTATCCGTCTGATGGCCTCTTTCACAAGCGTAAGCTCATGCCCGGCACTTATCTGTCTTGCCGAAACGCTTTCCGAGGGTTCTGCCCCGGAAAGAGTATGGAGAAGCGCCGTCAGGTTCTTTTCCTGCCGGCGGAGAAACCGAAGCAGGGTGGGATGCTTATCCCGGATCAGAAGCGGCCCGTATTCGTAAAAGACCTCACTGTCAAACCGCATGCTGCCATGCACGCATTTCATGACAGGATAGTACTTTCCGTCCTCTAAGATCATATCCTCCGAAACGATCCGGTACCCGTTTTCCGAAAGAAAATGCCGGAACGCGCCGGTCTCGGACTGCGGCTCCAGGATAAACTCCTCTGCCGAAAGACAGACCTCCTTAGAGGCCGCCAGTATATCTGCCATCAGCGGTCCGCCCATTCCCGCCATAATAACCGTCTGCACATCCCCGGGCGTTAATCCCGTAAGCCCGTCGCAGCAAAGAACCGTGATCAGCTCGGAAAGTCCGGCGGCCTTCACGGCTTCCCGCGCCCGCTCTGCCGGTCCGCGGTTTACATCCGTTGCGTACGCGTAAGGGACGATCCCGTTTTTCACAAGGTAGATCGGAACCATTGCGTGATCGCAGCCCACATCCGCTGCGATATGCCCCTGACTCACCAGATCCGCCACGCATGTAAGCCTTTTGGAAAGCTTCATTAATCCAGATAATCCTTCAGCTTCCGGCTGCGGCTCGGATGTCTGAGCTTACGGAGTGCCTTGGCTTCGATCTGCCGGATACGCTCTCTGGTAACGTTGAACTCTTTTCCGACCTCCTCAAGGGTCCTGGCTCTTCCGTCCTTCAGGCCGAAGCGAAGCTCCAGCACCTTCTGCTCTCTGTCTGTCAGGGTCTGCAACACCTCGGAAAGCTGCTCCTTTAACAGCGTAAAGGCCGCCGCTTCCGCCGGAACAGGCACGTTATCATCCTGGATAAAATCACCCAGATGGGAATCCTCTTCTTCTCCGATCGGCGTCTCCAACGATACCGGTTCCTGCGAGATCTTCAATATCTCACGGACTCTCTCTACGGGCAGACCCATTTCCGCCGCCGTTTCCTCCGGGGTCGGTTCCCGCCCCAGTTCCTGCAGGAGCTGGCGGTTCACCCGGATCAGCTTATTGATCGTCTCAACCATATGCACCGGGATCCGGATCGTCCGGGCCTGATCCGCGATCGCGCGGGTAATGGCCTGTCTGATCCACCAGGTCGCATAGGTGGAAAACTTATAGCCCTTGCGATAGTCAAATTTCTCTACGGCCTTGATCAGTCCGAGATTTCCCTCCTGGATCAGATCGAGGAACAGCATACCGCGGCCCATATATCTTTTCGCGATACTGACCACGAGTCTTAGGTTTGCTTCGGCAAGGCGCTTTTTCGCCTCTTCATCCCCGTTCTCCATACGCATGGCCAGCTCGATCTCTTCCTCACCGGTCAGCAGCGGAACCTTTCCGATCTCCTTCAGGTACATCCGCACCGGATCCTCGACACTGACCCCCTCCAAAACGGTCAGATCGATACTTTCCATATCGACCTCATCCTCCTCCGAAGGGATGAAATCCTCATCCTCCGCTTCGGGATCGGCTAAGATGATATCATCATCCGGCAGCAGCGAATCCTCCTCGGTGATCCGGAGAATATCGATATTATTCTGCTCGAGCGTATCATAGATCTTCTCGTAATGATCCTCGGAAAGCTCCATATCCGTGAAGGTTTCCTGAATATCATTGTCGTCGACCACGTTCTTTTTCTTGTGTCCCAGTTTGATCAGTTCGTTCAGCTTCTCATCAAACACAGACTGGTTGTTCTCATCCATTTTTTCATCCTCCTGTCTATGCGCCGATTTGCCCGCAAATCCAACCGTTTCTAAAGCAGACTCTGACGGCTGAACAAAAGCCGCAGCTCTTCCAGTTTCTTCCTCTGATTGATTATATCCTGCGTCGCGGTCACATCTCCTCCCGAAAGCGCCCTCGCCCTCTCCGAAAGAGCCGCTTCCCTGACGCTGAGCAGCAGCTCCTTTAACGCCTTATCCCGCTCACTGCTGTTATGAGAAGCGGAGATCTCCGAAAGCGCGCCGCTATTCTCACCGCCAAACACGGCCGCTACCGCGCTTCTCTCGGATTCCTCCGTAAAATGATCGATCACGGCCGAAGGATCCGCCCGTCCCTCCGAAAGCTGTGCGAAGAACTGCTCTGCCGCTGTCCGGTATATCCCGGCCGGAAAATCCTCCGGCTTCAGATAGGGACTGATGATCGGGTACAGCTTTGGATCCTCGCAGAGCCATCCAAGGAGCGTTCCCGCGGACAAAGCGCCCCGGTCCGGTGCCTTCCCTTTTTCCCGGACGGCAGGCCGCGGCCTTTCGTAAACCGGGATGTTCTCCGACAGCATGGCCTGCTTTTTCACCAGCTCGTACAGGCTTTCCTTCTGCACATGATATTTTTCGGCAACGCCCTCGAGGTAGTTTTCCCGCTCCAGCGAATCCTCAAAGCGGGTCAGGCGTTTCGCCGTCTCCCGGAAAAAGCGGGTCTTTCCCTCCGGATCCCCCAGATCATATTCCTTCTCAAGCTGGCGCAATTCAAAGTAGAAGCCGTTTTCGGCCTGCCTGAGCCTTTCCTCGTAGGCCTCCGGGCCGAGATTCTTGATCAGCTCATCCGGGTCCTTATAAGGAAGAAGATTTACGACCCGGCAGGCAATACCGCTTTCCCGCATGATCCCGAGGGCCCTTAGCGTCGCGTTGACGCCGGCGCCGTCAGAATCATAGCTTAGCAGCACCTCTTTAACATATCGCCCCATGATCCGGCTCTGCGCCTGCGTCAGTGCCGTTCCCAGGGAGGCTACCGCCTGACGGAAGCCCGCCTGGTGAAGCGAGATCACGTCCATATAGCCTTCACAGACGATGAAGCTGGCGCCCACGCCTCTTTTTGCGATATTTAACCCGTACAGGTTTCTTCCTTTATCAAAGATCTCCGTCTCCGGCGAGTTCAGGTACTTAGGTTCTCCCTCTCCCATGACCCGGCCGCCGAACCCGATCACCCGGTCTCTGACATCCATGATCGGGAAAATGACCCGGTTCCAGAATTTATCGGTCATCCCCCGTTTTCCATCGACATTGAAGATCCCGCTCTTTGCTAAAAGCTCATCCTCAAAGCCCCTGCTTCTCAGATAGCGGTACAGCATATTGGTTCCTGTCTGGGCAAAGCCCAGGCCGAAGCCCTTCATCGTCTCATCGGACAGGCCTCTGTTCTTCAGATACTGATAGGCCCGCTGTCCGGCATTTTCCCGCAGCTTATAATAGTAGTACCGCCCCGCCTCCTTATTGACCGCAAACAGTCGTTCTCTCCGATCCGCCGCCCGTTTTTCCTCCGGCGTTGCCTCCCGCTTCGGCAGAGAGATGCCTGCCCGTTCCGCCAGGCGTTCTACCGCCTCGGCAAAGGAATCGTTCTCGTACTCCATCACAAAAGAGATGACATTGCCTCCCTTTTGGCAGCCAAAGCAGTAATAGATCTGTTTTCCGGGACTCACGGAAAAAGACGGGGTTTTTTCACTATGAAAGGGACAGAGGCCGAAGTAGCTGCTTCCCTTCTTTTTCAGGCTCACATAGGAAGAGATCACGTCCACTATATCGTTCGCGCTTCTGACCTCCTCCAGCACGTTATCCGGATAAAACATGGTCGTATCCTCACAGAGACCAGCTCTTCGGCAGATATATATTGTTAAAGGTATTAATAGCGTATCTGTCAGACATGGACGACACATAATCACAGACCACCCTGTCGCGGCCTGCTCCCTGCTCCTCCGTCAGAGAACGGTATTCCTCCGGGATCCGGTCGAATTCTCTTAGAAAATATTCGTAGAGATTTTCCACAAGTTTTTCCGCCTTGCTTTCCTCATGCTTCACCACAGGATTCAGGTAAACATGATCAAACATAAACTTCCGGAGCTCCACAAAGGCATCGAAGATCTCTCCGGACATCCGGATATCCTCACTGTCGCCGCTGTTTGTGATCACATCATGTATCAGTGTGTTCAGACGCTTCGTTGTCGTCATTCCGAGGGTCTTTCTGATCTGTACCGGAATATCTTCCTCCCTTAAAACGCCGGCCCGGATCGCGTCATCTATATCATGGTGGATATAGGCGATCTTATCCGCCAGACGAACGATCTTTCCCTCGGGCGTAGCGGGCATCGAACGGGTCTGATGGTTCAGGATCCCGTCCCTTACCTCCCAGGTGAGGTTTAAGCCTCTGCCCTCCTTTTCCAGCACCTCGACGACCCGCACGCTCTGCTCATTATGGCGGAAGCCTTCCGCACAGCAGCGGTCAAGGGCCCGCTCTCCGGCATGACCGAACGGCGTATGGCCGAGATCATGGCCAAGGGCGATTGCCTCTGTCAGATCCTCATTCAGGCGCAGGGCTTTCGCGATGGTCCGCGCGTTCTGGGAAACCTCCAGCGTATGCGTCAGCCTGGTCCGGTAATGATCCCCCTCCGGGGTCAGAAATACCTGTGTTTTATCCTTCAGGCGCCGGAAGGATTTGGCATGCAGGATACGATCCCGGTCGCGCTGAAAGACAGGACGGATATCGCACTGTGCCTCAGGCACATCCCGCCCCTTTGACCGCATGCTTAACGTCGCGTACGGGCTCAGATATTCCTTTTCTCTCTGTTCAACTCTTTCCCGGATTGTCATGGCTGATATATGGAAGCTATAATGACTGGACCATTTCCTTACTATATGACTCTAAAACTATTATTCAAGATGTGTATGGGAAAATCCTTTTTTTTCTTTAAAAAATTATAAGGGAGCAGGACAAATCCCGCTCCCCATCTGTTTTATCACTGTAGCAACGCCTCTCCCTATCTGGTATCGACACCGCGTCTGACAAGCTCCCGGACCGCGCTGTCGCGTCCCTTGAACAGGAAGGCCTCCATCCCGCACTGTATCGCCATATCCACATTGGCCTGCGTATCGTCCATAAAAATACATTCCGAAGCATTCAGATGATAGCGTGACAGTAAAAGCCTGTAGATCGCCGGATCCGGCTTGATCAGCTTCTCCCGGTAAGACAGGATATAACCGTCTAACAGATCCAGAAAACGCATCTTCTCGCGGGTATCATGATAGGCCTGCTCCGAATAGTTGGAAAGAGCATAGATGCCGTACCCGCTTTCCTTCAGCTGTAACAGCCAGCTCTCCGTATAGGGGTACTCCTCGACGATACCGTACAGATCCGCTACCATCCTGCGGATCTCCTGCTCCACGCCCGGGTCGTTTCGGATAAAGCCCTTCAGCAGTTCCTCGGAACTCATGACGCCCCGGTCCATCTCGTTCCAGAGAGGATCCTTTACTGTCGCCTGCGCGACCCGGTCAAAGATTTCCCCGCTCATACCAAGCTTGGTGAGATGCTTTTCCCAGCAGAAAGCCAGTAAAACGTTTCCTATGTCAAAAACCAGATTTTTGATCGCCATACGTATCCTGCAGCCTTTCTCTGCATCGGTCTGTCCCTTCCTTACCGGTAAATGATATCATCCCGTCCGGGACCGTTACTGATCATTTTGATCGGGTAGCCGAGCCTCTCCTCAATAAATTCCACATACGCCCGGCAGTTCTCCGGCAGCTCCTCATACCGCCTGATCCCCCGTATATCGCATTTCCAGCCCGGTAACGTTTCAAGCACCGGCTTAGCCCTCTCAAGCTGCCAGGTCACCGGGAATTCCGACGTTTCCTTCCCGTCTATTTCATAGTCCGTGCAGACGGAGATCTCGTCGAGATACCCGAGCGCGTCCAGTACCGTAAAGGCCACATCCGTGGTCCCCTGCATCCTGAGTCCGTAGCGGGACGCGACACAGTCAAACCATCCGACTCTTCTCGGCCGTCCCGTCGTAGCGCCGTATTCTCCGCCGTCGCCGCCATGCTCCCGCAGCGCATCCGCCTCTTCCCCGAAGAGCTCCGAAACGAAGGCGCCGGCGCCCACCGCGGAGGAATAGGCCTTGCAGACCGTAATGATCTGTCTGATCTCATAGGGCGGAATACCCGCGCCGATAGCACCGTAGGCCGCCAAGGTCGAGCTGGAGGTTACCATAGGATAGATGCCGTGATCCGGATCCTTCAGAGAGCCAAGCTGCCCCTCAAGCAGGATATTCTTTCCGTTTTTAAGCGCCTCGTGCAGGTAGGCCGAAGTATCGCAGATGTAGGGCTCCACCATGGTCTTATAGCTCTTAAGCTCCTCAAAGAGCGCGTCCTCATCAAGCAGGGGCTTATGATACAGGTCTTGAAGCAGCGCATTCTTGATCTCGCAGACATTATGCAGCTTTTCCCGAAGCGCTTCCTCGTCCATAAAAAGCTCACTGACCTGAAAACCGATCTTTGCGTATTTATCCGAATAAAACGGCGCGATCCCCGATTTCGTCGAGCCGAAGGAATGTCCCTTCAGGCGCTCCTCCTCATAGGCATCAAGCGCCACATGATAGGGCATCACGATCTGGGCCCGGTCCGAGATCAGAAGCTTCGGCGAGGGAACCCCCCGTTCCTCGATGCCCTTGATCTCCTTCATCAGTACCGGGATATTTAACGCCACCCCGTTTCCGATGATACTCGTTGTATGACTGTAAAACACGCCGGAAGGAAGTGTGTGCAGTGCAAATTTGCCATAGTGATTTACAATCGTATGGCCCGCATTGGCACCACCCTGGAATCTGACGATAATATCGGCGTCCTGGGCCAGCATATCCGTGATCTTTCCTTTTCCCTCATCACCCCAGTTCGCCCCTACAACTGCTTTTACCATACTTTTTCTCCCTTCTGCACTTCAGTGTATCTGTTCCCTGTTTATTATACATGTATCTCTGCGGTAAGTCCCAGTGCTTCCCTGTTCTCCGCAAGCACCGGCGCGACCGTTTCCTTCAGATACCGCTCTGTCTGATGCGCCGCCATGCCGGTATAGAGCTCCGGCTTAAGCAGTGCCGCTAACTCCTCCTTTGTCCTGCCAAAGGCCGGATCCTCCGAAAGAAGCGTAAGCAGATCGTTCTCCCGTCCGTCCTGCTTGACATGCATCGCAGCCGTCATCGAATGCTCCCGGATCTTTTCATGCAGCTCCTGTCTGTCTCCGCCGTTTTTGACGGCATCCATCAGGATATTCTCGGTAGCCATGAACGGCAGCTCGCTCATCAGGTGCTTTTGAATGACCTTTTTGTTCACGACCAGACCGTCTGCCACGTTCATGCAAAGATCCAGAACCCCGTCACAGGCTAAAAATCCCTCGGGAATGCTGAGGCGCTTATTGGCGGAATCGTCAAGCGTCCGCTCAAACCACTGGGTTGCCGCCGTCATGGCAGGGTTTAAGGCATCGATCATAATGTAGCGGCTCAGGGACGCGATCCGTTCACTCCGCATCGGATTTCTCTTATACGCCATCGCCGAAGAGCCGATCTGATTTTTTTCAAAGGGCTCCTCCACCTCCTTCAGATGCTGCAGTAAACGGATATCATTCGAAAACTTATGCGCGCTCTGCGCAATGCCGGAAAGAACATTTGCCACCCTGGCATCTGTCTTTCGCGAATAGGTCTGGCCGCTGACGGGACAGCAGGCGGCAAAACCCATTTTTTCCGCGATCATCGGATCTATCTTCTCCACCGTTTCCACGTCATTGTCAAAAAGCTCCAAAAAGCTTGCCTGTGTTCCGGTCGTCCCCTTGGAGCCAAGCAGCTTCATGGACCCAAGGACGAAGTCAAGCTCCTCGAGATCCGTCAGAAAATCATTGATCCATAACGTGGCCCGCTTTCCCACTGTCGTCGGCTGTGCCGGCTGAAAATGCGTAAACGCGAGCGTCGGAAGATCCTTATTATGATCCGCGAAGGCCGCAAGCCTGTCAATGACGTTTAGGAGCTTTTTCCGGATCAGCTTAAGTGCCTCCGTCATGATAATAATATCCGTATTATCTCCCACATAGCAAGAGGTAGCGCCAAGATGGATGATCCCCTTTGCCAGAGGGCACTGCAGGCCGTACGCGTAAACATGGCTCATGACGTCATGGCGCACCTCTTTTTCTCTCTCTCTGGCCGCTTCGTAATTGATATCCTCCGCGTGCGCCTTCAGTTCATCGATCATCTCCTGCGTGATCACGGGCCTGCCGTTTTCCGAAAGGCCCAGAGCCATTTCTGTCTCGGCAAGCGCGATCCAAAGGCGACGCCAGGTACGAAACTTCATGTCCTGTGAAAAAATAAACTGCATCTCCCGGCTGGCATAACGCTCAGACAGGGGACTGCTGTATCGGTCGGTTCTTTCCATACTTCATCTCCCCGCGCCGATTTGTTCTGCAAATCGTGCGCCTTTTTAGGAACTGTCACCTCTTTAATCCAGTCCGAGCCTCTTAAATACCTCCTGATAGGCCTCCTCCACGTTTCCGAGGTCTCTGCGGAAACGGTCCTTATCCAGCTTTTCATGGGTATGAACGTCCCAGAGGCGGCAGGTATCGGGGGATATCTCATCTGCCAGAATGATCTGTCCCTTAAATCGCCCGAATTCTATCTTGAAGTCGACCAGTTCTATGTCTGCCTGCAGGAAATAGGCTTTCAGCACCTCATTCACCCGAAAGGCATAGCGTTTGATCGTCTCGATCTCCTCTTCCGTGGCTAACTCTAACGCTAACGCAAAATAGCTGTTGATCAGGGGATCTCCCAGTTCATCATTTTTATAGCTGAATTCGATCGTTGGCTGCCGGAATTTTTTCCCCTCCGGAACGCCCAGACGCTTTGAGAAGCTGCCCGCGGCAATATTGCGGATGATCACCTCAAGCGGCACGATCTGAACCTTTTTGACAGCTGTTTCCCGGTCGGACAGCTCCTCGATATAATGGGTCGGTACGCCTTCCTTTTCCAGCAGCCTGAAAACATGGTTCGTCATGCGGTTGTTCACGACGCCCTTGCCGACGATCGTCCCCTTCTTTTCCCCGTTAAACGCGGTCGCGTCATCCTTGTAATCCACGATCACGATATCGGGATCGTCCGTTGCGAAGACCTTTTTGGCCTTCCCCTCATACAGCTGTTCTCTTTTTTCCATGGTTATGATCTGCTCCTTATATATTACCGAGCTTTCCGATAAAGCTCTTTACCCGTTCGTTCTCCGAGGTAAATACCTGCTCCGGCGTTCCCTGCATCTGGATCAGGCCGTTTTCCATAAAGATCACCCGGTCGGACACCTCTTTGGCAAAGCTCATTTCATGCGTCACGATGATCATGGTCATATGCGCTTCGGCCAGGCTCTTAATCACCCTGAGCACCTCTCCTGTCAACTCGGGGTCAAGGGCGGAAGTCGGTTCATCAAAATAGATCACCTGGGGATTTAACGCAAGAGCCCTGACAATCGATACCCGCTGCTGCTGTCCGCCGGACAGCTGGCAGGGATAGCTGTCCTCCTTCCCCTCCAGCCCAAACTGCGTCAAAAGTCTCCTTGCGTTTGCGAAAGCCTCCTCCTTTGGCACGCCATGGGCAACGATCGCCGCATCCGTCACATTTTTTAAAACCGAAAAATGCGGAAAAAGGTTAAAATTCTGAAAGACCAGCCCGAACTTTTTTCTGATATGCTTAAGCTCCTCTTTGGAAGCGTAGACGCACCGCCCCTGGGCATCGGTATAGCAGGCTTTTTCTCCCATATAGCTGAGCTCTCCGCTGTCCATCGTCTCAAGCAGCGTTGCGCAGCGAAGAAGCGTCGATTTTCCGGAGCCGGAGGGTCCGATGACCGATACCACCTCGCCCTTCTCCACAGAAAGAGAAACGTCCTTTAAAACAGTCAGATCGCCAAAGCTCTTCTTCAGGTTTTTGATTTCTACCAGGCAGTCACTCATAATAGTCCATCGCTTTTTCAATACGGGCCATGGCAAATGCCACCACCGCGTTAAATACATAGTAAAAGATCCCCGCAATGATAAAAGGCATCATGGTAGTCTGCGCTGCCGCGATCGCCTTGGCCGCGGTAAACATTTCGGAAACCGCGATCACAAAGGCAAGGGAGGTGTCCTTGACTAACGTGATCACCTCGTTTGTCACGGAGGGCAGGATCGTCTTGATGACCTGCGGCAGAATGATCCGTAAAAAGGTCTGGGCCGGCGTATAGCCGAGGAGCCTGGCTGCCTCGTACTGGCCCTTTGGTACCGCTTCGATGCCGCCCCGGTAGATCTCCGCGAAATAAGCGGCATAGTTCAGAACAAAGCCGATGATCACGGCCGCGAACCGGTACGAGGTTTTGATCTTAATGCCAAATAAATAATAGGGCCCGAAAAATACCACCATAAGCTGCAGCATTAACGGCGTCCCCCGCATGATCGATATATAGACCTTGATCAGCGAACGAAGGATCCGGTCTTTCGAAAGCCGCCCAAGCGCCACTAAAAGCCCTAAAGGCAGAGAAAAAAGGAGTGTCAGCAAAAAGATCACTATGCTTACTAACGAACCGTCCAGCAGCTGCAGAATAATTTTACCGACACTCATTCTCTATCTCCTGTTTCTGGAAAAACCTGTTTTATTTCCCGAGGATCACGGCGTCCTGAAGCTCCCACTTCTCGGCGATCTCCATAAAGGTGCCGTCCTCTGCCATCTCATCAAGCGTCTTCTGAACCGTATCCCGCAGCGCCGTGTTCCCCTTTAAGAAGCCCACACCGTACTGCTCGGAGACCAGCTCATCCGGCAGGATCATATAGCCGTCCCCGCGGGAGGCGATCTGATAATTTGCCACGCCGATATCCATAGCCACCGCTTCTACCGCGCCGGATTCCAGATTTAAGAACGCTGTATTGTAATCGGGAACCACCACCAGATCCGCGAAGGAATCCGTCAGCTCCTTGCAGTCGTCTGACTCCAGCGCTTCAAGCGCCGAAGAGTCCGTCTGGACCGTTACGATCTTTCCTGCCAGATCGGCCTGGGAATTGATCCCCGCATCCGTTGCCACGACGAAAACCTGGCTGTTATCCACATAGGGTTCAGACCACTCGTACTTGTCAAGCCGCTCCTCGCTCATCGTGAAACCATTCCAGATACAGTCAATGGTGCCGCTTGAGAGCTCCATATCCTTGGAATCCCAGTCGATAGGCTGATACTTGATCTCCCAGCCCTGGCGTTTTGCCACCTCTGTCGCCAGATCCAGGTCAAAGCCCACATACTCGCCATTGTCATCCTGGTATCCGTAGGGCGGGAAGCTGGCGTCAAAACCTACCACAAATACACCGTCATCCGCGGTTCCCGCAGAAGGCGCCGCCTCCTCTGTCTGCGCGCTTTCGGCATTCCCTGCCGCAGGGGCCTGTGCTACAGGCACAGCGCATCCGCAAAGAACGGTCATGCCAAGCAGCATGGCAGCACTGATCAAACTTACAATCCTCTTTTTCATGCTTTCCTCCTCTTTTACGATAAACCTATAAAACCGAAAACCACCCGTTATACTACCATGTTTCCGGGGATAAGTCAATTGCGCCCTTATTCGTACTGGCTCACGATACCGAGGATCTCTCTGGCGTACTGCGGGAAATCCGCCACCAGCTTTTCGATCTCCTTCTTTGACTGCTCCAGATGATAGGCATTGAAATCCATGCCCTTTTTCAGGCGTTGTCTCTGGATGATCAGGCTGTGCCGAAGCTCCGTCATCTCCTCTTCGTTCACAAGGATGCCGGGCTGATAGACAAAGACAGACGGATCCTTGATATGCTGCGATTTCAGGGCTCCCGTCAGCGCCTGTCTGGCTTCGTCGATCTGCCTTGCCACATCCTCCGAATGGTTCCTGGCCTTCTTTTCCTCCAGATATTTATCCCACATATAGCGGAGCTCATAGGAGCTGTTGACATGATATTTGGAATAATAATAATCGATCAGATTCGTCGCGTTGACATATTTTAACTTTGCCTTATTCTGCAGCGTGATCGCGCGGTTCAGCTTTTTCTCAAGCCTTACCTGCTCTGACTGCGCCCCGGTGAAATTGACGAAAACCGCCGTCAGCCCAAGCGCCAGGATACCGACGATAATAAAGATCCCCATTCTGACATCCATCTTCAGGCTGTTGCTGACAAAGAGTAAAAGCGCGAGGATCAAAAGGCTCCCCACGATCAGAAGCAGGCACAGCGCCTTCGCGTTAACGGCCCGGCCTCTTTCCTTTTTCCGCTGATAGGCCAGTGCCCCCTTCTCTCCTTCCAGAAGGTTCATGTCCCGCTTGATCTTCATCTGACGTTCTTCGCTTTCCGTCAGCTGGTCCAGGGCGCCCGGCAGGGTCCCCTCCCGTTCGAGGCGCGCCATTTCCCGGTACTGCGTTTCGGATATTTTGCTGACCGGGCGCTTGTAGTTCTTCTCCGATTCCTCGATCGCAATGATCTTCCCCGCCTTTGCCTGCAGGGATTTCATTTCACGGTGGGAAAGCGCGGCAAGGGTCTCGATATCCGTCAGGTGTTCAAGCACCACATAGTATTCGGCCTTCTGCTCCTCCACGTCCTGCGAGGACTGTGTCATCTGCTCACAGTGATCCCGGACAAAGCGCTCTCTTTCCCGGTAATCCGCCACATTCAGGTTCTCCCGCCGTATGGTGGCGGAATTCAGCACATCCGTGATCGATTCGGATTCCTCGCCGACCTTCAGTTCGCTCAGGAAAAAATCATCATCGTCTTCATCCTCGAAGCCGATGGTCTTTTTGATCCAGTCAAACAGCTTCATCTCTATGCTCCCATACTGGCGCGGTACGCATCCTTCCACTCGTCGATGGTATCCTCAAGCATCCGGTAAAAGGCGGCCACCTGACCGGATTCCTTTAATTCGCCGATCCTGTCAAGGGTCTCCTTCTGCGGCGAGTCCTCATCCGGCTCTCTCAGGAGCGCAAAGCGCCTTTCCGCCTCCTGCTTAAGCTCCTCATTAAAGCCGTACCGCTTTAAAAGCCTGTCATACTGTTCCGCACTGTTTATCGCGTGGGACGCGAGCAGAAACTGCAGCACGCTTTCCTTCTCACCCGATATCTCATAGGAATCGTAGAAGCATTCCGAGGCCTCTTTTAACAGAAACATTCTGGCATAAGCGGTCCCCATGTTATGCAGGACAGCCGCGTAAAGCTCGCGATCCACGGATCTGTCCATGATCCCCAGGACAAACCGGTATTCATCCAGTGCCTGGGCGTATTTCCCGCTGCGCAGCATACCGTCCCCCCGGAGCTTATGCTTTCTGTTGCGGTCAAGACCGGCATTATCGACAAGGGTCTTTGTCAGCTCCTGCAATTCCTCCTCATTCAGATAGCAGGAGGCCTCAAAGATCGTTGTCACGAATTCGCCGACGCTGCAGCCCTCTCTGAGCATTTCCTTCAAACGCTCCCCGAGCCTCGGCATGCCCGCTTCTCCGATCAGGAAATCGCACAGTCCCTCATCCTTCACATCCTCGTCTAAAAGCCCCGCTTTTTCCTTTAACACAAAGCAAAGCTCCTCGATCGAGTAGATCTTCACACCGAGGGTGACAAAATAATATGGATTTTCCGCTAACGCGCTGTGACATAAGATCAGATCCGACATAACCTTACCCTATTTTCAGACTTTTTTCCCATTTCAGACCGCTCGAGGGGAATATCTCTCCGAAGCCCAGATCGATCGCCGTGGCGGTTAACGAGGTTTCCGAAAGGAAGGTTACCGTCAGACGGATCCGGGAAGCCTTATTCGGTCGTTCAGGCAGTCCCTCCAGCTCGATCACGAGTTCCGCCGGATCCTTTCCGTCAAGCGGCGTGATCAGAAGCCGGATCTCTTTGGTGCCGTCAAGCAGCATATCGATCGTTGTATCGCAGTCAAACCAGTTTTCTCCGCCGTCCGCGATGGCGATGTATTCCTCTTTTCCCATATACCGCATATACATGCCGAGGTTGAATTTCAGCTTATCCCTGCCAAGGAAGATATAATCCTCGATCAGCTTGGACGGCACGATCTTGTCCCTGGCGAAAAAGCAGGCGCCCTTGGAATAGAGATTCCGCCCCTGAAAGACTCTTCTTCCCATACAGAGATACCGGATGGTCTTGACGCACCAGTCCTCTTCAAAGCCGTTGCCCAAAAGATATACCGTTCCGATGGATTTTCCGTTAAAATGCTCATGCATCTTGACCAGGATATCCTCGTCAAAATCCGCGTACTGCTCCGGCGAGGGATGATCGCCCAGCATAATATCGGGCATCCTGACATTTTCGATCTCAAATTCATCCACGAAGCCGACATTCGGCGTAGTCCTCCGGTTCACCCAGAACTGAAAGCCGTGCAGCCCCTTTCCGCTGTAGTCAAATATCACAACGTCTCTTTCCCAGAGCTCCTGCGGCTGGTGCAGGATATAATAGTAGGAGCTTTCGGCATAGGTCTGGAAGTGGATCCTTTCTTCCGCCACCGGGATCGTCTCCACGATCTTCTGTAACAGCTTCAGCGTCGTCTTATCGAGCTCGTCCACGGTAAATACGAGAGACGCCACCTGCTCCGGGGAGGTCAGTCCCGAAAGCTCTGTCAGGGTTCTTCTGACAAAAAGCACCAGAAGATCCGCGGCATCATAAGCCTCTCCCTCGATCTCGTATTTTCCGCCCGCCCTGGCAACGCCCAAAAGCTTTGTCACAATGGTACCGTCCCCCCGCCCGGCTATATTCACAGCTTCGTTTCCGTAATACCACTGTCCTACGCCATTACGCTTGCACAGCACGGTCGGAATGCCGAGCTTCTGCTCCTCCCCGTCCTTTGCTAAGGTCTTTGGCGTATTTTCATTTAATTCCACGTAGCTGATCTGTGAGATCGAATCATTCAGATCAAAGCCCACCACATACAGTGCCTCGTTCAATGTTGTTTCCTCTTTCAGATGATCGTAAAGCCTTTTTCGGTATAATAGTCTTTTTTCGCGTATTCCGTCATCAGGTGGACAAGCGTCCCCTCATCCTGCAGATTCCGCGCCACCACCATATCATTCAGGATATGATAGCGGGAGGAATCGTCCCCGGAGATCGTTTCGGATACCTCCACGGAGTCGCTGAAGGTCAGCTTTTCCTCTCCGTCCACCTCTTCCATGATATAATACTGCAGCGTATCCCCGAAGAAGAGAATGAACTCTCTGGAGAAAACACCGCCGAAAAGACATTTCATTTCCTCCGACAGATATCTTTCGTTCTCCGACCGTTTATCCGCGATCAGATAATGCAGGAAGACTCTGTGGGAAGGATCCGTACGGTATTCGATGACGGTCTTATCCTCGTAGGAGGAAAGCTCCGGCAGAATACTCTTGTAAGCCTTAAAGAAATTATAGTAGATATTCCGGTGCAGAAAATCGATCAGGAATTCCGACAGCACCTCGCTGATCCGCACGGTCATCGACGCATCCTCTTCCGCGAAATGCTTAAGCAGCGCCAGCTTGCAGGCGTCATTAATCTCCTCGCCCTGATCGTGGTTTTTCAGCATGTGCCGGAAAATGCTCTCCGGCAGCAGTCTCTCCTTCGCGAAATACTCATAGGCCTCATAGGACAGAAACGCAAGCTCCAGGCGGCTTCCGGAGCCTCTCTTCACATAAGCCTCAAACAGCTCCTCCTTATCGCCGATCATGGTCCCGGTATACATCATCTGGATCAGAAGCTCTTCTACCAGCGTATCGCATTCGACCTCGAAACGCCTTGCCGCCTTCCAGAGATTCCGAAGCTCCTTGGTCAGGCCCTTGAAATTCTGCACAAGATATTGCAGGGTCAGCAGGTCATATTTGCCGTTTAAGAACGCAAAATACGCGAACTTGACGAGCATCGGGTCCTCGATATCATCATGCGCCGCGATCATCTGCGAACAGATGCGCACGCAGATCTTAGCCGGCAGCTCCTCCGCGCCATAGATCGTGATCGTCTCATAGGCCCGTTCGTACATGCCGCGCCGCACCAGCATATCGATATAATCCACCCGGTCTCTGGCCCGCAGTTTTTTCGCGTCGATCCGAAGCAGATATTCATCGAGCGCAGCGTATTCCCCGTTATCGTAATAGTACTGCATCAATCCGATCCGGATATCCGCCTTATAGGCATCAATGATATCCTCTGATTCCACTAACTGTCTGCAGTCGTCCACGTTGTCGGCGTCCACGTAAACATAGCGGTTGCGGACCGTGCAGATATAGAGATGGAAGCCGGCATTCCCGGCCTTCGTCCGCGGTTTTGCGGTTTTCCCGGAGAGATCCTGTAAGGAAGGTTCACTCTGCGATCCTTCCAGATCCGTCACATACTTTCTGACTTCCTCCAGATACAGTGTATCGTCAAGCACCCGGATGAGCCTGGCGGATTCCTCTAACGTCCGTCTTCCCTTCGCGTCCTCCAAAAAGACCGTCACATTCCGGGAGTAGATCACAGGATAGGCATATCCGTCCTCGATCGGATAAGACTGCTCCCCCTTAAGCTCCGCCTGGATGATCACCACCCGGGTAAAGCGCGGATCGGAAACCGCAAGCTCGTACGAAAACAGGATCCGCAGGAAATGTCCTGCTAACTTCGGCGTTATCATCTGCACGACCATCAGATGCTTATAGATCATCGCAAGATTCCGGTTGATATTCTCAAGCTCGATCTGCTCGGAAGCAAACTGGCGCATTTTATCGAGCATCGATTCATATAACTCATGCTGACGGCCCCGGTGCCTGATCAGATTGGCGTACAGAAATGCGGTCCTTTCATAGCTCAGATCACTGCTCAGGCTGAAATACAGGATCACGGTCTTTGGGATAACGATCCTGTGGTCAAACGGCACCGAAAACATATAGTATTCATAAAGCCTTGTGATCTTCAGATCCGCCTCGACGCCCCTTGCGTACCACTCAAAATACTTCTCGTCGGTGACATTGTCCTTGATCAGAAGCGCGCAGAGGATCCGCACGATCTCCGTATTTTCCTCAAGCTGATACGCCTGCCGGAAGACCTCGATCAGTAGTGCCGGCGCATGCTTCAGCTTTTCCGAAAGCATCAGGACTCTTTCCATTACCTCCTGATCGAGTTTCCCGTTCTTTAGGGCAAAATGAAGGATGGAAAGTTCAAATTCCGACAGCTCCGTCATCAAAGACGGATTTGCCACGATACAGTTATACGCCTCCACATACAGAAGGGGGCTTATGCAGCCGGCCTCAAACTGCTCCTTGATCGCCGAAAGCCTTTTTGGCGGGCTTTTGGCAAGGTCGGCATCCAGATACAGTAAAAGCCACAGCAGCCGAAAGCTTTTTCCGTGGTTTTCATAGGCTTCCCTGATCTGCGCGGTGATCTTGTCGATAAACGCTTCCTCTCTGTTAAACATCGCCGCCAGATAGAGAAAGTATGAATAAATCTCATCTCCTCTGGTCTTGATCCGCATATCGCGCTCGATATGCTCAAGGATCCATTTGGCTTCGTTGGTCCGATCCTGCATCAGTAAGAGCTGCGCCTGATAAAGCCGGGAAACAGGATTTTTGTCATTCAGCGCGTTCATCCGCTCTACGATCTTTAAGGATTCCTTGATCCAGACGAGCTTTTGAATCTGCTTCATCCGAAAAGCCACATAGTGGCGCATCAGCTGATGCGTCAGGGCATTCATCTCCCGCCGCCTGATCCGTTTGGGATCCTTCCCGATCCGTTTGGAGGCGACGATCACCACCCGCAGCTGCTCCTGCCCGTCCGGCAGGCTTAAGAGGATCGTCCCGAAGTTTTTTCCCTCATGCAGGGCTTCCTCCGCGATCAGAAAGCTTAGATTATAGATATTGCCCAGAAAATCCTCCCCGATGATACCGGTCTTTTCCAGGCGGATAAAGGAGCAGTCGGTGGAAACCCTCAGATCGATATAGCCCCAGGTCGACTTCTTGACAGCAAGGGTACATTTCAGGTCGGATACGATATTGGAAAATTCATAGACGCTCAGATCCGTTTTATACTCGACAGCCTGTTTTTTCCGGACGGCGCGCAGAAAGAGATCCACATTCTGCGCATCTCCCCGTTTCGTGGAAAATCCCCGGTATTTATCGTAATGGACCCGGTCATTTCCCTCAAACACCGACAGGAAATTCTCGGAATAGAAAATATGGACGGCGGCCCGGAAATTCATCTGCGCGGAATTTGAGAAATGAAAGAGGTTCTTTATCTCCTGATTGCCGTGAAGCTCGGAATTTCTTACGATATGAAATACAAAGGGAATATAGTACTCCCCGGCATCCGAAACGATCTGGATATCCCCCTTGATGACGGCACCGGGTTCCAGGCCTGTGGAATCAAAGCCGTACTTCACCTCAAAGCGCGCGGCATGGAAGGACGGCGTCAGACTGATCAGCCGCATGCAGGAGGAATAGACGCTGCCGTTCACCGGCTGGCCGCCCTGGGCCGTCAGAGTAAAAGAGCCCTCAAACACATCGTTCGGCTTGAGATTTTCCTCGATTTTGGGTACACTAAAAACAAGCTTTTCGGTCTCATACTCGAAAAACCCGTTGATCAGTCTATCCACAACATCTGACAACGACCCACCTTCTCCCTGAGTTGCTTTTTGGAAAGATAAAATATATAATAAAAGTATACCATAGAAAGAAATGTATGATAAGAGGCAGATATGATAAAACACGCAGATCATTTCCACGGCTCGGATCTTGAACTGATCGAGCAGCTTTATAATATTAAGAAGGAGGAGATCCTGAGCTTTTCCGCCAACGTCAATCCGTTAGGCGTCAGCAGCCGCGTCAAGGAGCAGCTCCCCGGGATGCTTGACTGTATCGAAAGCTATCCCGACAGGGATTATACGGCTCTCAGACGGGCTATTTCCGATTACTGCGGCGCCGCCCCGGAGAGCCTGATCGTCGGCAACGGCACCAGTGAGCTGATCTCCCTCTTTATCAAGAACAAAAAACCCGGAAAAGCATTGATCGTAGGCCCCACCTATTCCGAATATGAGCGGGAGATCGCCCTCTCCGGCGGCGTGAGCCATTATTTTCCGTTAGAAGAGGCAGACGACTTCCGTCTGAACGTTTCCGCCCTGAAGGATACGCTGCGTGAGGATATCGAGCTTCTTGTGATATGCAATCCCAATAATCCGACTTCTACCGCGGTCACCCGCGAGGATATGCGCCAGATCTTAGATACCTGCAAGCGTCACGGGATTTTTGTTCTCGTGGATGAGACCTATATCGAATTCGCCGATAACTGCGAAGCTTTAAGCGCGATCCCGTTAATCGCCTCCTACAACAACATCCTGATCCTGCGCGGCATCTCCAAATTCTTTGCGGCACCGGGATTAAGGCTCGGCTACGCGATCACGGGCAATACGGATCTGATCGAGCTGATCAACAGCCGCAAAAACCCCTGGACCATCAACTCCTTAGCCGACGCAGCGGGCAGGCTTATGTTTTCCGACAGGGATTATATCCGGGAAACAAGAGAGCTCGTAAAGACGGAACGGGATTTTATGACAGAGGCTTTGCGCGAGATACCGGATCTTACGGTGTTTACGCCGACGGCCAACTTTGTCCTGGTGAAGATTAACAGCGAAGGGCTTAACGCCGATATTTTATTCGAAAACTGCATCCGGGAAAAAATGATGATACGAAACTGCGCCACCTTCCCCTTCTTAAACAACCTGTTTTTCAGGATCTGCTTTATGATGCGGGAGGATAACGAAAGACTGCTTGACTGTATCAAAAGATCGATCTTAAGCTCAGAGGCCGAAAGCCTCTGATAAAAACTGATTTATCAGGACTTTAATGAACTGTACAGAATATTCCTTATCTTTCGTATGAGCAGTCCGTCGAGTCCCTCTAAGATCTGCTGGCCGTATACCATGACGAGGTCTTCTGACGGATCCACGAGATAATAGGTTCCGAGCATGCCGTCCCAGCCAAATTCACCGCGGCTGCCGTTTGACGCGGCTATCCCGGTATCCTTCATGATTCGGACCAGATTCGTATAGGAGTATCCGTCTGCGTTCTGGAAGTCTACGGTTTTTCTGACATCGCTGCTCAGGCCGTCTGTGCGCATGAATTCCACGGTCTTTGGGCCGAGGATCCTTTTCCCTTCATATTCACCACCGTTTAAGAGCATGGAAGCAAAGCGGCTGTAATCCTCCATGGTAGAACATAACCCCGAGCCGCCCCCGTCAAAGGAGGTCGCGTAAACCGACGTAAACGCGGTATTTTTCAGATCATCAAGCTGCGCTACGGAAGCCTCCGCCACTCTCCCGTCCGCCTGACGGGAATAGATCTTCGCAAGGCGTTTTTCCTTTTTCGAAAGATCCGACACATACATCGTATCCTGCATCTGAAGCGGATCGAAAACAGCCCGTTTCAGAAATTCCCCGTACCGGAAACCCGTTATCGTTTCGACCACCGCTGCGAGAACATCCGCCGAAACACTGTAATGCCATTTCGTTCCCGGTTCAAACAGAAGCGGTACGTTCGCCACGGCCTTTGCCACCGCTACCGCGTCAGGCTCCTCGCCGAATTCCTGTCTGACCGCGATGCGTTCCGCTTCCTTCGAAAGGCGTATCTCACTGATCGAATTCTCCCCCGGGTAAACCATCCCCGATGTCATATTCAGGCAGTGCGCGATGGTGATCGGATTCTCCGCATCCCGCAGACCCTCAGGCGTCACCACCTGCATCTTTTCAAATTCCGGGATATACCGCGAGAGAGGCTCCTTCAGATCAAGCAGCCCTCTTTCCATCAGCAAAAGAACCGCCACGGCCGTGATCGGCTTGGTCATGGAAAAGATCCGGTATATGCTGTCCTGCGCATCCGTTCCGAAGCTCTTTCCGTATACGGTCTCCCCATGATGCAGGATACGGATCGAGCAGCCCTTCAGCCGCCCCTCCTTGATCTCCTGCTCAAAAAGTCCCTCCAGGTTCTGTAATCTGTCCAGATCCATCCTAATCTCTCCCGAAAAGATCTCTCGTATATACCTTTTCCCTGACGTCATCAAGGCAGGCGTCATAACGGTTCGCGATGATCGCGTCTGTCTGCTCTTTAAACCGGGCCAGATCGTTAACCACCATGCTCCCGAAAAAGGTGGAGCCGTCCAAAAGCGTTGGCTCGTAGACGATCACTGTAGCACCCTTGGCCTTGATCCGCTTCATGATGCCCTGGATCGAGCTCTGGCGGAAATTGTCGGAATTTGATTTCATGGTCAGGCGGTAGACCCCGATCACACAGTCCTTCTCCTTGTCGGCGCTGTAATCGCCCCGGTTATAATAGTCATAATAGCCCGCCATCGAAAGCACCCGGTCAGCGATAAAATCCTTGCGGGTCCGGTTGGATTCCACAATGGCCTGGATCAGGTTCTGCGGCACATCATCGTAATTGGCTAAAAGCTGCTTGGTATCCTTAGGCAGGCAATAGCCGCCGTACCCAAAGGAGGGATTGTTATACTGCGTCCCGATCCGCGGATCCAGACATACGCCCTCTATGATCTTTTTCGTATCAAGCCCCTTGATCTCCGCGTAGGTGTCAAGTTCATTAAAATACGATACCCGAAGGGCAAGATAGGTATTGGCAAAGAGCTTCACGGCCTCCGCCTCGGTCACGCCCATAAGCAGCACATCGATATTTTCCTTCAGGGCCCCTTCCTGCAGCAGATCCGCAAAGATCTCCGCCCGCTGCCTTAACGTCTGGTCATGAAGATCCGTCCCGACGATGATCCGGGAGGGATAGAGGTTGTCATACAGTGCCCGGCTTTCCCGGAGAAATTCGGGGCTGAAAAGGATATTGGGATTCTGATACTTTTTGCGGACCGACTCCGTAAAGCCCACCGGGATCGTGGATTTAATGACCATCGTCGCTTCCGGATTCAGCTCCGTCACGAGCTTTATGACCTCCTCCACGGCTCTGGTATCAAAAAAATTCTTTTTGGGATCATAGTTGGTCGGCGTGGAGATCACCACGAAGTCTGCGTCCCGATAGGCATATTCCGGATCTAACGTTGCCTCCAGATCGAGGGGCTTTTCCCGCAGATATTCTTCGATCTCGGGATCTGCGATCGGCGAGATCCGTTGATTAATCTTTTCCACCTTTTCCGGCAGGATATCCACGGCTCTGACCCGGTGATGCTGCGCAAGCAGCGTGGAGATCGACATCCCCACATAACCCGTTCCCGCTACCGCGATATGATATGTTTTTCCGACTGTGTGCCCGTTCATATGCACTCCCCCTTTTTATTTCCCCTGCAGCATGGCCGGCAGGGTCTTGAACAGAATCTTTATATCCAAAAGGATCGACCAGTTATCGATATACTCGATATCAAGCGCGACGATCTCATCAAAATCCGTAATATCATTTCGTCCGGAAACCTGCCAGAGGCCCGTGAGCCCCGGACGGAAGCTTAGGCGCTTCTTATGGTTCAGGCTGTATTTCGCAAATTCATCCACGGTGGGCGGCCTCGTCCCCACAAGAGACATATCTCCCTTTATGACGTTAATGAACTGCGGGAATTCGTCCAAAGAAGTCTTCCGCAGAAAACGTCCTGTCTTCGTGATCCGGGGGTCGTCCTCCATCTTGAAGACAAGCCCGTTCATTTCGTTTTTTTCAAGCAGCTCCTTCTTTCGTTCCTCGGCATCCCGGTACATAGACCGGAATTTATAAATGCGGAAGATCCGGCCGTTGCGGCCTACCCTCTCCTGGGAAAAGAAGACGGGACCCGGCGATTCCAGACGGATCAGGGGCCCGAAGATCAGGATGAGCGGTAGGAGAAAGAGGCACCCAAATAACGCCCCGACAATATCCATCGTTCTTTTGATCAGCAGATAGCCCACTGAAATAACCTGATTCGCGTATATGATACTGTCAATATGCTCCGTACCCGCATAGATACGGTGCTTGCAGCCCGATAGTCTCGGGATATCGATCTGATAGCTGATGGAAATACCGCTGACCGAAAGCTCATTCAGAACCGGCAGCAGTGCCGGATCCTGCCCCGAAAGCCCGACGATCAGTTCATCCACCGAGGCGCTTCTGCAGTAGTCGGATAAGTGTTCCGTATCCGTGACGATCGGAATATTATGTAAACCGCTTTCCGATGTGACCGTATCTCCCGGTTCCCGAAAGGCTTTCCCGTAGACCACCGCGCCGATGATCTCGTCGCTGAAATTGTGGGAAGCCTCATAATCCTTTAAATACAGCCGGATAAAATCAGCGGTCCCGACAAGCAGGACGCTTCGCTCCTGCAGCAGCTGCATATAAAGCCGCGGGATCATCCTTTTTAAGATAATATGGACGACCCACATGAGAAAGCAGTCGATCAGGAAGAAATACAGGATCGCCAGTCTCGAAAAAAGCACATACTGCCTGATAAAGAACAGCACCACGGCGGTTCCCGTCAGCATGATCAGATTATTCCAGATCACATGCCAGAGCTCTAAAAGATAGCCCCGGATGTAAAAGTCTTTATTATTGTTCCAGGTCAGGTTCGCCGCGATAAAGAAAAAAAGCATCGGCGCGAGATTGATCAAAAACCTGATCCGCCCTGCGGACGAATCCAGAAAGGATCCGTCCCTGATCAGGGTCGCAATATACAGACTGATTACAATCGAGGCTAAATCACAAAGCAATATCAGTAAATTTTGTAGTCCTGATCTGCGTCTAACCATGAAGCCTTAAACCCTACACTTCCACGATCCATCCGTCCGGCGCTTTGATGCGGCCCATCTGGATCCCTGTCAGCGTATCATAAAGCTTCTTCGTCACAGGGCCCATTTCCTCCATACCGGCAGGCAGGCAGATCTCCTTTCCATGGTCTACGATCTTCCCTACAGGCGATACCACTGCCGCCGTACCACAGAGACCGCATTCCGCAAAATCGGAAAGCTCGCTTAAGTAAACCTCGCGCTCCTCCACTTCCATATCAAGATATTCCTTCGCAACGACCTCCAAAGACCGTCTCGTGATCGAAGGCAGAATGCTGCTTGATTTCGGCGTGACAAACTTGCCGTCCTTCGTGATAAATATGATATTCGCGCCGCCGGTCTCCTCTAACTTCGTCCGGGAAGCGGCGTCCAGATACATGTTTTCGTCAAAGCCCTTCTCATGCGCGTCCACGATCGCAAAAAGACTCATGGCATAATTTAAGCCTGCCTTGATATGTCCGGTGCCGTGCGGGGCTGCCCGGTCATAGTCACTGATCCGCACCGTGATCGGCTTTGCGCCGCCCTTAAAATAGGGGCCTACCGGCGTCGTAAAGACGCGGAACTGATACTCATTGGCCGGCTTCACGCCGATAATCGAGTCCGAGCCGAACATATAGGGACGAATATAAAGAGTCGCACCGCTCCCGTAAGGCGGTACCCAGGCTTCATTGGCCTTAACGGTCTTCTTCACGGCCTCCACAAAGCGCTCCTTCGGGAAAACAGGCATTTTTAGCCTCTGTGCCGACTGCTCCATTCTCTCGCCGTTCAGATCCGGACGGAACATCACAATGCGGCCGTCCTCCGTCGTATATGCCTTTAAGCCTTCAAAGATCGTCTGCGCGTACTGCAGGACACAGGCGCACTCATTCAGGACGATATCCGCATCCTCCGTTATACCGCCCTCCTCCCAGGCACCGTTCTTATAATTGGCCACAAAGCGATAATCTGTTTTCACATAGCCGAATCCCAGGTTTCCCCAATCCATATCCTTTTTTTCCATAAGCGTTTCCCTTCCTTCCGATCATACGCCGATATATTTTTCTCTATTGTAGTTATCATCTGTTCAGAACCCTTTGGCTTCTGAACAGATACGCGGCCCGTCATTGAAAGTTTTGCTTCGCAAAAGGACGGGCCGCATCGCAAAACCTACATTTTGGTACGCCCTCAGCAGCAAGTGCTTCGGGCTGTATTCAACAGTTACTATTGTAGTTAATTCCGTCCGCTTTGTCAATTCTGCACCGATTCGGTCTGTTTTTTGGATCGGATCATTTCAGTTTATATGTTTCTTCCAGATCTCAAACCGGTACTCAATATCAAAACAGGTCATTTCCTCCGACTCCTCCGTCATCCGCCATTCCGGGTAACGGGACAGATCCGGAAAGTACGCGTCCGCGCTGTAGGCGTAATCGAGCCGCGTCAGATAGGCGGTATCGCAGTGATCCGCCAAGGCAGCGTAAGCGCTTTCCCCTCCGATCACGAAAACATCCTCCGAGGGATACGCTTTCAGCATTTCAAAAAGCGCCTCCGTGGAAGCCGCCGTTAACGCCCCTTTGACCCGAAAATCCGGATTTCTGCTCAGAATGATATTCGTCCGGTTGGGAAGTGGCTGCTCCCCGGGAAAGGTCATCAACGTCTTACGGCCGAGGACGATCACCTTGCCCGTTGTCTTCTCCCGAAACTGCTTCATATCCGACGGGATCCTGACAAGAAGCTTCCCCTGATAGCCGATGGCCCAGTTTCTGTCTACAGATGCGATCAAATTCATAAATTATTACCTCATGTTATACCGCCACCGGTATCTCGATCTGCGGATGCGGCTCATACCCCTCAAGCCGCACATCCTCCTTCGTAAACGCGTAAAAATCCGTAACTTCCGGGTTCAGTAAAAAGCGCGGCGCCGGCCGCGGCTCCCGTCTTAGCAGCTCCTCTACCAAAGGTACATGTCTGTCATAGATATGGGCATCCGCGATCACATGCACAAGCTCTCCTGCCTCCATGCCGCAGACCTGCGCGAACATGTGCAAAAGCACCGCATACTGCACCACGTTCCAGTTATTGGCTGTCAGCACGTCCTGCGAGCGCTGGTTCAACACGGCGTTCAGCGTAAGCTTCTCCGCGCCCGGCCGCGCCGTCACATTGAAGGTCATGCTGTAGGCGCAGGGATACAGGTTCATCTCGCTCAGGTCGGCATGCACATACATATTGGTCATGATCCGCCTGCTGAAGGGATTGTTCTTCAGGTCATACAGGACCCGATCCACCTGGTCCATCATGCCTTCCCGGTACCTGTGCTTCACGCCCATCTGGTAGCCGTAGGCCTTGCCGATGGAACCGTCCTCATCCGCCCAGGCATCCCAGATATGAGAGCTCAGTTCATGCACATTATTGGACTTTTTCTGCCAGATCCAGAGCATCTCGTCAGTCGCGCTCTTAAGCGCCGTCCGCCGCAGGGTGAGGATCGGAAATTCCCGGCGCAGATCATAGCGGTTCACCACGCCGAAGCGCTTGATCGTATAGGCAGGCGTTCCGTCCTCCCATTTCGGTCTTACCTTTTCTCCCTTGGTATCACAGCCGTTTTCCAGAATATCCCGGCACATATCGATAAAAATATTGTCCGCGTAGCTCATTTTTCGTTCACCGATCCCATTTATCACAGAGTGAATTGATCTGATCCGCAAATTTGGCCAGGTCCTTGTTCGCGCCGCCCTCATTATGCTGGATCACCGTAAGCAGCCGCTGTCCGGCCGCGATCAGTCTCTCGAATACAGAAGAAATACCGCGTTTCTTCTTCGTGATCCTGACGCTCTCAGGCGCTTCGAGCAGGCGGTTTGCTTTCAGATCATACAAAGCGCCGGAAAAGGGCGCATAGGTATTAAAGGCATATTCATCCCGCAGGTATTCGGCAAAGACATCGCATACCGTATCGTCGCCATGTACCACGAAAACGCGCTTGGGTTCATTCTGAAAGCCCCGCATCCATTCCGTCAGTCCCTGCTTATCCGCGTGACCGCTCAGGCCGCGCAGCTGCTTGATCTCTGCCCGTATCTCCACGGTTTCGCCGAAAAGCTTTACCTCCTTTGCCCCGTCGCAGATCGCCCGGCCAAGGGTCCCGACTGCCTGATAGCCGACGAAAAGCACCGTACATTCCGGCCGCCAGAGATTATGCTTCAGGTGATGCCGCACGCGCCCGGCCTCGCACATGCCGGAGGCGGAAAGGATCACCTTCGGTTCCTCCTCAAAGTTAATGGATTTTGATTCCTCGCTGGTGATGGAAAGCTGAAGACCCGGAAAGGTCAGGGGATTGATGCCGCTTTCCACAAGCTGCATGGCCTCTTCATCAAAGCATTCCTGAATATTCTTATGGAATATACCGGTCGCCTCTACGGCAAGCGGCGAATCCACGTAAACCGGGAAGTCCTCATGGCCTTTTACAAGTCCGTTCGCCTTGATCTTTCGCACGAAATACAAAAGCTCCTGCGTGCGGCCCACCGCAAAGGAAGGGATCACCACGTTGCCGCCGCGGTCAAAGGTTTCCTTCAGGATCTTTGAAAGCTCCGCCGCGTAATCCAGTGTCTCCTTCGGATGAAGCCTGTCGCCGTAGGTGGACTCGATAACGACATAGTCAGCCTCCGGGATCTTGGTCGGATCCTTGATCAAAGGCTGGTCCAGATTTCCCACGTCCCCCGAGAAGACGATCTTTTCCGTTACATCATCCTCTGTCAGCCAGACCTCGATCGCCGCCGATCCCAGGAGATGCCCGATATCCTGAAAGCGGATCTTCACGCCCTCGCATACCTCGATGATCGTGTCATAAGGGCAGGGTACCAGGCATTTGATCGCGCCGTCTGCGTCCTGCATATTGTAAAGCGGCTCATAGCCTTCGATATCCTTACCGCGCTTTGCCTTACGGTTGCGCCATTCCGCTTCAAACATCTGGATATGGGCACTGTCACGAAGCATGATCGACGAGAGCTCTGCCGTCGCGTTCGTCGCAAAGATCTTTCCGCGAAAGCCTCTCGCGTAAAGAAGCGGCAGCAGTCCGGAATGATCGATATGGGCATGTGTCAGAAAGACATAGGAAATATCCGAAGCATCCACCGGAAGGGGTACGTTTTCGTACAGATTGACCCCCTGCTCCATTCCGTAATCCACTAACATATACCTTCCGCCGCACTCAATGCAGTGACAGCTTCCCGTTACCTCATGATCCGCGCCGATAAACCGAAGTTTCATACCTGTTCCTCCCCCTTTCAGAAATCATAATAGTCGTCCTTCTCCCCGCGGGTTCCCTGCTTGATCAGGGCGATGATAATGATCAGCAGGATAAAAACGATCGTAGCCAGTACAAAGATCAGGCCGTAGATCATCGTCGTATTCGAGCCGGCCTCCTCAAGCGCCGCCTGAAGCTTTCCCGACGCCGCCTTCGCTTCCGGCTCCGCGGCCTTATGCTCTACCGTAATGGAGGCTGGCGAACCGTTCCCGTTCTCTGCGCCGCTACCCTCTTTCGGGACCGTATTGCCGCTCACGGCAGCCGGCGGCTCTTCCTCTTCTTTCGGCAGTCCGTTATCGGAAACGCTCTCCATCTCCTTCTCCGCCTCCGCGTTTACAACGGCCTTTACCGGGATCTGTGCCATACTGGACTGCCCGTATATGTTATAAACGATCACAAAAAGATTGCCGTTGTAATCCTGCGGGATCAGGATCTTCTCCGTAACCGACTCCCGATCGCCCCAGTACTGCAGCTCGGTGAACTCCTTCTCCATCTCCCGGATGCTTTCATTATCGTCCAGCCTGTCAACGGTCTTATCGCTCAGCACAAGACCGTAATACATCAGCCGGCTCTCCGGTTCGTCCGCCGTAATGCGGAAGGTATGCTCCACGCTTTTCGTCCCATGCTCTTCCTTTAAGACAGAGGATTCCAGATTGATCCGGATATTCGTCGGCGCCGAATCATCCGGATAAACGATATCGTCGGGGAGATTAACGGAAACCGTCGGCGTAACGGTGCCTGCCATAACATTCTTCTCAAGTCCGTAATAATCGGCGATGCCGTCGGCATCTATCCGGCCGAGACGCTGCCAGGCCTCCTCGCTGCCGATCTTTTCGTAATCCTGCAGGTTGTCAAGATACCCATGCTCTATAATGATCACAGGAATGTTCAGATTCTTGCCATGTCGGATCACACCGTAATAATCCTGGCTTTCTTCGCCGAGCCTCGTCTTGATCCCCTTGTCAAGAAGCCCGAAGTCCTTCCATCGTTTCATAATGCAGGAAGCGACGCCGTAACCGGTCGTATAGCAGGAGCCAAAGGCAGACGTGAAAATTTCCGCGCCGTAAAAGAGATGCGTGGAGGAAGCATTGTAATGAACACTGATCACAAGATCGGCTCCGACGGATGCCGCGTAATCGATCCTGTCCTTCAGGGAAACAGAAACATCGTCATCCCGCGTCATATAAACGGTCAGATTGGGGTATTGCGAAAGCTCGTCCCGAAGGGCTCTTGCCGTGATCAGATCGATATTTTTTTCCAGAAGGTTTTCCGTATATTTGGCGCCGGTATCCGCATCCGTATCCTCCGGTCCGCCATGCCCCGGATCGATCACGATCGTGATATTATCGTAGGCCATCGCCCGTATGGGGAACAGAAGGAAAAAAACCAGCAGCACTATGGAAAAAACAGTCTTTTTCATAACAGAAGTATACCAAAAACAGACACAAAAAGAAAGTACCCCGCCGTAGAACATGATAAGAGCGGGTACCGAACATACGTTGCAGCACCCGCCCTCATACTAGTGAATCATCCAATGGACTATACCTCCTTTTGCCTCCTGATCTTCCACTTCAATCGCCTTTTGCAATCTATGTGAACTTTAGAGTGTCATCACACTGTGTACGATATTCAATTTTTCTTCCTGCGATCCGACGGACAATCAAACTTCTCTGTTTCCTTATTCTTTGCTTCTTCTTCCCGTCTGCCGGTAAATCCTTCGCAGTTTACTCACGGCGCTCGGACTCTTTCATCTCATGTACATTTTCAGTGGCTGCATCTCTCGATTGGATGGCACCTGTACCTTGCTTTTCTTCGCATGTCCTTTTGTTAAGCACCCGCTTTGCATCGTCTTACAACATCCTTCGTCTGCCTTCTCAGACGATCAAGCTTGTTCATAATCAAAAAATGAAAATCTTCTGCAATCGGCAACCTGAAAATCAACAGGCCTTTTAATCACTTTATACTGCTAAGATAAGTATTTCGGTGGTCCGTACCTCCTTCTTTAGACTTCATCCGGTGAGCGGTTCCGCTCGTTTTTTTTATCTCTCTTTCTTGTTTATGTCTGTATTATAATCTCTGATTTTTAATTTGTCAACACTTTTTTAAATATTTTTTGAAGTTTTTTGACTATAAATTTTAAATTGTCTAAATTTTCTGTCAATTATGCGCTGGTCTGTTTGCCTGCAAACCCGCCTGTCAATTTCCGGATACCACCAGAAGCAAAAGCGGGCTGCCGACTTCCCTGCCGCATCAGGGCAGGTATTGCCCGAGGATTTCTTCGGCCTTCTCCGGTTCGTCGCTGACAGAGAGAACAGCCACGGTGCCCTTCTGCCTGATCACGGGGTGGGAAAGCTTTTTCAGTTCCTCCGGCACATAGTCCTCATAGGCTTCCTTCTGCTCTTCAACCCGGTTTTCAAGCGCCTTCACCGCCTTCTTTGCATCCTCCTCTGACGCGCAGGACAGCACCACGATCTCCTCAGCCGTAGCTCCCGTACTTTCGTAAATAACGGCATCCGCGATCTGCGCATCGCCAAAGCTTAAAAACATCGCAGCCGTCTCCAGATCGAGCGCCGAAAGCTCATCCTGATATGTGATCTCGTTTCTCAGCGCGTCGCCGATCGATTTTATGTCAACTACTCCTGTCGTCTCTTCCTTTGCTTCCGCAACAGGCTCCGTCGTTCCCGCGTCCTCCGTTTCGACGGATACCTCCACATTCTGAGGCGTTTCCGGCTCACTCTCCTTTTCCTTGCCACAGCCGGTAAAAAGCAGCAGACCCGCTGCAGCAGCGGTTAACATAACTCTGTGCATTTTCTTCATTTCTCATTCTCCCCTCTTATTATTTATTTTCCATCCCACAACACAGCATTCTCCTTCAGATACTCTAACCACGGTCCCATATACTGCGGCTTCAGATGCACACCGTCAGCCGTGGACTCCGGGTTCAGACTGCCGTCCTCCACGGAGACCGCCGGCCCCGCATCGATAAAATAGGCCTTCTGCTCCAGGGCAAACTGCTTTAACGCCTCGTTTCGCGCCGCAATGTTCGGATTGTTATGATACTTGTCCGAAGCGGATTTCTTCGCAGTTACGGGCAGGATCGCGTGAACATAGATAATGGCCCGCGGCTCGTAGATCCGGAGCTTTTCGATCATCTCCGCGTATTTTGCTAAGAAGGAGGCGTCATCCATCCCCATCTCATTAAGCCCCACCTTGATATAGATCTTGGTAAAGGTATCAAAGGGCAGCGCATCGAAGATCGGTACCTTTCCCGTCGGCGTCTGGACAACGGCCATCGTATCGTATTTATAGATCGAAAAGCTGGTCACGCAGTAGTAGGTGGACTGGAGCCCTGAATACATCCCAAAGCCCTGCAGTCTGGAATCCCCGACAAACAGTGCGTCCGCAAAGTAGTCATCCTCCACCTTACCCATCGGCAGCGGATAGTTTTCATCCGGCGCGTAAGCATTCAGTGTCCCATCCGCTCCGGCACCGGCGTTTCCGGCAGATGCCGAGTCAAACACGATCTCGTCACTGTTGCCGGCCTCCACGATCGTTCCCACCGAAGCAAGCTCCGGATGCGGCGTATCCGGATCCTCTAAAGACTCTTCCGGTTCCTCTTCCCCGTCACCTTCCGCTTCTTCCGCGGACGTCCCGGTCTCCTCCATGACCTCCACCTGCACTGCCTCGGGTTCCTCTGCCTCTGCCAGACGCATTTCCTCCAGGATAGCCTCCGTACGCTCTTCCATATAAGTACCGTTTATGACGCTCTTTGCTTCCGTAAAGGTTTTCTGCGTATCCCAGAGAGCGATCCAGATGCCGGCAGCCGCGGAAAGTCCTGCCGCAAGCAGCAGACAGACCGCCCATCCCAGGATGGCGGGAAGCCTGCTTTTCTTTTTTTTCGGTGCATCCTCCGGTTCAGGCGGAACAAAATTCCGGTTCCAGCCGGTATCATCTTCCCGGTCATAATCCCATGAATCATCGTTATAGTCTTCTGCGGATACGCTCATTACCGGTTCCGTCCCTTCTTCCTCCCAGTCTGCGGTTTGCGGCTCCTCGAATCCGAAATCCGGCACAAAGGAAAAATCCGGCTGAAAGGGGACTGCCTCCCCGACAATCCCGGCATCCTCCTCATAATCATCCGCACTGACCGTCAGATCCGCCGCGTTCGAAAAGTCCTCTGCCTCCTCCGAAAGATCGGGCATCGAAGGATCGGAAAGAGACGCGTCAAAAACCGAATCCTCAAGCGGCTCCATCATATCCGAAAGACGGGGCAGCGAAAAAGAGGGCTCCTCCCGTCTGCCGTAATTCATATTTTCCTGCGGAATATATCCGTCGCTTTTATAGTAAAGGTTTTCCTTCGGCATCCTGACCGGTTCGTCGGAAAGCGCATGTCCCCTGTCATCTCTGCGGATTTTCGTCACCTTTACATTCTTTTCCCTGTCCATTTTTTCTCTCTTTACTGCACCGGTCTGCCTGCTGACCGGATCACTTCCCTGTC
>JAILQQ010000143.1 GCA_024698885.1 Lachnospiraceae bacterium | reverse complement strand
GCATCCACCGGGTTTTTCTGATCATAAGGAAACTCTGATTTAATCCTGCATTTTAAATGACTGACCCCACTATATCTGGTATAATAGAGACATCGCGGTTTCCCGAAATGTGTTGCAACGTGTTGCAACGTCTTATAAAATGCTTAAACCCATTGAAAATTCTAGGGTTCAGCGAGCGGAGAGTGTGGGATTCGAACCCACGTGCCCTTTCGGACAAACGGTTTTCAAGACCGCCTCGTTATGACCGCTTCGATAACTCTCCCTGCAGCACCGCACAAAATGGTTTTCATTTTCAGCGGCTTAATCATTTTATCAATTCACGGGAACACTGTCAAATAGTTTTTCTCCGAACAGGCACCGGGATGCGCGCAAAGCGATCCTTCAAGGGTATGATACCTTATGACAGGCAATAGAGATAAAAAAACCTATTTAAACATAATTCTGCTTACTCTCCTGTTAACAGCGATCACGATCGTATCTGTCTGGAATCTCAACAGGAAATGCGGATATTATACCGACGAGGGTATGACCCTGTATCTGGCAAACGGCCACTATACCGGAGCCGTGACGACTGTCCCCCGATCCGATCTCATGGATTTTATACATACCTTTGTTCTGCGGGATACCTTCGGTGAAACCATAAGCAATATCGCCTCCATGCTGAATGAAGTACTGCACGCGGGAAACTACAGCAAAAAAGGAACCGTGGAATGGTATGATGCGGCGAGAAGCATGCTCCAGGGAGAAAACTGCTGGATGCGGGGCGATGAGCTGTATGAGCAGCTGACAACAACAGCCGAAAAGCGCTTTCAGTATTCGCAGGTTCTGATCAATCAGATGCTGGATGTGCACCCGCCCCTGTATTATTTACTGGTGCATACAGTGTTTTCTTTTTTCCCGGAACGCTATTCGGATTATTTTCTCTTTTTTATCAATATCATCTGTCTGCTTGGTACCTGTATCGTTCTGTTTAAAACAGTGGAAATGATATGGTGCGATCCTGCCGCGGCACTGCTTGCCGTTGCGGTATATGGCTTCGGACAGGGTTTTCAGTCCTGCGCGGTCTTTTTCAGAATGTATGCGGTAGAAACCCTGCTTGTCATGATAACACTGTATTATTATCTGAAAATGTCACAAAAAGACTTCGACTTTGAAAGAAAGGATCTCTTTACTCTTGCTTTTCTGGCCGTTCTGGGATTTTACACGCATTATTATTATATTCTGTATCTCTTTTTGCTGTTTTGTCTGACGCTCTGCCATCTGTACCGTCTGAAAAAACCGGCCGGAAAATATATTTTGTCGCAAGTGCTCGCGGGATTCTGCAGCCTTGTCATCTGGCCTCTTTCCCTTTATCATATCCTGTTCGGATACCGGGGCACCGAGGCTTTTTCGCGCTTTCGGCTGAAGGGTCTGCTGAACTGCCTGTACCGATACGCATCGGAATACGGAAGGGCGCTCTTTTTCGGCAATCTGATCGTTTTTCTGCTTTTTGGCGTATTTACGGGATTCTATATGTTCTATTCTCTTTCACATAAGGAAAAGTCATTTCACGGCTGGGATCTGATCATTCTGCCGGCTGTCTTTTACAGCCTGGTAGTGGCGAGAGTAGCGCCCACTGTTTCCTCCCGCTATATCATGTGCATCTTTCCGATCGTCTCGTTAGTCTTTGCGGGAATGCTTGCTTCTGTCACAAAAGCACTGTCCAGCAGGACAAAGCTGCTTTTGTTCGCGGCACTTGGCATCTCCTACGCTGTCTTTTCCGTTCTCCTGACCACGCCGGATTATCTGTATCCGGAAAGAAAGGATGCCCGGTTAGGGATTTCTGAAGACCGGGAAAAATATAACTGCCTGATGGTCGCAACGGAACACTACAAGGGTTTTCCGGAAGCACTCGGCCTTTCGGCTTTTCATCAGGTTATGGTGCTTGATGCGGACGACATTGATATCCTTACGGAAAAGCAGCCGGATGATGAAAGCCGTGAGATCGTACTGTATCTTGACGAGAAGACAGAGCAGGACCCGGTCTGGGAAGCACTTTCCCGGATCCCCTGCTTTACAGACAGGGAGAAAACCCTTATCGCAAGTGATATTCCGGGTTTTAAGGCATATCTGTTCCATTAAAGAAAAATGGCCGGATGATCATTCGCGATGACTTGGTCCTATGAGAAGCACCGGAATGCACAGACAGGCAAAAACGGCAACGGTTAGGCTCTTATAGGTAAAAAACGCATGAATGGCGGAATGCTCCGTAAGGGCAAAATACCAGATAAAGGGAAGCGCCGCCACAAGAAGGATGGGAAGAAGGAGCTGAAAGCAAAGCTTCTCCTGCTTCCGAAACACTTTAACGGCAAGAAATAAAAGAGCAAAAAGCGTATAAAGGATCAGCAGATATTGATACAGTGGATTCCGGTACATTTCAAGATTGTTGCGCAGGGCTTCATAATATGTATAGTCCTCCGCTGCAGCGCCGACAAAAGATCTTTTTTCCACCTCCGACAAAGTAGCGCGTAAAGATTCCATTCCGTAAAACGGGATGGAAAGCAGGATCTTGCAGACCCACATGCCGGCATATCCGACACCCCAGCAAAAAGCGGCACCGATAAAACCAGGCCACCCTTTCCATGGTAAACCATCCCGCTTCCTCTCCTCGTTCTGTATGAGCAGAAGGCCCGTTAACGGCAGTCCCAGCGTAAAAACGGGATAGGTCAGCAGGTCAAAATAGCTCGTCAGAAGCCCGGTCAGCACAAACCACTCTAAAATAAGATTTTTATCCTTCAACCTGTCATGCAGCAAAAGAAGGCCTGCAAGACTCCCCACACCGATATAGAATACGGTGGAATACTGAAGGGATAGCGGAAGGCTGAAGGGCATCAGGAATATCCATGTCAGCAGGAAAGCCGGGACATAAGCCGTAAGCTTCCTTCTGAAAAACGCATAAACGGTAAGAAAAAGCAATCCGGTCTGGCAAAGCACGTTGATCACACGGATATCCGAATAATTGAAGAAAACAAGCAAAGGCTTCAGAAATATTAAAAAACCATGCCAATACCGGGTATAGGCCGTTTCACCGTCCGGCTCATTCGGTTCGAAATATGCGATAAAGCCCTGTGCGGGACTTTTGTCTTTGTAAACGTACTGAGAGCAGGCAACCGCCCGTCTGAACGGACTGTCCGGCGAATCATGCAGGGCGGCATTCAGCATGGCTCCATCGGTAAATACGTCAAGACGGCTGCTTTGGTATCCGGTGATGACCTCATCGAAGGAATGATCCTGCTGCAGTGCGGAGACAGAGTTGGCAAGTCCCATGATCAGCTTATCCCGCGGGATCAGATATACCAGAACGAGAAGAAGGTATCCGATCAGGGCCGCGGCAGGCACCATCAGGATGATATGCAGGATGGTCCGTCCCAATCCCTTCTTTTTCCCGTCACTCATCTCCATAATCATATACCTCTGATGCATACCGGCAATGCCAAAGCATCTTCAGGCCTTCAAGCGGTGTTTTGAAAAGCGCAATATGCTTTCCCTCCTCAAAGGATCTGGCCTGATAGGAAACCGGCAGTTCTGCCGGCACATAGCCCTTTCGCAGAAAGCGGATGACTAACTCCCAGTCCAGCCCGAAATTACCTCCCACAAAGCGGATGCCATACATGCAGTCCCGGTGAAAGATCTTGTACATGGTAAAAGGATCCGAAAGCCGGCTGTGACAGGCCGCATTTAGCAGAGCCGTCAACAGCGTCTGTCCGACATTCAGATAATCGGCTAACCACGCTCTCCTGCCCGAGAACTTCCGCATATGCCAGTCGTCCTTCCGATAGCGGGAACCAAGGACAAACAGCGCCCTGTCCTCTATGATCGGAACAAGCAGCCTGTCATAATCCTCGACATCATACTCCAGGTCGCCGTCCTGTATTGCGATATAATTCCCGCTTGCATGCTCGATCCCTTTCAGAACGGCATTTCCCTTCCCATGAGGCTCGTCCTCCAGGATCAGTCTGACACCCGGCAGCTTTTCAAAGGATCTCGCAATATCTCTTGTCCGGTCTGCTGAATTGCTTTCTACGATAACAAATTCCACCGGAAGCGGCCAGCTTCGCCGGATCAGACGATCAAGCAGCGTTTCCGCCGTAGCTTCTTCATTGTATAACGGAATGATAACCGACAGGAGTTTTTCCCGGCGTTCTCCCTTGACACAGTGAATGGTACAGCCACTGCCGGAACCTGTTTTTTTCATCTGTACGATGTGAATAAAGCCAGCCTTGATCAGAGAGATACCTTCCTTTTGAAAATCGATCCACTCTTCCTTTCTTTGGATATAAAGATCACCGCCCATTTCCAGTTCTTCATAGGCAGCATTTAACAGTTCTTCCGTCAGGACGGCTTCTTTTTCGATTTCATATTTGTACGGTTTATTACTCATATAACTCCCTTGGGAACTGCCGCAGGTGTAACTGAATATTTCGCGCAGGAGGTTAAATGGATCCTCCATTTATCCGTTCCAACGCGTATAGATCTCTGCGGCTGCCAGGTCATCCTTTGTTGTTATTTTGATATTCTGATAAGAGCCTTCAAAAAGCCGGACCGGCACACTGCCAAAGCGTTCCATGACCATAGCGTCGTCTGTGACGAAAATGCCTTCGCTCAGAAGTAACGCCTCTTCCGAAAACAGTCGTGCGTATGCTTCTTTGATATCGGTGCATCGAAAAACCTGGGGCGTCTGGATCAGATACAGCGAATCTCTTGCCGGCGTTCCTGTCACAAAACCCGAGGCATCTGCGGTTTTGATCGTATCCTTTACCGGCATGGCAGCTACCGCAGAACCGTACATCTTTTCCGTTTCATACGCTCTGTCCAGTATTTGCTCGGTCAGGCAGGGCCGCGCCGCGTCGTGGATAAACACATAGCCGCAATCTGCCGATACTGCCTGAAGCCCTGCCCAGACAGAATGGTACCTTTCTTTTCCGCCGGAGACGATCGAAACGACCTTATCAAATTCATAGCGCTTTACAAATTCCCGGCTGCAATACTCCCTGTCCGTTTCCGAAGTGACCAGAATGATCTCATCCGTGAAGCTTTCCTGAAAAACCTTCAGAGAATAATACAGGACAGGATATCCGTTTAACATCAGATACTGCTTGGCGGTATCCGTGCCCATTCGTTTTCCCCGCCCCGCCGCCAGGACGATCGCCGCACATTTCATATGGTCATCTTTCCCCGAGCTTCAGATTCGGAACGGCATTTAGCGAAAGACCGGACCGGACACCGTTAATATATTCATAATAGCCTGCTGCCGCGATCATTGCGGCATTATCGGTACAATATACCGGCGAAGGACAGTAGATCGTGATCCCTTCTTTCTGACAGGCCTCCTGCATCGCCGCCCTGAGTGCCGAATTGGAGGCAACACCGCCGGCTAACGCCACACGCTTCTCTCCCCGTTTTTTCACCGCCGATATGGTATGCTC
>JAILQQ010000106.1 GCA_024698885.1 Lachnospiraceae bacterium | reverse complement strand
GCCTGCACCGGGGCAAAGGTAGCGGAGAAGCTGACATATCTTGCGGTCTTTTCGGACGCGGGATTTGCGCCGGGGGAGGCGGGGAAAGCTGCCATCCGGGAGGCTCTGCGCAGAGCGGTGGAGACGCCGGTGGGAATGGTATATTGCCGGTGCCGTATCGAACGCATATCGCCAAAGGAAAAAGAGGATATGCTCGCGCTCTATGCACAGGCGAGCCGGACGATCCGGGAGAGTGCCGCCATCCGTGAGTTGTTTTGCGCGGAGGGTTATCCGGTTCCAGGTTTTCTTCCCGAGAAAACAGTCAGGTGCTTCTGCCATCTGAAGGAAAAGCTATCGGATGGGACACTTTCGCAGGAGGTTCGAGAGCGGTACGGACAGTGCCTTAAGCAGCTTGTTCAGGAGGCGCATGACCGGGAGAGTGCCGCGGGATTGGATGCGCAGGGGACATAGTCTAATACTCCGCGCAAAGCCGTGGGGTATTGAACCCTCGCGGCATTCGCCAAGTTAGTATGCAAGCATGCTCGTTTGTCTCATTGTTCACGGGAATAAAGGATGCTGTGGTAAACATTTTCATAAATGACTGCACGGACAGCAATCTGTTGTTGGGAAAGGATGTTTGTGGGATGATGGATAAGATGAAACGAATATCGGGGCGGGTACTGTTGGTTGTGCTGGGGGTGTGTGTCCTTTCAATGATCGTAACGGGGCTGCTGACCGGGAAGCCGAGCATTTTCGGCGTTCGTCCCTTCTTTGTTATGACGGGCAGTATGGAGCCGACGATCCGGGCGCACAGCCTGGTGCTGGCCGTCCCTGTTGATGAGAAGGAGGTCAAGCCCGGGGATATCGTCACCTATACGAGAGAGGCGGCGGATACAGGCGGTCACTTTCATATCCGCCTCACGGTCGTTCACCGGGTCAGGGCAGTCGAGGGCGATGTGTTTATCTTCCAGGGAGATAACGAAACGGAGCCGGACCCGCCGGTGAGTGCAAGGCAGATCGGGTACAGGGTGGTGTGGGGAACGGGAGGGAAATAAATCATACGGGCAAGCGGCATTTCGGAGCGGGGCGACCTGCTCCGTTTTGCTGGTTTTTACCAAAAATCGGTGGAATTTGTCATTGCGACATAGTATAATTGGGTTGCAAGTGAAATGACCAAGCGAGGTGATTGTGATGAGAACATATGAAGAAAACGGGATAGTATTCATAGATGAGCCGGAGATATCGAATTTTTTGGAGTTTTCTGACGATCATTTGGGATGTGATTCCATAGTAGCAAGCGATTTCGTGTCAGATCCCCGACATACGAGGATTTACGCTTATGCAATATCAAAGGACAGAGAGAGCTTAGCGTAGAAAACTGTTTTCGGCATCGGGCACAGAAATGCACGGTTACCTTGTATGCGCAGAAAGTAAGAGCCTTTCAGCCTTTCCGATTGACAAGTTTTATACTTGTGCGGTTGAAAACCCCAGTCCTTATGTGTCAACTATCTCGGCTTCATCATAAGGGGTGGGGAAAACCGAATACTATGATTCATTAGGCTTTGGAAATGAATTATGGGCAATTGGTGATTCCTGCTGATCCTGCTGATTCCTGGAAAATAATGATTGACATAGGTCAATGTATGCGATACAATATTTCGTTGTCTGCAATAGGAGAAAACCAATGGAACAATGTGCCATAATCTTAAATGGTGACCGAGGTATTGTATCGGAGTTCGAAAAAGCATTGCTGGAGATGGGGATGCGTCGATTAGATGCTGTCGAACAAAATGCATTAATGATGGAATCGGACAATGATACGGAGTTGGCGGATGCAAAGGATAGGATAGTAGACGTGTCATCAGAGGTAGTGACAGATTTTTGGGGAATAAAGGAAGATGGCATATTCTCGTGTGATCCCACAACGGTCACGGCAATGGCGGCGGCGGTGTCTGCCCTTCTAGGAGGAGGAGGTCTGACAGCCATAATAATGGGAGTAATGAATCGACATAAAGCGGAAGGAAGTGTCGAATTAGATAAAAAGGGGAACGTCTTAAAGATTACGTTTAAGGACATGAATCCTAAACAGGTGCCGATAGTTACACGGGAGATAATTCAAGCGGTAAGAGAGTCAGAGAATAAAGAGAATAAATAGAAAAAATAGTAGTCGAGTCTTAGATATGGGCAATTCGGTAATAGAAACAAATAATACTATTATATTGACCCTTGAATGCGAAGATGATATTCAGGATTATTTGCGTGAAATAGAAGTTGTATTTAGCCCGAAGGAATCGAATGCAACACGGTTTCACAGTTTGTTTAGTATGTTCCGATATCCTGTCACAGTTGTGTGCGAGAAGGATTATGTAGATAAAACATATCGGGACACATATTATACATATTTTGCGAGTAAGCATCGGAGATTTGATAAGAATTGTAAACGTTTATCTTTTTTTGAGGGTATTATTAGTGAAGCGACGTTCTATAAATATGATGAAGAAGATAAACTACAAAGGGCTTTTATAGGGGTTTGTATAGTTCGTCCTCTTAAAATCGGTGCAATTGGCAGAACATTGTTGGATCCTAAAAGATTAGCGGTGGCTGAATCATATGTTAGGACAACACGATATGACTTTATAATTCTAGGTCATGATTTGTGTGTGAATGCATTCCCGTTTTCGTCACAAGATTCGGAGACTATGACCTGTGCCGAGACAACTGTATACAATATCATAGATTATTTTGGGACACGTTATCCCGAATACAGAACTGTTTTACCCAGCCAGTTGATAAATGAATTGGAAAAGATATCTCAAGAGAGAATTTTGCCATCTAGGGGATTAGATTATTATAAAATATCTGGATTATTAAAAACATTTGGCTTTTCTCCTCGGGTATATGCAGAAAGCGTATTGACGACAGATTTCAAACGAACATTTCATTATTATGTAGAGAGTGGGATTCCTTTGGCGGTTGGAGTTTCTGCGAAATGCGATGGTTCGGATGTCAAACATTCTGTCGTATGTATTGGTCATGGTAAATATAGAATAGAATTATCTAATGTACAGAAGCATAAGATTGGGGAATATGAGTACATCGATACGGCGGATTTATATGATGAATATGTGATGATGGATGATAATCAAATTCCATATACAGTTGAGAAATTTGATAATCTAACGATATATGATGATGCCCAAGTGGTCTTGTTTGCCGTTCCATTATATAAAAGAGCTTTTTTAGAAGCTAGAGATGCTTCGGATTTGTTTAGAGAAATATTTGAACATGAAAGGTTGGGGTTTTTAGAGATAATCCCGAGGGTTGAAGAAGTTATAAATGACGACAACCCATTGGTTACAAGGATATTTTTGACATCTTCGAGAAAATATAGAAGATATAGAGCAAAACATGCAGGTGATGCAGTAGCATCACAGTTTTATAGCACGTTACAACTGCCCAAATTTATTTGGGTCGGTGAGATTTCAACATATAATTCATATACTGATAATATGATTTATGGGGAAATAGTTATAGATGCAACAGCAAGCCGGATTAGCCATAAAGAGAGTCTTATCATGGTGAGATATTTGGATTATATCGGATATCGTCTGCCCGATGAAAGTGAGAGCGAATTAAACTCTCGATTAAGACATAAGGTTGCTAATATGGTTTATCCATATAAAATGTATCATAATAATTTAGTGGCGTGTGGAGGTAATGATGATACGGTATGATTTTCCTAAATTGAATGTTGATCCAGAGGTTACATTCAAAGCCATTCCAGATGAGATTTTCGAGGAAACTATGAATGAACTGGATAAAATTCTTGCGCGTAAAATGCGCAAGAATGAGATTCAGGAAAATATGAGCATGGAATATGCTGCGAAATTTGTAACCACTATTTGATTTTTTTTCTCGAATAGTTTGGTCTTTCGCTATTTATAGTGGGTAACCTTGGATTCGGGATTACATAAAATTCTCATATTATGATACCATATCCGTAATTAACCTATCGGGGGTATCTACTATTGATAGCGTTATCGCGGATATAACAGTGAATAAGCATAGAGTGAGGTATGAAACTGTCAATGTGCGAAGAAACTAATTTCCTTATTGACCTTAATACCGAGCTCCGTTTGGCGCGAGCGGTGGGTTCCATGGGGCGGTGGGCTGTCGCGCCGGGGTGATTGATAACGATGCATTACCAGAGTGGTTACCCACTATAAATAAATAGCGATTAACTTTGATTTTGACAGGTCTTCATATGAAACTACTTATGGCGGTGCATTGACCGATGATGATGTGCAGGCCTTGATTGCGGTAGTAACAGTTTCAGATGAATGATATAGGGCATTATCTGTATATTTCATAGCGACGTTTTTCTTCCTCTGCTCTGTCCTCCGGACGGAGCTGATCGACATTTTCCACAAGTGTTTTTTCAACTGGCTTTTCTTCCTTTGCATCAAATAACGGCCCGTGGGTGAACCGGGGGTTGGCGGCTAGAGCGAGGTTTTGTTCCAGACGCTTGAGCTTCCGGTATTCCTCGGAAACTTCGGCCATCCTATGCTCTATGCTGTCAAAGCTCGCGACAGCCTGTCTCAGCTCATTTCTCGCATCCTCCATTCCGTCCGGCGCAATGCCGAGCAGGGCGAGCTCGTTAAGCAGCTCCCGGCAGTGGTCGATCCGTATCTGCTTATCCATAGGAAAGTCCGCGAGGCGTGAGAGAAAGAAGGTGTCATGGCTTCGGCGGTTCGCTTCGGTTTCCGTATTCTTCGGCGACATTCTCTGACCACTTCCGTTTCTTTCATTGAGGCTGAAAAGAACGGAGGGCTGATTACTGTTCTGGCTTCTCAAAAAAGCAATCACTTCCCGCGCATCCTGATAAGTGAGCTCCTCATATTTGCATCTGAGGCGGTACAGGGGAGAATCAGACAGGGCAAGATAGAGTTCCCTGCGCTGTGCCGGTGTCATCGGCATGAGTGCGGCCCTTGCCCGCCTGATCTCCTGCTTGCTATAGTGATGCAGCTCTAGATCAGAAATGTCTATCCCGTAGGTTTTCATCACCTCGATCAATTCCCTGGCTTCCTCGATCTTTTCAAACATCTCCTGCTCCTTAGCATGAACAGGCTGACTGTTCTTGTGCTGCTTCTTTAGCTGGGACAAGGTGGTGCCTGTCTGATTCAGCAGGTCGGAAAGAGCGTCCCGGTCCTCAAGTCCGAGTTTCTGCACCATGGCAAGGGAATCCTCCATGAGCCGGAGCTTTTTCTGATACGGGAAGTAGACGGGATGATCGCCGGGGGCGTCCTTTACCTGGAAGAGATCCCGTAAGAGCGTGATGATCTTCAACGCCTCGATGAACAGAAGCTCCAGCGCGGTGCGCCGCCTGCCGTCGATCGTATATCGGGAGATATAGATATGGGTGGCATAATGACGAAGATCGCCCCGGTGTTTCGAATCAAAGCTGTGCGCTGCCGGCTTCCTGTCCGCCTCCGGCTGTTTCCCGGTCCTGCGCTCGATGGCGTTTCGGATACCGGTCTTGCTGTAATCAAAGTTGTCGTCGGAGCTGTTTAAACGGCTGTCCCGGCAGCGGTAGCCTTCTCCATTTTCTCCTGCTCCCGGCATGGTAAAGGTGAAATGGTTTTCCGTTTCCCGGACCGTATAGCCAATGGCTTTCATCAGCCTGCAAAAGTCCGCCGTGCTGTCGGCGATCCCGGCAGCCTCCCGTATATCCGTTCTCATCTGCTGCTTCCAGGAGTGCCCGTCATGCTTCTTTTTCCATTCAAACCAGGATACGCCGCGGTCAGTCTGTGGGCTTAGGATGATCGGCAGCCCGAAGCGCAGGGAAAGCTGATCGGAAATGTCCCTTGCCTTTGCCAGAGCTTCCATCGTGTCGCGGTATTTGCGCGTCCCATCCAGAGAGTAGGCGCACTGCATGATGTGATTGTGGCAATGCTCCGTGTTGACGTGGGTGGAGATAGTGCAGGCATAATCATCGAGGTATTCCCTGCAAAATGCCCGGCCGATCTCATGGACGAGACGCGGATCTGGCTCATATCCGAGCTCCTTCTTTCCAGGGAAGGACATCATCCACATATAAGCGGTGCGGGCTTCCTTTTTCTTCTGATACTGTTGAAAGACCACCTTCCCAGTTACAGGGTCCTTGTAGACTGGCGCCTTTTCATCGTAGACCATCCGTCCGTTTTCATCAAGAACGGGCTTCCCGTCCTCCCCGAGAGCAGCCCGCAGGGGACGCTTGGCTTTGGCATAGCCGGTATGCTCCTTATGCCCGTTCATATAGTATAAGCCGCGGCACCGCTTGAAATCTGTCTCCGCGAGATCGGGGTTGCAATGGTGGCCGGAGACGAGGATATCCACATCACCGTCCGCACCGATATGCGTCTTATCGGGATTGACGGTGTAGGAGAATACACGGGATAGTTTTATATCAGATGCGGAGGGGTCTGGGGTTTCCGCCTGCAAAGAGCCTTGGAGCAGAGTGCTGTTTTCTTCGTCTGGCGCTGTTTCCATAAACGGACTGCTTTGCAGGTTGGCTTTCCCCGGATCAGCGGAGTAATTCAGCCCGTTGTGCATACTGGATTCGGTATGATATGCTTTGATCCTTGTGACGGCCACTGCCCTTATCCTTTCTCTTTGATCCGGTTCCGTTTGATGAAGCGGGCCTTGTCGATATCCTCAAATACCCTTTTTCTGCATTCCGCATAGAGCCGGTAGCGGTTGTCATGCTCCTCCCGGTAGAGCTTCTTAAAATACTCGTTGATCTCCTGCATGGAGGAAAGGAGCGTTTTCAGCTCCCCCTCATAGACCTTGCCGGATCGGATGATGACGGAGGCCACGCCGTTAAAGACCGTGATCAGATCATCGACCTGCTTCTCGACCGCTTCAAAGTCTGTCACGGCGATCCGTATGTCCACATCGCTCCGCTTGTTTAAGAGCCAGTCCATGTATTGACGGATGGAGAGGCCTCTATCGGCGGCACGTCTGCTGATCTCCTCCCGTTGTTCTTCTGAGAGACGGATGATCAGGCGCGTTGGAGCGGCTTCCTCTGAGGAACGAAGCTCTGTGTCTGACTGCTTCATCTCCTGTTCCACGGCGTAGAGCAGATA
>JAILQQ010000081.1 GCA_024698885.1 Lachnospiraceae bacterium | reverse complement strand
ACTAAAAACATCACTTGTCCACTACAACATATGGTACAAAGAGCAGAAATTATGGTATTATTTAATACAGAAGGAAGATGGAAGGAGCAGAGAATTGACAAAGAAACTAAAGAACGGAATATCTCACCGCAAGGTACACCTCTGGATGGTGATCATAATCGTGATCTTTTCGGGGACCGCGGTCTTTTCAACGTTTCGCCTTACCGGTACTTTTATGAGTATCATCCGGGCTTCCGGACAGAACTCGGAGCTGCAGAAGGCTGCGTATGAGCTCATGAACGCGTCGGATTATCTTACCGAGCAGGTACAGCGGTTTACGTTAAACGGGGATGAACATTTTCTTAAGCAGTATTTTACCGAGGCCTTTGAATCAAAAAGGCGTGAGGAGGCGCTCGCGCGGATGGACGAGGTCAATGGAACGGATACCGCTCTCGAGCATTTAAAGAAGGCCATGGCCGCTTCCGTGAAGCTTATGGATCAGGAATACTATGCCATGCGCCTTGTTATCGATGCAAAGGGCTATACAGACTACCCCGAGGTCCTTAAGGAAGTAGAGCTGAGCGAAGAGGATGCCGCTCTTACACCGGAAGAAAAGATCAGGCGGGCAACGGAGCTTGTGCTCAACGATGATTACTACGAGCAGAAGGACAGGATCCGCAAGGATATGCAGGAGAGCCTGGACGAGGTCGACAAGTTGGCCAAAGAAACGGAAGAAGCCGCTCTTGACTCTTTGACCCGGGATGTATCAGTCGCCAGCGTGGCGATCCTTATACAGGCGCTGCTTGTTTTCTTTATGATATGGCTGACCTCCCGTCTTGTGATCTACCCGGTGCTGAACGCAGTCGACCGCATCAGGGATGACTGTCCCATTCCCGAGGCCGGTTCAAATGAATTCAGGTATCTTGCCAGCGCCTACAACAAAATGTATAAGAAAAACAAATCAAGCATCGAACAGCTGAACTTCAAAGCCTCCCACGATGAGCTGACGGGAGCCTATAACCGCGCCGGCTATGATTTCCTGTTTTCGAACCTGGATCTGGAGAATTCCTACATGATGCTTTTCGATGTGGACAATTTCAAGAATATCAATGATACCTATGGCCACGAGACCGGGGACAGGGTGCTGGTAAAGCTTGTCGATGTGCTGAAAAGCGTTTTTCGCGACGATGACTGCATATGCCGGATAGGCGGCGATGAGTTTATCGTATTCATGGTCCATTCCGGCGGTATGCACCGAAAGCAGATCGAAGCGAAGCTGGAGCAGATAAACAGCGAGCTTGAGAATACGGATGACGGGCTGCCGCCGGTCTCCATCAGCATAGGGGTAGTAAACGGAAAATATGCGAAGGATACGTCAAATCTGTTCGAAAAAATAGATATCGCGATGTATGAGTCCAAAAAGAACGGGAAGCACACCTATACCTTCTATTCGGAGGACTGAAGCCTCAGTAGCTTCCGAATATCCTGATAAGCTCATCCTTTGAGGTGAGCCGGTCCATTATTGCCAGGCGGAGCAGGATGGCCGCTTTCTGGGGCGAAAGATCGTTCGCCGCTATGGTGTTTTCGCACAGGACCGCATCCTGCGTGATTATCCCGTCGTTAACGCGGGAGCTTACGACGACGGGAGAGCGAAGCGTGCTTATTATATCCTTATATTCCCTGCTGAACTCGCCGGCACCGGCTCCGGCAATGACAAGTCCGTCGAAACGGGACGCGGCGTATTCCAGTATCCCGGTATCGGAATCAACGGCAAAATACAGGATCTGAACCCTGGGAAGAATATCCCCGTTGCGAACGTTAAACTCAGTATTCACGGTGTGGGATTTGGTGGGTACGTCGTGGAATATCGCCTCATCGTCGCGTATGACCCCGATACAGCCGGCTTCCCCGGCAGATATGGCCATTACGTTATAGGTGCTCATCTTTTTTACCGAGCGGGCGGAGAAGATCCTGTTTGAAAAAACCACAAGAACACCCTTTCCCCTGCTTTCCTTTGCTGCCGCGACGCAGACGGACTGATAGAGGTTCATGGGGCCGTCTGCTGAGATCGAGGTGGACGGGCGCATGGAACCGGTCAGTACCACCGGCTTATCGGTCTTGACCGTCATGTTAAGAAAATACGCGGTCTCCTCCATCGTATCGGTTCCGTGGGTGATGACAAAGCCGGCGACGGCCTCGTCCCGGGACAAGCGGTTTACGGTATCCGTAAGTTCGATCCAGATCTTTGAGGTTATATCATCGGAATTTACATTGCAGATCTGGATGGCCCGGATATCCGCGATCTCGCCGATGCCCGGCACCGCGTCAATAAGCTCCGAAACATCAAGCGTTCCGGAGGTGTATCCCGTTTCCCGTCCTTTTCTGCCCGTTCCGGCTATGGTGCCGCCGGTGGCGATGATCACGACGGTTCGTCTGTCCCTGTCACTTTTCATAACCCCTGCTTTCATCCGCAAAGTAAATTTCCGGTTACTGTTCAGCCCCGAACCACAACGATGCCAGCTGCG
>JAILQQ010000140.1 GCA_024698885.1 Lachnospiraceae bacterium | reverse complement strand
TTATAAGAAAACGCCGATCATTGCGGCCAGCTCCTGCGTTGCCGCGTTGCTGAACTATCTTCTCAACCTTTGCTTTATTCCGCGTTTTGGGTATATCGCGGCGTCCTATACGACACTGGCCAGCTATATCGTGCTGATGCTTTTACACTATATCGCGGTCCGCTTTTATCTGAAGGAGACCGTTTACGACAGCCGGTATATGTTTTTGGCACTGGGCGGCGTGATCCTGATCGGACTTTCCATGCTGCTGCTTTACGGGGATGCCTTGGGTACAAGGCTGCTGCGATACGCTTATGCGCTGCTTTTGAGCGGAGTTTTTGCATTTATCTATAGAAATGATATAATAACTCTGATTGACTATTTCAAAAACAGATACGGAAAGAAGAACCAATGAAAACACTGATCATTATTCCGGCCCGTGGCGGCTCCAAGAGAATACCGAGAAAAAATGTGAGGATCATGTGCGGGAAACCGCTCATCGTCTATTCGATCGAGAACGCGAAGGCTCTTAGGGAATCGGAGAAGAGCCGCGGAAATACGGTGGATATCGCGGTATCCACGGATGATGAGGAGTTAGGGAGCATCGTCCGCAAAAGAGGCATCGAGGTCATTGACCGGCCGGCGGCGTTAGCCGGCGATAAAGTAACGCTCGACCCGGTGATCGATCATGCGCTCCGCTTTATGGAGGCAGAAAAAAACACCCGTTACGATATCGTGATCACGATGCAGGCAACCTCCCCCACGCTGAAGGCGGAAACCGTTTGCCTGGCACTTGCTTATTTTACGGAGAATCACTTTGACACCGTGATCTCCGCTATGAATAAACCGCATCTTTCGTGGGGGGAACGGGACGGCCGGATCGTGAAGAACTATGAGAAAAGGCTGAATTCACAGGAGCTGCCTGCCAATTATATCGAAACCGGCGGATTTCTGATCACGAAGCGCTCCTGTGTGAGCGAGACCGGCCGGATCGGCGAAAATGTCAGCATTTTTGAGATCCCGGAGGATCAGGCGGTGGATATCGATACCTATTCCGACTGGGTCCTCTGTGAAAATATCCTGCGGAGGAAGAAGATTTTTTTCCATACGGTAGGGAAAATGCAGCTTGGCATGGGGCATATCTATCGCTGCCTGACGTTGGCGTATAAGCTGACGGGCCATGATATCGCCTTTATTCTCGATGAGGACAGTGATATCGGGATCGAAAAGATCCGGGAATCAAATTTCCCGATCATGATCGTTCAGAACGGAGCGGAGCTTGAAGAACTGCTGAAAGAAAAGCAGCCGGATATTCTCGTAAATGATATTCTGGATACCGATGTTCCCTATATGACGATGGTTTCGAAATACGCGAAGCGGATCGTAAACTTTGAGGATGTGGGTCCGGGCGCGAAATACGCGGACGCGGTCATCAACGCCCTTTATGAAAAGGGCGAAAAGCTGCATAATGAATATTACGGCTCCAAGTATTTCTGCATCCGGGATGAATTTTTAGAGGAAGAGCCGAAGGAATTCAGCGAAGAGGTCAGAAATATCCTGGTGATCTTCGGCGGGGCGGACCCTTCGAATCTGACCGGAGAAATGTATTCGATCTGTAAGAGACTTCATGAGGAGCTTCCGGAGATCGACTTCCATTTTCTGCTTGGCTTTGCCTATCCCCACAAGGAGAAGATCAAGGATGATCCCGAAAACCATATCTATGTGCACGCCGATGTCAGACGGGTCAGCAGTTATATGAGTAAAATGGATCTGGCCGTGACCTCGCAGGGCCGGACCGTATATGAGCTGGCGAGTATGGGCGTGCCCTCGATTGTGCTTGCGCAGAATGAACGGGAAGCGGAGCATGTTTTCGCGGGGATCCAGAACGGATTTATCAATCTCGGCATCGGAAAGGATACGGACGAGGCAACGGTGATCCAGACGCTCAGGTGGCTGATCCAGACGCCGAAGGTACGGCGGGAAATGAGAAATATCGAGCTGTCCCGGGAATTTTCCAGAGGACATGAGCGGGTGATCCATTTGATATTGAATGATGATGAGGACGATTGATCATAGATGAGTGAGGATTTTAACAGCAATATTGACCGCGTTTCACTTGACGGCAATATGGAAAACCGCTTTATCGGCCAGGGAACGACGATACAGACGGCGGTTGACCCGGAGGCGGCGGCTTCCGTAAAGACCTATGTGCACCGGGCCATGGGATCCATGGAATCGAAACGGGTACTGTTCATCAACACGGTCGTCGGCCCCGGCAACAGTGTCGGGCGCCTGACGGAAGGACTTTACCGGACGCTGACGGACCATGGCTATGACTGCATGGTTGCTTACGGGCGGGGGGACTGTCCGGCGGATATCCGTTCCTACCGTATCGACGAGAAAAGTGATATTTATTTTCATGGCCTGATGACGCGTCTGACCGACCGGCACGGTTTTTACAGCAGGAGTGCGACGCTCGATCTGATCGATCAGATCGAGGCCTTTGATCCGGATATCATTCATCTGCATAATATCCACGGCTATTACCTGCATGTGGGTATTTTGTTTGATTATCTGAAAAAATCCGGACGGAGAATCATCTGGACGCTGCATGACTGCTGGAGTTTTACGGGTCACTGCGCGCATTTTGAATATGTAGGCTGCACAAAATGGCAGAGCGGCTGCCAGAACTGCGAGCAGCTGTCGGAATATCCCCGGTCGGTCAGGGATAATTCCGAGAAGAATTACAGACAGAAGCGGGAGCTCTTTACGGGACTTCCCGACATGACGTTAGTAGTACCCTCGGAATGGCTCAGACAGCGGGTGCTGCAGTCTTTCCTGCGGGAATATCATACGGTCGTTGTTCCCACAGGCATTGATCTGTCACGCTTCAGTCCTGTCATGGAGGAGAGGCGGGAGGATAATATCATTTTCCGGCTGAAAAACAAGTATGCGCTGCGGGGTAAAAGAATTCTGTTAGGGGTCGCGAACCCCTGGCGGGACCGCAAAGGCCTGACGCAGTTTTTAAACCTGAATAAGATCATCAGCGATAAATACGTGATCGTACTCGTGGGCCTGACAAAAGCGCAGATCGAGGCGCTGCCGGCCAGTATTATCGGGCTGCCGAAAACGGACTCGTTAGAGGAACTGGCGGCCTACTATTCTCTGGCAGATGTCTATGTGAATCTGACGCTTGAGGATACTTTTCCGACGACGAATCTGGAGGCGCTGGCCTGCGGAACGCCGGTCGTGACCTATAAGACCGGCGGAAGTCCCGAAAGCCTGAACGAAAGCTGCGGTATAGTGGTGGAAAAGAACAGCGTGCAGGGGATCGTCGCGGCACTGGACAGGATCGAGCAGTTCGGCCAGGAGCAGTATACGATGGAGCAGTGCGTCAGACAGGCCATGCAGTATGATAAGGGGCTTCGGTTTATCGAATATATCGAAGAGGTATACGAGGGGATCTGAATGCGGGAGCTTGGCAAACGGTTTGAAAAGAGCATACTGCTGTTGTTCGCGCTTATCATGTACGCACTCAACCTGGTAGCGTTCTTCGGTCTGTTCTCCGTTGACAATCCCGAGATCACGGATCTTTCCAGGACGGCCGCCGTAACCCTTTCCACCTATGTGATCTTTTTGTTCCTGCTGACCTGTATCTACGGCCGTTATGATGCCGGCAGACGTAAGGAGAAGCAGACGGTTTTTTCCCTTATGTCGGCAGCGGTTCTGACGGATCTGATGACCTATTTCGAGCTGACGATCATGAAGACGAATGAAGCCAACAACGACCGCTTCACGATCGAAAATGTCGGGATCCTGTTACTGTCAATGCTTCTGCAGCTTTTGATCATCCTTTGCTTTACGAGGCTTGGCAGTTCGTTCTATTTTTGGGTGAACGGAAAGGAAAAATGTCTGATCGTCACGGAAAACACCGATCAGGGCAGACGGGTAAGGGCGGCTCTCGGTGATTTTGCGAAGCGCTACGAGGTCATCGGCATGGTTTCTTTTCAGGAGGAAATCTTACAGGAGCAGATGCTGAAGGCGGATACCATCGTGCTGTATGATGTGCCGGTGGAGGTCAGGGAGCGGATCGTCGGCTTCTGTTATCAGAATCTGAAAAATGTCTATTTCAACCCGACGATCGCCGATATTATCGAACAGCATTCCAAAACGACGGTGGTCGATGATATCTCTTTCTTCACCTCGGAGTTTCATCTGATCAGCTTTGAGGAGCGGATCATCAAGCGGGTCTTTGACGTCCTGCTTTCGATCCTTGCCCTGCTCTTATTAAGCCCTGTTTTACTGGTTTCCGCCATCTGCATCAGGCGTTATGACGGCGGTCCCGTCTTTTTCAGACAGAAAAGGGCTACCGCCAACGGACGGGTCTTTGAAATCTATAAATTCCGCACGATGAAGGAGAACAGTGACGATCATTCGGTGACAACGGATGATGACCGGATCACGGGACCCGGCCGGTTTTTGAGAAAATACAGGATTGATGAGCTTCCGCAGCTTTTTAATATCGTCAAAGGGGATATGAGCCTTGTGGGGCCGCGCCCGGAGATGTTGAAAAACGTGGAGGACTATACGAAAGAGCTGCCGGAGTTTGTTTACCGTCTCCGGATGAAGGCAGGACTCACGGGCTATGCGCAGATATACGGCAAATATAATACCGGTTCCCGGGACAAGCTGATGTTGGACCTGATGTATATTGAGAATTACAGTATCCTAAAGGACATTCAGATCCTGTTCCAGACTGTGAGCGTGCTGTTTAAGGCGGAGGATTCGACGGAGGCATTTCAGAAGCATGGCAAATGAGAGAACGCCGATCAGCATTATCACCGTCTGCTATAACAGTGCGTCAACGCTCGGGGATACGATAGAATCCGTGCTTTCCCAGACGGTGCCGCCCTTTGAGTATCTTCTCGTGGACGGCCTGTCAACGGACGGGACACTCGCCATCGCCGAGAGCTATCGGGAGGCTTTTTCAAAACGGGGCATTGCGTACAGGATCACATCGGAAAAGGACGCGGGGATCTATGACGCGATGAATAAGGGGATCGCCATGGCTTCCGGAGAGCTTATCGGCATTATTAATTCCGATGACTGGTATGAGCCGCAAGCTCTTGAGATTGTCGACAGATGCTTTCGGGAAACGGGTTTTGACCTTTTTTTCGCGGATCTGCGCATGGTGCTTCCAAACGGCCAGAGCTTTGTCAAAAGGGCGAGAAACCGCCGTTACGCGACCTCGCGGGACTGGAACCATCCGACGACCTTTATCAAAAAGGATATTTACCGTCAGTATTCCTACCGGAATGAAACGATCCATGATGATTATGATCTGATCCTCAGACTGAAGCGGGCCGGCGTTCATATTGAGGTGGTAAATCAGGTATTAGCAAATTTCAGGATGAACGGGACCTCCCATGAGAGGAGCGTAAAGAAGGCCTGGGAGCGCTGCCGGATCAAATACCGGATCTACCGGGAAAACGGATACGCGCCGGTTTATTTTCTGGAATGCTTTGGCGTAGAGCTCGCAAAGCTGATTGTGGGGTAGCATGCAGGCAAAAACCTTAACTTTCTTTTCGAATTATTTCAATCACCACCAGAAGGCGCTCTGCGATACCTGGTATGAGCTTCTCGGGGAGGGCTTTACATTCGTTGAAACCGAGCCGATGGAGGGCTTTCGTGCGGAAATGGGATGGGGGGAAACGGAGGGAGCGCCCTATCTGTTAAGATCCTATGAGAGCGCGGAGGCCTGCGAAAAAGCCTTGACCCTCGGATTAAACAGTGATCTGGTCGTCATGGGGACGGCGCCGGAGTTCTTTATCGAAGAAAGGCTTTTACAGGACAGGATAATCTTCCGCTATTCGGAACGGCCCTTGAAGGAGGGCTTTATCAAGTTCTTTATCCCGCGCCTGACGAAAAAATATCTGCATCTTCATGTCCGAAACCGGAAAAGGAGGATCTATATTCTGGCGGCAAGCGCCTATACGGCCTGGGATTACCGGCGGATGTTTGACAGCTATCCCGGAAAGATCTATCGTTTCGGCTATTTTCCGAAGCACTTTTCCTATGAGCCGCAGGCGCTTTTTGCAAGAAAGGAGCAGGCAGCGCTAAGGGATTACGGGGACAGTACTATTCCGACGATCCTCTGGGAGGGACGGATGCTTAAGCTGAAGCGTCCTGTGGATGTGGTACGGGCCGCGTCGATTCTGAAGGGAAAGGGTTATGATTTTCGTCTGAAGATGATCGGGGAAGGGCCTGAGCGGGCAAAAGCGGAGGCGCTATGCCAAAAGCTTGGTCTTTCTGAGATCGTTTCCTTTCACGATTTTCTGCCTCCCGGGGAGGCCAGGGAGCAGATGGCCGACGCGAAGATCTATGTCATGAGCTCAAACTTCTTAGAGGGCTGGGGCTCGGTGATCTATGAAGCGCTGAACGCGGGCTGTGCCTGTGTCGTGAGCCATGCGCCGGGAGCGGCGCCGTGGCTTGTCAGGCATCGGGAAACGGGACTGCTCTATCAGAGCGATTCCTTTGACAGCCTGGTCAGACAGCTGGAAAGGCTGCTAAAGGAGCCGGCACTTGTCAAGCGGTATGGGGAAAATGCCTGCCTTCTGATGGAAAAGGAATGGAATGAAAGGACGGCTGCCAAGAACGTTCTGACGCTTTATGAGGACCTGTCCGCAGGCAGACCCGTGAGCCTTCAGAGCGGACCCTGCAGCAGGGCAGAGATCCTGAAAAATAACTGGTACAAGGATTCGTAAATGATATGAAAAAGGTCGTTTATCTAATGGAATATCCGCTGGACCTGCCGGGGGGCGG
>JAILQQ010000010.1 GCA_024698885.1 Lachnospiraceae bacterium | reverse complement strand
ACTAAAGATTATCAAGGAACGAAATCGTTATGTGGTCAGGAACGACAACAAACAACGAAGACAGTTATGCGAGAAACTGGGGTTGAATCTTTCAAAACATGGGGTCAAGGATTCACCTACCTAATAACCCGCAAAGGTTTGATCATTATGGTTTGCTGCCATATTACTGTCAACAGGTTGTTCCGGAATGTCACATCCTCAATATCCATCCTCTCGTTGGCTACCCTCTTAAACATCCCATCGGGATTACATGAACACCGTTTTCTGTCGTGTAAGCCATAGGGACATTGCCACAGATAACAATTAGTGCCGACGGCTCGCGATATATGGGCTTGGGATGATGTACTGATGTGCGAAGGGAAGATGGAGATCACGCCGTGGAGCGAAGGCGGAACGAGGGTCATGATTTCGATTCCGGATCACAGCCAGGTTCTTAAGACATAGATTCCTTTTTTTATTCGATTATATTGATCCATTCCTGCACGAGATATAAGGGAACATTATGCATCCATTCCTGTTCCCTGTAATCAGCCATCGAAAACCTGCATGGCCTCAGCGTATCATTAGTATCGTGGATTGCTCTAAGGCTTTTTGATTTCAGGTTTTCCTCCGCTTTAACTTCAATGGGATAAACATACTCCTTCTGAACAATGAAATCTATTTCCAATGACGAGTTTTCCTTGGAATAGTAATAAGGAATGATATCTGATCCTGTTATTTCCTGCAGGACATATTGCTCAGTAAATGCACCTTTATATTCCGTAAAGGCTTTGTTGTTAACAAGGACATCCTTAGCGGTAACTTCCGACATGGCTCCAAGCAGCCCAATGTCAACGGCAAAGAGTTTGAAGGAATCGTAATCCTCATAGAACTTCAAAGGACGATCAACCTTTGAAACCCGCCTGACTTTATATGCCAGACCTGCATCGGTCAGCCACTGTATAGCATTTTCAAATTCCTTTGCACGTCCACCCTTTTTTACTGCACTGTAAATAAATTTTTTATTTTCTTTTGCCAATTGAGCCGGGATTGAATCCCATACCATATTAACCTTAGGCAAAATATCCGAAGGGATATGCTTTGAAAAATCCCTTCTGTAATCCGTCAGTATTTGTCTTTGCAGATCCCTTACTCTTAAGAGATCCTGCTTTTCGGCATAAGCTTTCACAACAGACGGCATACCGCCGACATAATAATACTGTCTGAGCAATTCAATAAATGTGTGTGATAATGTGGACAATTCTTCCCATCGATGCTCCTTCATCTGGTGAACCAAAGTGCTTTTTCCCATTGCCAGAAGAAATTCTTCAAAAGAAAGCGGATAAAGCTTAATCTCATCGACTTTTCCCACGGGAAATCCGGTACCTTCATGAAGGCCGATGCCAAGAAGGCTTCCGGCAACTGCAATATGGTAATCGGGAGCATTCTCGCAAAAATATTTCAATGATGTTATTGCAAGAGGTATCTGTTGAACTTCATCCAGGATTATAAGCGTTTTTTCAGGTTCTATTACTGTATCACACAAAGCAGAAAAGACACGCACCAACCGATCTGTGTCATAATCCGAAAAGGCTGTTTTCATTTCTTTGGACTCATCACAGTTTATGTATGCAACGTTTTCGTACTCGTTTGCTCCAAACTCGTTTAGAAGCCACGTTTTTCCAACCTGCCTGGCGCCGTTCAATATCAATGGTTTCCGGCCTTCCCTGTTTTTCCATTCAACTAATTTAGCGTAAGCAGATCGCTCCATAATACTATCCTCCAAAATCATGTTACAGAAAAATGTGGGATAAGTCAAAGTGGGGTCACATAAAGATGAGGGATATTTCGGATCAGACGCACATAAAAATGAGCCAAATGCATTTTGCGCCGCCGAGCTGTACCAGTCAATCGTTCCGCAAGAGGGGGTTCCGGAATGGCAGATCAAAACCATCAAAGCGATTTATCATCCTTCAGCACATATGCAGCCGGGTGGTTTTTCAGGTATCTGCGCGCGCTTTCCTCGTCTTTGACAAGCACCCCTTTGTATCGGTCATTAAGGATCCCCTTTAAGCCCTTCAGGGTTTCGGTGGAGTCACTGATCATGAGAACCGTCGGTCTATCGGATTCCTTTAGCTGGTTTTCTTTCTCTGAACCAAGCCCCTCTTTGGAAAGTATCAGTCTGCTGTCAAGGTTTCTCATCAGGACAGCTTCAAGTTCAGGGAATATGACCGGCTTTGACAGATAATCCGTAAAGCCTTCCCTGATATAGGAGTCTTTGGCTCCGACTATCGCATCGGCGGTAAGAGCTATCACCGGCGTGCCCTCGGCTGTTTTTGTATCGCGTATGGTCTTAAGCGTCTGCGTTCCGGACATGCCGGGCATCATCTGGTCAAGCAGAATAATGTCAAACCTCTCGGATTTAAGAATATCGAGGCACTCCTTCCCGGATGTTGCGGTCGTAACACGTATTCTCGTCTCTTTCATGAGGTCCGCTATTACCTCAAGATTCATATCGTTATCATCCACGATGAAGATCCTGGCCTCCGGCGCTATAAGGGCGGGAACATATTCTTTTGTGGCGGCCTGCGCCCTCTCAAGAAGCTTCGTGTACTCACCGATCGGAGCCGGGTCTATCACCTCCTGGATGACCTCAGCGGTGAAAGTCGACCCCTTCCCGTATTCGCTCTGTACGGTAATCCCGCCGCCCATCAGTTCGGCGAGCTGCTTCGTGATATTAAGGCCAAGTCCTGTCCCTTCTATTTTACGGTTCTTTGTCTCATCAAGGCGCTGGAATGATGTGAACAGTTTATCCATATACTCCTTTTTGATCCACATTCCCGTATCCGTGGCGCTAAAACGCAGACAGCCGCTCATCCGGTCAAAGGAGAACCTGAGCCTTACACCGCCTTGTTCTGTGTATTTAATGGCATTATTGGTGATATTCAGGATGATCTGCCGGATTCTTATTTCATCACCGCAGAAAACAGACGGTATGTCGGGATCAACCTCAAGATCATAAGACAGACCTTTTTCCTCCGCCTTCTTCATCGTCATGTTGACAATATCATTAAGCACGGAGGCAAAGTCATACTCGATAGGAACAAGCTCCATTTTGCCGGATTCTATCTTGCTGAGGTCAAGGATATCGTTGATGATTGAAAGGAGCGTCCGGCTTGCGTTTTTAATATCCCCCGCATACTTGCGCGTCTTTGCCTCCCTTGTCTCTCGAAGGATCATTTCGTCCATTCCGATGATGGCATTCATCGGCGTGCGGATCTCATTCGACATGTTGGCGAGGAAATTACTCTTTGCCATGTTTCCCTGATCCGCCTCTTCCTTGGCGATCAGCAGCTGTTCCGCGTAATCAATCTGATGGAGCGTGTTCAGATGATACTGCACCATGATATAGGTGGTTATCAGCGCCTCTGCAAAATACAGCACCGGAAACCTCTGCAGCATTGTCTCCGAATAGTTATCCTCCACAAGATGTCTGAGCGGTGTATAGAATACCGCGAAATACAGCAGGACAAAATAAGCGGACAGAGAGATACCTGCTTTGACGTTACCGAAATAGCCGAGAGCCAGGGGCAGAAGCAATGTCCAGAGAATGGCAAACCCATTTGTGGAGAAAAAGGCGTCATAGGTATAGTTGATCACGAAATACAATGTTGCGGTAACGATAGTCAGTCTCCGGTCTTTCTTTACCACAGTAAAATACAAGGCAAACAGCCCGGAGACGATCCCCAGTACAGCCGTTGCGGCTTCACGTATATAGCCCTTGTTAAGGTTCATGTAGCCGGTTACCACGCTGAGTATTATGATGAGCACGCTGCCGAAAGCCAGACCGCGAAGGTTTGCTTTATATCTCTCGCCTATAAAAATACTGCGTCCAAGCTCTTTCCAAATTTTCTTAACATATCGGATCATAAAGAATTTCCTTCTGCGGATTTTGAAAAGAAACTCCGAAGCTCCCCGATCGGTATCGGCTTGGAGTATTTGTAGCCCTGCAGATAAGACGCTGACATGTTTATACAGCGTTTCTCATCATCCTCATCTTCAATGCCCTCGTAAAGGACGGAATAGTGAAGTTCGGCGAACAAGCCGGCGAGCCTGGCAACGATCTCCTCTGATCGTTTGTCAGACTGGCTGGCGATCACGAGCGACCGGTCAAACTTTATGATGTCAAAGGGCAGCTTCATGATACGTTCCATATTGGAGTACCCTGTCCCAAAATCATCAAGATAGAACTTTATCCCGGCGCCCTTGAGCTCCTCGATCATACTCTTTATGATCATAAAATCGCTTTCGCTTTGTGATTCCGTCACTTCTATGGCAACCTTTCCGTTTGGGATGCCGCTTGCGCCGATAATATCTTCAATATCTCTTGTAAATGCTTCGTCCCTGAGCTCAGGCATGGAGACATTTATCGATATGCGTTTCACCTCAAATCCCTCGGCAAGCATATCCTTTATGGTTTCACAGGTTTTATTCAGAACGATCTTGGTCAGGATATGTACAAAACCGTGATCCTCGGCAAGGGGAATAAACAGATCAGGGAATACCATTCCGAGTCCGGGCAGTTTAAGCCTCAAAAGTGATTCGGCCGTATCATATTTCCCTGTCTTTATGTTTAATACCGGCTGGCAGTATACCAGTACCCGCTCATCGTTAAGGTCATGTTTTTTATAAATATCTTCCAGCTCCTTAAGGATATCCTGCGATTTGTTATATGCGGCTACGTCTTCATCGGTTACCATGTGAATGGTGTTATATTCCATATTTCTCTGGATATTCTGCACAAAGCTCAGATACTCGTTCTTGCGGCTTATTTCGTCAATGGATCTGCCGATGATGAGTTTGAAATCATAGTGCAGCCTTTCATATTCGGCCATAAAGGCATCTATGACGGTCTGTATCTTTGTGTCAAAATCCGGATTGTTCCTTGCGCCCATCATTAAGATCATGTGGCCGTTTGTTACATGGAACAGGACGGCCTTCTTAAAGTGTTTTGAAGGGAACTGTCTTAAAGCGCTCCTTAAGTCATCCGGAAGGGGCTTGTTCTCAGCCTGAAAATCCGGGAGATACAAGGATACATAGTAAAAATCGCGTTTTTTAGAGTAGTAGTAGCTTACGGCATCGCGTATGACCGATGCATTGATCGTTCCCGTCTCTGCGTCGTAGGGATTGGAGTGAAACAGAAAGAGGATGCCGATGATCGGGAAAAGAAATGTAGAGACAGTAAAGGAGGACTGCCCATGCCGGCCCTGATTGTAGAGCATCGCAAAGGAGATGATCATCGTTCCGAAGATGCCCATTACGGCTTTGATATATATCCGCTTCCTGTATGCCAGAAGAACATAGGTGACGATAAGGACAAAGGCCATGTACCCGAACAGGAAAACATTTATCCCCGTGACGGTGGTACCGTCCGCATTCAGCCTGAACCCGGTTCCCTTTATCGTAGCTGCTGTATCTGTTATCATCACGGCCAGATATACGATGACAGAAACTGCCATAATAGGAGCCGCCTTGATTTTTGACAGATTGAGAACGGATATAAGATACAGGATAAACAGAAGGAACAGGGAGAAGAGGAACGCGTGATAGAATACCCTGATCACGTAGATCGGGGTGTAGTTCCCGTCGGTAATATGCGTATAGTAATCATGAAGGATCAGATCGGAAACGGCGGCAAGGGACAGACAGGCGAACATGTATATGAACAGCACAAACGTCCTGGTCTTAGCCGAATAGGCTGTGGCCAGAAGGAGGCCTATGACGATGCAGACCGCAAGGACGACGATGTCCGCAGCGGCCATATAGTTATCAAAGTATAACTGTTGTCCCATCTTATCCCTCCATGGAATTGTTGCCTTGTTCCTGTTATTTTTGTTCTGTCATTCTTTTATGAGGCTTCCATCCTTCCATACTGTAGCCGTTCTCGTCGGCATATTTCCCAGCCTCCTCAATAAGCATATCATTGACGCGGCTGTAACCCTCCATATAGACAGCCCAGTCCCAGAGCGTGGTCTCTCCCGTCGTGTTGACAAGCCATATATTTTCATTCTCCGCATTCTCCGGAGCAAACCGTTCCCTAAGCTGCGGGTCCTTAATCTCCTCGAATTTCGCCACATCGATCCACTGGAAGCCCTCAAAATCAGGATCATATTCCCACTGCCCCTTCTCAAGGGGGATAAGCGGATCAAGCCTGAAATATCCGCAAAGCCCCATATCCGGCATTTCAACCGGTCCTGCAAAGGCTCCGTCCGCTATGGCGTCCATATCGGCCCGGATATGATAATCCCCGTCGTCATATTCTCCTTTAGGCGCCTTTATGTCACTGTCCCAGGGAAGTATCATATCCGGCTCGTCAAACAGGCCAAATTCATATATTTCCATAACGCCCGCCTTCTCATCAAAGCGGATATGGACAGCCTCGCATATGCCGGAAGGACCGTAGATACCGTCATCATAGGTCATGGACTGAAGCAGATAGGTGTAAAGCCCTTCCGCATCCTCAAAGCTGTCCCGGTATGCATCCCGGTCCCCGTCTGCGGGTTCCTTTCCGGAAGCGCCGGATCCTTCCAATATCTCTCCCCGCAGCTCCGCAAACCCCGTATTATCCGAGCCCGCATTACAGCTCCAGGTCTCCGGATCGGAATCGATCACTTCATACTCCCCGGGCTCAAGCACAATATCCGTATAGGCGATCCAGTTGGCGTCCGCAACGTTGTACATACCGTCCATCCCGACAGTCTGCCACTCTGCCATGATCTCCCCATCCTTTAACAGGGTAATGGTTCCGGGCTCCTTGCCTTCCGCTTTATTCCAGTGGTAAGTCATTAACGAGTATACCTGCCAGGACTCGCCCTCCTCAACCGTAAAGACAGTCGGCTTTGAGGGGCCGTTTTTCACGACAGCCGTATTGAAGGAGGTCCATAGGATCGGATAGTCGTCAAGTGCGTGTTTTTCACCGAGGTGATCAGGCTCTTCCTTTCCGCCATTTTCCTTTTCTTCCCTGCCGTTTCCATCAGAAGACACGCCTGCCCCGTCTTCCCTGACCATGCAGAGTACGAGCGATTCCCCGGAGGAGTAGGTAAGCGTTCCCAGCGCATATAGTCTGTCCTGAAGAGCCGCGATCCCTAAAATCTTAATCTGCACGGATCCGTCAAAAAGAATGAATTCCTCTCCATCATCGCTTTCCCCGGAATCCCGGACTATATCCCCTGTCAGGGTCTCGTTTATTTCCTCCGTCGATATCTCGCCGGTATCACAGTCAAGCATCTCTAAACGGCCGGGCGTCATGCAAAAGCCTGTATCCTCCTTGCTCACCTCCGCCACCATATGCAGGGCAAACATCGGATAGTACGGTTCAGGCGCATCATAATTATATCTTTCATTGGCAGGATTCTCCAGATCTGTCTGCGCATATACAAGCCATCGGCCGGGCAGCGACTCTTCCATATCCACAGGCTCGAGATGTTCCGTCACCGTATTGTTGATATTCTGGAAACTGTCGCCCACCACGCCCTTCAGGAGCAATTCCGCGGTCATATACAGCATAGCATCACTGTACTTACCGGTCTTTTCTATATCCGTTCCGGCTTTATCCGGCTGCTGCTTTTCCTCTTCTTTCTTCTCTTCTTTTTCTTTTACTTCTTCCTCCCCGTTACCATCCTGATGCCTGATCACTTCATATCCACCAGGTGTGATCCTAAGCCTGCCCTCATAAACATAGTCCTCTGAAGCGCTTTCCAGATCCATCCACAGTGCGGGACGGATGCCGATTCCCGTCATATCCTTAGCGGCGGATCCGCCCTCTCCCGGATAATCTACAATGCCGGCTTCCGTATCGCTTATGCTCGAACGCGTCCACCAACTGATCAGGGCACTGTCAGTCTCGGTCTCCCCGGTTTCCCTGTCATTAAATTCCGCGGCAAGCGCAAATCGGGTCGCTCTTGCCTGTCTTGCTATATCCTCACAGGAGCCGGTCCAGGTATTATCCCTGCTCAGTATAAACCCGTATTCCTCTGCCTCCTCGCCGAAGAGCTCCGATCCGGAAAGCACAAACACATCATCCGCCGAATTCTTCTCGTCGCCATAAGCCTCAAAGCTTCCGTCCGAAGCCTCCGCCTCCACGATCGCGATGTCATTCCAGTATTCATCATCGGTAAAAGCCGTATGGACAAAGCTCTCGTTCAGCCATGTTCTCAGGGACGAATCCTCCCAGAGTCCCTCGCCCTTTTCATCAAAGGGAAGGATATCCAGTACCTGGTCAGAAAGCAGAAGCGCACAATCCGTCGTCCTGTCCGTATACTCGATGCCATGGACGCAGAGCACCCGCCAGCGGATGGGGTCATAGCGGAAATACCGCCACTCTGCCCCGGAAGAAGTCTCACCGGAGGCAATACGCCTGTACCGCACATCCTCAAAAACCGTTTCTTCCGCCTCGTCATATTCCGCAGCTTCAAGCTTCCCATACAGCCCGTCATCGACGACGACCTCCGAGGTTATATACAAAAACCAGTCTGCCGCGCCGGCCTCCTCTCTGGCCATTTTATTCGTCAGCACCTCGGACTGGGGATATTCCCCAAAATAAACCGTATCATAGGTGACCTCATAATCCGGGCCGTCCGTTTTGCCGTCCACCTCGGGAGCATTCAGGTAAGCCTCCCCGGCACCGTTCTCCGAAAGCTCTGATGCTGTCCCCGTTTCTGCCCTGACTTCCATCGAAAACGGGTTAATCCCGGTAAACAGGATTGCCGCAGCAAGCAGAACCGCCAGCATACTTCTCCTCTTCCCTATCCGTATTCTCTTCATTTCTCCTTCACCCCTCTCATTATTCAGCGTTATTTTGAATTCCGCTTAAATTGTTACACCTTTTCATCCTTCCCCCGGGTATCCCTCAACATAATGCACCCGGCATCTTTTTCTGAAAAATGAAATACCATAGCGCCCGACAATAGAAAACCCTGTGTCCTTAAGCGCATCCATATAGTTCATATCCTCTATCTGACGGAGTGCCTCATCGGCCACGGAATCCATCATCTCCATGGTTACCGATTCCCCTTTTGCAGGCTTTACTGTCTTTAACTCGATAACAAATGCCCTCTCAAACGGATCAACTGGAATAACCTGAATATCGCTTCTGCCGTCCCCTGATTCCCTGTTCGACTTTATGCTGAAATCATCGCTTCCGATCAGTATTCCCGCCATAAAGCCATGGTAGAAGTTCTCGTAGCTGTCCATATAGCTGATGGAAGCCCGCAGAAGCTTGTTGACTTCCTTCTCGAAGCCTGCCGCGTCGCCAGATCTCATGGCTTCAAACATAGGATTACGGTCGGTTTTTTTCACAATTTCCTGATCGAACCAGTTTATGATTTTCTGCGAGTAAATATACCTTGCTTCACGATTGGGGATCACAAGTGTCGCATATGTGATATCATTTTCTGCATCATACCTGCTTGCCACCGCCTTAAGATATCCCGTAAAGAACATGAAGTTCCAGAGGTTATCCTGTTTCTCATATATTTCATCATAGGTAATGTCCTCATGGACCGGGATCTCTATGCTGCCGCCCGCGATCAGGTTTTCGATCTCACTCTTTGTCACGCTGTCCGCCCGCTCAATAAGATCCTTTACAACGGAGTTGGAACTCGTGTTGGCCCAGTAGGACTTCGGGAAGTAATCCCTGTTGGCCCCGGTATGATCGGATATGTACATAATGCTGCTCCACGGGTTATATACGTTCTTCTCTCCGAAGATATAGCCGTTGTACCATCTCCTGACCTCCTCATATTTGTCGGAAAGCTCGTAATGATCAAGCATGGTTTTAACTTCGTCATCGGTAAAACCGAAATACTCCCCAAAATTGGGTGTCATGATCGAATTGATCTTAAGATTGTTAAGACCTGTAAATATCGATTCCTTTGATATGCGGAGGCACCCCGTGATCACTGCAAATTCAAGACAGTCATTTGTTTTAAGCGCTGATTCAAAAAGGGAGCGTATGAATCCCGCCATCCTGTCATAAAAACCGCCGTAATAAGAGCTTTCTAACGGAACATCATACTCATCTATCAGGATGATCACATTTTTATGATGATGCGCCTTAAGGCATTCGGACAGTGTCTTTAAGGAAGCGGCATATTTGCCAGACTCTTTTTCAATCTCTTTTTCCTCTTCCTCAGCTGTAAGCAGATCCTCCTTTTCCCTCCACTTTGAGAGTCCCCGGTACAGATCCATAAAAACGCTTTTCATTTCTTCATTGAGCTTATCGGATTCCGCAAGGTAAAGGTGCCTGCTGAACTCACCGATTATCTCTTCCCTGAGTCTGAGAAATGCGTTCCTGAAACTGTTCTGCTTGGCGGATTTAAGGGTCAGCTTGATCACCGGATAGCGGTTCATCTGCGAGGTATACTTCTCCCCCGCTTCCATGATCTTAAGCCCTTCAAATAACGACGGATCCCTGCCCTCCTCAAAGAAGCACCTGAGCATGTCCAAAGTCAGGGTTTTCCCGAAGCGTCTGGGCCGGGTAAAAAGATTGACCTCGCCCTTTTTATCGATCAGCTCCTTAATGAAAAGGGTCTTATCCACATAGTAATAATCATTTGATCTGATCTTCTCGAAGAATTCCACACCGATAGGCAGCGGCTTGTACATAACAGATCCTCCCAAAGCATCAAAAAACATCTGCAATCTACAGTAAAATATACTATAAATCGCAGATGTTTACAACAGCCGCATGGGTCAGCTGCTTTAGTTATACTGTGCTGCTCTATTCCCGGGCCGCGTGCATCTCCTGCTTGCATTTATACATTTCCTCATCTGCCCGCTTGAATACATCCTCTACGCAGGTATCCTTTTTCGGGTCATACATCGTATAGCCGATGGAAGCCGAAATTTTCTCCCAGGGCTCAAGGCTTTCATCTGCCGCATACTGTGAAAGGATATCGTTAAACTGCCGGATCAGATGCTCGATCCTCTCAAGATCCCAGCCCGTCAGGATCACGACAAATTCATCTCCGCCGACCCTGAACACAGGGGAATGGGTAAAGACCGTGCAGGCAAGAATCGACAGCCGCTTGATGGATATATTCCCCTTATCGTGACCATAGGTATCGTTCATTTTTTTCAGGTAATTCAGGTCGATCATAACGATCCCGAAGGAAAGCTCCGGATCCTCGCTCAACGTCTTTTCCAATTTTGCGACCTCCCGGTCGTAGCCCGTCTTGTTCCGGATCCCGGTCAGGGCGTCCTTGATCGCGAGTCCTTCCATCTGATCGGCTTTTTCCTCCGCAGACAGGATATCCTTCACGTAGCCCTGCATATCCTCCGTCATCTGGGTAACGGCATGGGATAAAAGCTCCACCTCGTTTTCCGTATGGATCTCCGGCTCCTCATACTGTAAAAGAGTTACATCCCTCTGCCCGTGACTCTTGCCGGCAAAGGCCACGACCCCCTCCTCCAACAGAAGGATCGGTGCTGTAATGTTTTTGCGGGCCCAGATCAGGAAGGTCATGGTAAAGATAATACCAAGGATAATGATCAAAACAGAGGTCTCCATCGTCCGATCCTTTATCAGCGCCCGGATATCGGTAATATCCACGTCCACCGCAAGGATCGCGTAGGGCTCCCCGTCTTCGGCACGAAGCGCCAGGGCCCCGGTATAGTCATAGCTCCACTCGGTGTCCTGCTCAAAGAAAGTGATCCCTTCCTCCTCCATCGCACGCCTTAGCGGGGCGATATCCTCCTCATCATACTCGTCGTCAGATATCCAGCCCAGATACAGATTCCCTTCCGTATCCACGTAACGGTCATAATAGTTTTCCGCGGAAATAACACTCATGATATGGCTCTCATCAACGAGCGTCAGAATATACAGGTAGTGGATGTCAAAATCCTCCTTGATGCCATCCATAAAAGCTCAAGTTTGTCAAAGGATTCACTCCGCTCCAGCGTTTCAATACAGTTTTTCAGATCCTCATGGTCGATTTCAGATTCCGTGTAGGTCAGGATATCGGTTATGTAGGCTTCATAACGCTGATACAGGGCGCTTTTGTAGCTTAGATAGCTTGCGATACCTATGACGATACAGAGAAGCAGGATAAAGACGAGGCAGCCCAGCGTAATGCTCCGTCCCAGCGGTTTTTTACTGATTTCCGGGTTTCTGGAATCTTGCATATTTTCCTCCGCACTGTTAATCAATCAACGGAGTCCAATAACGATAGCCGTTCTTGTCCGTGATCATATAACATGCCGACTTCTTCCCCTTGACCTTGATGTTCCGGATCTCCGGGTTCTCACTCATTGTCATGGGGTATCCGAAGAAGTAGTTGTTAATAAACTCACCATAATAATTATAATAATCGCAGACATAATCCACATGGTCGCCCGCCCGGACGGGGATCAGGCCGTCTGTCATCTGTTCAAAGCTTAAGTCTGTTCCGGGGCCGTCCTCTATGACCTTTGCCCCCTTTATATATCCCTGCGGGTGGTCAGTATCAAATATCAGGATCAGATTCACATGCTCATCGTTCAGGAATGCGGGGACATACCCGGTGATCGTGTACCCTCCGTCATCATGATCCACCGTTTTGAGATGGTAGAACGCGACGGGCTGCTTGTCGATCGAAAGCCAGGTGCCGTCATATTTGGCAAGTAAGTTTCCGTAATCATCAAATTTGAACAGCGGATCAAGTCCGAGGTCAATAAAGCCACCGCCGTCATCGACAAAAACATTAAGTTTGATGGTATCGACATTCTCCCATTCCTGCTCCGTCAGGGCAAGAACCTTCTGGAGCTTTCTGTTTCTTGTCCACTCAAAATGATCCGGGTCTAAAAGAGCGCCACCGGAATGCGCAGGGGTCTTTTCTCCCGCAAGAACACTGATCGTCCCGTCCCCGTCGGAAACCGTGCCGGAAAAGTCCGTGACCGCCTCCCTGGATTCCGCGCCCTCTGCGCCATTCACGGCAAGGTCAATGTTTTCCCCGGCGGAACGGGCAAGATCACCCGCGCCCTCTTTGATCTCATCGGCATCGATCTCCCGGATCTGCTCCGAAACAAACTGCCTGATGTCGGCAAATGTAACCCCCTCTGAAACTGCATTGATGACAATGAGTATCACCACCAGCCAGAGCCATCCACGTCCGCCCCGCCGCTTAAGGCCCGGACGTCTGCCGTAACCTCCGCTGTTTCCGACCGGTCCGCCCAGATCCAGCCCGTCACCACGGCGGTCTACGCTGCCGCTTCCGGAAGTTGTATATTCCTCTCTGCTTGTCGGTCTGTCCGCCATTCCTACGTCTCCTCATGATCATCGCAACAATCCGTGTCCTCACCTTCGCTTTTCACATTTCGTTTCGTATCCGTGTCCTCACCTTCGCTTTTCACATTTCGTTTCGTATCTGTTCAGAACCCTCTGGCTTCTGAACAGATACTTCGTTTCTTTATTTTGTCCTCTGGGATATTCCCCTGATCGCGTCAAGCGCCCAGTCCTCATTTACCACTGTCACCACGCTGCCGCAGTATGGACATTCCGCTGTCTGGTTGATGTTAAGGGGTGCGCCGCACTGCGGACAGCTCACTGTCCTCTTATCCGGCGTGTCTTCCGTTGTGACGCCCGATTTACGGCAGAGCTCCCATTCGTATTCCATGAATTTCTCATTCTTCCTGCTGCCGGAGACCACTTCCCCTGTGCTGTCACTGATCTCGTAATCGACGATCCGGGTCTTTAGCCTTGCCACCATATGGTCAAGCCCGGACTCCTGATAAAATCCTCTGAGCCTTACGTCCAGCACGGCTATCCGCTCGACGCAGGGCGTAACTCCGTTTCTCCTCTTCTCCGAAAGCTGTCTCTCGCTCTGGTTATAGAAACCATCCGTCAGATAAGGCCGCAAGCTTTCCAGGTTCCTTTCATGCCAGGCATCCTGCAGCTGTACATAGAGATTTGACAGTCTCTCGCAAAACGCACTTTCCTTAAAGCCGGGATCCAGTTCCCCGTACTCTTTAACGGGGCGCAGTTTCTCTCCCGCCTCCCTCATGGCCCGCAGCTCTTTAACCGTGTCGTCCTCCTCTTCGGGCTTCTTCCCCCGGATCTTATCGATGATCGGCCTGATCAGTGCATAGTAGATGAGCATGACGATCAAACCGATGATCGCGATCACCCAGGAGATCGCCTCCGATTCGAGGTCACTGATAAAACCGCCTCCCCCTCCGCCGGAAGACCCCCCTCCGCCGCCGCCGTAATCCGAATCCCCGGCAAAATTCCCGAAATCCGCTCTGGTGTGTATCGGCGCAGTGATGACCGAGACGGTCAATATAACCAAGAGTAAAAGTGCCCAACGTTTTATATGCTTTTTCATCTGTCTTCCCCAGCTTATTGTTGCCGTTCACTATAGGATGTCTATGCCTGCGATTTATGGAGCATTCCCGGACAATCCGTCCAGATCAATACCGGAGCGCATAAGCTTAAGAATCAGTTCCACGATTCTGTCTATATATTCATCACTCAGGTTCAATCCAAGCTCCTTTAAGATCTCTCTGATCAGAGACTCAAGCTCTTCTCTGCTCGTCGGTCTTTCGGCGATGACCCGTGCCTTGATCACGGAAACAAGCTTCGCAGCATCCTCCTTGGAGCCGACAGCCTCGGCAAGCTCACCGGTTGTGATCAGCTCGTCGATTGCCACATCGACGACCGTATCGGATATGGAAATTCCTGAAAGCTTCTCATATGCCTTAACGGCGCCGATCAGCGCGGCTGTTCCGGAAATATCAAAGGGGCCGGCGACAATAATATCCGCATTTTTTACCCCGGCGGTCATAAAGGCGTTCTGATACATTTCCGGCGAGCAGAAGTTGATATTTTTTGTCGTCACCTCAACGCCGTAGCCCTCTTCCCTCGGTCTGACAAGGACAGAAGAAAGCGCGTTTTTTCCGATCCGGGAAGGATCGATATACGGATCCAGAAAGGTATGCTCCTCCTCATTTGTCACATAGACCACATCCGCCCCGTCATACACCTCCTGCGAGACATCCATCAGCTGTAATACCGTACCAAGCTGCGGCTCGGTCAGATCGTTGCCAAGCGCAAGGTAGAGCTGTTCCGCTTCGCGCTCTGCCTCTCCCTCGCTTGCGGAAACAGGGTCGTCCTTCTCCCCGGCATCGGTCTTGTCCGTCTCAGCAGAAACGCTCTCAGCTTCTTTTTTTGCCGCGGCCTCCCGCTTATACGCCTCAAACGTTTCCGCATCCATCCCCGCCGGCGGCTCGTCCGCTTCTAACAGGGCATCCATATCCACTTCATACAGATCCTCAGCACTGCCACCACAGGCCGTAAGCGACAACGCCAAAACCAAGCCCAATAAAATTCCCGTCAATCTTTTCCCGTTCATGATTATCCTCCATTTGTCGCATCACAGTAAGGAACTGTCTTCTCCCCGTGATGTTTGACTGCCTGTATTATGTAAACCATTATATCATCCGTTCTCTTTCCCTACCGACGAAAGCACCAGCCTCGCGATGACAAGATAGACAACTACCATAAGTATCAACAGCCCCCAGTTCATAAGGATATGCTGTGAGGTAAACTCGAAGCAGTCCTCCGGAAGATGCTTGATCGGCAGACCCTTCTGCTGGAGACTCAGCTGAAGGTCATTCAGGTTCGCCGTGGTACCGTACGCCTCCATACTCCAGCGGCAGGTAGCGAACCAGGATATGATCTTGGTGGCTCCCGCAAGCGAGAACATCATCCCCGAGAAAAGGATCTGAGGCATGAGAAGGATAGGCGCTACCGTCATGGCCCTGTCCGCGTTTGTAAAGAGCGAGGATACGAAGAGACCCATTCCCATGGCTGAGACCGCGGTAAAGAAGGTGGTTATAAGCATCTCTATGAAGGGACTCATGATGACACCCTCTTCAGGCATTCCCACCGCAACCGCAAATACCGCAACGATCAGGATACTCTGGATCGCACACATGATCCCGAGCACAATGAGCTTTGAAAGAATATAATTCGTAAGCGACAGTCCCGTCATATACTCACGCTTCAGTATGGTCCGTTCCTTACAGATCTCCTGGATGGCATTTAGCATACCTACCCAGAAGGCGCAGCAGGAAAGCGAGAATAACAGGCTCTTTGTCATCTCATACTGCTTGAACTGCTCCCCGTCCGCAACGAAGGAGATCAGGATCGCAAGTAACGGCGCCTGAAGCAAAAGCAGTATAAGGCGCTGCCTGTCGTTGACAACAAGCTTCATATAGCGGGCACACAGCACAGGCAGCTGCTTTGCCCTCTTTTCCTTTTTCGAATTCGCTGCCGCCTTCGGCTCAAGCCTTGTTTTTCCTGACTGGGCGGCGGCTACTGTCGCATCATATTTTTCTCTCCACTGGGGCGCATGGTCGGTGATCATGCTGTATACATCCACCACATCGGGGACATTGAAGAATTTAAGGGCATCGTCATAGGCGCCGAAAAAGGTAAGGTTTCCGCCCTTGCCCATAAATACGATCTTGTCGCACATCTTAAGCTGGAGAGTACTGTGGGTGACAAGGATAACAGTCTTGCCCCCGTCTGCCATCTCCCTTAAGGAATGCATCAGGTTGCGTTCAGTTCCCGGATCAAGACCCGAAGCAGGCTCATCGAGGAATAAGAGATTAGGATCGGATAAGAGTTCTACCGCTATGCTCGCCCTCTTTCTCTGACCGCCGCTCAAAGCCTTTATAAAACTGTTCTTTTTTTCCGTAAGCTCTACAAGCCTTATGGCTCTTTCGATGGCTGCCTCCCTCTCCTGTTCCGAGGTGTCGGGAGGAAGCCTGAGCTTTGCGGTATAGAGCAGCATATCATAAAGCGTAAGATTGTCGTAAACGATATCCGACTGTGGTACATATCCGATGAGCTTCTTCAGGGAGTCAAAATTCTGGTAAAGATCCAGGCCGTTTATATAGACATTTCCCTTCGCAGGAGGAAGGTAACCGCTCATCGCGTTCAGGATTGTGGATTTGCCCGCCCCGGAGCCTCCGATGATAGCTATGAGCTCGCCGGGTTTTATATGGAGGCTGACATTGTTTCCGGTTATGAAGGACTTGTTGCCCTTGCCCCTTGTGATCACAACGTTTTCCGCATCTACCGAGATGCCTCCCCCGTAACAGCAATAGGACAGCATCCGGGAGGTAAAGATCAGTTTGGAATTCGTAATAACAATAACGTCCTTTTCATGCAGGACCTGTCTTCCCGTTATCCTCCGGTTATTTACGACAACACCGTTTGTACTTCCGTTGTCCGCGATGTAATAATGCTTTCCGTCAAACTGGATCCTGGCGTGGACTTTTGAGACGCTGATATGCGGAAGTATGATGCTGCAGCCCTGCTCACGGCCGATGGTAAGCTCCTTCTGGCCTGTTAAGGCAAGCGTATTCCAGGAATTTGCGGACTGGGCATCCGCGAATACAAACAGAACGCCTTCAGCTATGGTCTCAACGCCGTCGTCGATCCTGATAAAGTCGCCATCACAGAGAGCTCTCTGAAGAATGGAGGCATTATTGTAGATAAGTCCGTTCGTACTGGGGGAAGCCCCATAATATCCCCTGTCCTCCATGGTCCACTGCCCGTTTGTCCTTGCAAAGCGCCCGTGCTCCGAGGAAACTAAAGGTGAAGTCAGGACAATGTCATTCCCCGAACCCCTCCCGAAGGTTATGATATCCTTCCTGTAATCGGAAAGGCGGATATTGACAGGTGCGCTTCCTCCGTCAAATATGGTGACTATGAGATCACTTCCCGCGCCGGCACCTCCTGTGCCGGGACTCGCGAAGGGGCTTCCCGCTCCCTTACCATACAGAATGTTTGTTGTTTTATCCAGATCCATTACTTTTCCTCCTTGTTACGGGTATTTCTGCCTGGCAGGAATAGCCTATTCCGTCAGGTCCAGCGTACGGCCCGCATTCTCTTCTTCATCCGGATCCGGCTCCGGATCGTTATATTCTATGTGATCATCCGCCAGAGTGCCGATCAGCTTACAGCATTCCTGCCTGTATTCATCAGAACCCATTCCGGCTTCAAGCAGGTTTACAGCATCATTCAGAGTGGATTTGCCTTTATAATCGCTGTCATGAAGTACCAGTGAGAATTCGGTAAGGCCTGCGACAAAACTCCAGTCTTCCTTATTTCCGTTGCTTTCCTTCGTGACTACATGCTCCTCAAGCTCCGATTCATCCTTCTTCGGATGCTTATACCTGACGGATAAGGTAAGGATATCATCGGAATCTCCCGTAGGCTTCGTTTCCTGATATTTCAGGTCCTTTCCGTCATTCTCGCCGTCAGCGGGCACAAGCTCATAAACAACCGTCACCTGCTGCCCGGCACCCACCTCGCCGCCGTCCTTGGTATCATCCTCAAAGTCCTTCGCAGACATGGTACGGTTCTCATAGCCTATCAGCCTGTATTCAGACACCGTGTTCGGATTGAATTCAGCCTGGAACTTGACATCCTTCGCAACGGTGACAGTGGTCTGCATCAGCTTGTCGACCAGTACCCGTTCCGCTTCTTTAATATTGTCAATATAATAATAGTTTCCGTTACCTGCGTCGGCGATCTGCTCCATATTGGCATCCGAATAGTTACCGGAGCCAAAGCCCAAAGTTGTCAGGAATATCCCGCTGTCCTTCTTTTCCTTTATCAGATCCACCAGACCGGACTGTGAAGTCACACCAAGGTTCATATCGCCGTCAGACGCTATGATGACGCGGTTGTTGCCGTTCTCGATATAGTTTCTCTTGGCACAGTCATACGCGGCCGTAATACCCCCGCTGCCATTGGTCCCGCCGTCAGCTTCGATCCTGTCAAGCGCCTCAAAGATCGTCTCATAATCCTTCGCGGGACAGCCTTCCACCAGAACATCGGAATCACCGGCATACGTGACGATCGATACGATATCATTATCGCCTAACGCCCTGGTCAGCTTCTTAAATCCTTTGATGGCCATTTCAAGCTTGTCCATGCTGTACATGGAACCGGAGGAATCTATCAGATATACAAAATTATTCCCGGCACTCTTTACGTTAACATCATTGGCGGTCGCCGTCATGACCAAAAGCAGGTTATCCTCATTCCACGGGCAGGTATCGATATAATACTGGACGCTGAACTTTCCGTCGGTAACATTCGCCTCGTCCAAAACATAATCAAAATAATTGTCGATCTCTTCCGTACGGACAGCGCCGCTCGGTATGTCCTCAAATGAATAACCGTCATTGATCATCCGGCGCAGATTGCAGTAGGAACCCGTATCCACATCAGCCGCAAAGGTGGACAGCGGATTTGTGCTGACATATTCAAAGCCGTTCTCCTTTATGGTGTTATATTCCTCCGTGTTAAAATCCTCCGGGTATTCCCCCGGGAAAACGACCGGCTCCTCCATATAAGCATCAAAGGCCATGCCGTAATCCTCTGCGGCGGTCATGGCTTCCATACCATAATCATATCCGGTGTCCCCGTCCGATTTCATCTCCGGAGAAAATGCTTCGGAATAATAACACCCGCTGCAGCCTCCCAACATGCTTAAAGCCAGGCACACAATAATAAACATGGTCATCTTATTCATTTTCATATCCGTAAACCTCCCTTCCCTGCCTATTGCTCATATATCTTCACATACGTTACCTTGGTGATGATCCCGTCCTCTGCATCATAGCGGACATAGAACTTGTCAAAATCACTGGAATATACGCCGTTTTCGCCGTCATCCTCTTTGGAAAGATTGTTCGCTTCAAGATTCGCGATCGCGTTATCCTCGGGCATTCCAACGGAAATACCGTACACGGAGAAGCCGTCCACGGGCTCATACACCCAGACGAAGAAACCGGATCCGTTGACAGCCGGGTAGAATTCGATCGCCCCGTCACAGATCACCTTTGAATCCCCGTCATCTCCGATGGCAACCCTGGTCTGAAGGCGCTCGGCCAGCTTTTCCTCCAGATCGCCGCCATATTCCCCGATCCATTCATCTTCATACTCGCTGAGATCGAACACATCGCCGTAAGGGCCATCGAAATAATCATCTCCGCTTACAGCCTCGCCCCGTATTTCCACAAAGCCGATATAACCCGAGGCCTCGTTGCAGCTCCAGGTTTCCGGATCGGAATCGTAAACCTGATATTCTCCCGGCTTAAGGACAATATCCGGAAAAACATCCCAGTTTACATTCTGAGCGCCGCTTCCTTCACGGCCTGTGGCTTCCCAGACACCGAGCCTTTCGTTTCCCTGCATAAGAGCGATCTTGCCGGGTTCCGCGCCGTTTCCGTCATTCCAGTGATAGGTGGTGATGGCTGTGACCCGGCACTCCTCATCAAATACCACGGTCGTGTACTCCGCCTCCGGCTTGTTTTCAACCCCGTACGTATTGAAGCTTGACCAGAGCACCGGAAGATCATCGGACGTGTCGTCTGCGTCCGGGGTTTTTGTCTGGGCGAACTGTCCCAAAAGGCCGCCGGAATCTCCGGAATCCTTTGCTTCCGCCGGGATCTCCGGGTTCTCCGCCGAAATCTCCGGGTCCTTTGGCAGATCGTCAGGATCAAGCGCCCCGTTTGCTTCCGCCTCCTGTAACATAGCCAGCGTGTCCTCGTCAAGTTCCATGACATCTCCGCTGTCGCCGCAGGCTGTCAGCAATACCGAAAGCAACAGCATCATTACTCCTGTTAAAAAAGTCTTTTTCATAGCCTTCCTCCTCTCTGTTCAGCTGATCCTCGCATTGACACAATGGCTTCTGATATAGTTCTCCACAAAAACCCTCTCCATCGCCTTTCACACAGCTTGTAAATTGGCAGGCAGTTACGTTTCAAGTGTTTCCAGATATATATAAAATTATAGCATGAGGTATACTAAAAAAAACTTGCCAGATTATTTTTTCAATGAAAATTTAAATTTGGCAAGTTTTTCAATATATAGAAAGCTATGCTGTGGATATCGTTCTCCTTTAAACAATATATACCCAGAAGCCTGTTCATTATCCATTATTTATTATAGCAAACAACAAAACTCTTTTCGTTTTGTCGTTTGCTGAGCCGGATTTTGGCCGCTTCCTGCGGCATATTTCCTTACAAAATCCGTGCGCATCCTCGCGGAGCGTTATAGTAAACGCAATTACTTATTGCGTTTACTATAGCAATCCGGTCCGTTCTTTATCTTCTCAAGCAGTTCTTCGATAGGAATGGGCTTTGAATAATAGTATCCCCGAAAACTGTGAATACCATATTCTCTGATAATATCACACATTCCGAACGTTTCAATTCCCTCAACTTTTGGCATCTACAACAATACATGCCAGATGTTCCCTCGGACCCATGACCATCTCGATCATTTCATCGGTATCATGCGCTATCACGGCATCGTATATTTCAGACATGATTTCGGTAAAATGATCATATTCCGGACAATCGGGAAGCCTTATGATCATCTGTGGTTTGTAAACATTTCTTGATTTTTTGTCTTCGATAGACATGCTTTGATTCCGCTCCTTACTCTGTTATTTCAATTGCCGGCTCCGCTTTTCGGATAATTCCTGTCATAAATCACTTGCGATTCCCCTTTTCTCCATATCAATATCCTCTGTCAGGAACATTACCCGCCTAACCTGTCCGGTTTCCGATCTGTCAGATACAACAAAACGGGCACGTCTCCACTTTCTGTCAGAATCCATGAACTCCTCAGAGATCATCTGCCTTTGTGCAAGCCTTTCGTTAAGGAGCTTCAGATCCACAAAATCAAGCATTGAATCACGCGACCCCGGATCAGTATAATCCTCTGTCAGGGCGCGTATCACGTGTCCGGCCATAGCACCGCTTTTTCCGACTACCTTTCCCAACTGCTCATTGTTACACTGTACTTCCGAAAAGGTATCTTCTGAAAGATCGATCTCATGGACTGTAATGAATATTCCGGCTATCGAGTTGAACTGCAGCCTCATATCGTGCAGCGTATCCACGAGAGTATTTGTATCATTAAGTGCCTGGCCTATCTCGTCGCCTCTATTAAGATACTTGTCAATCTTTACATATTCGTTTTGGACCAGATGCATGATACTGCCATTCATAAGACTTACAGCCTCAGCCATTTTATTCGCCGCGCCCGAAGCCACGATAATAGCTATTAACAGACAGATTATACCGATCATGAGCATAACAAATATGTACTTTAAAATCTGCGAATTTACTGACTGTCTCGAAACACCGGCAAAAGCCATGGCCACAACCTTGCCGCCATCATCCGTCACAGGAACATAAGCTACATAGAAAGGTGTTCCGGCAACCATCGTATCGGTCGAAGTAAAAATCCTTGCCGGAACCAATTACCTCTTTCATGACAGTCTCTGCCGCTCTCGTGCCTATAGCAGATTCCCCAAGAGACGAATTTTTCCTGACCTCAACATCAAACCAGGTAAAGTCATATCCGGATTTTCTCTTCAGCTCGTCTTCCAGATCGTTATCTCCTACCCATCTGTCGGTATGTAAAACAGCAATGTCCTTATATTCATAGGCTGCTGCTAAAAGGCCTTTCAGGATTTCCTTTTCCATTCCCGCTTTCATGAACCATATGCCTGTCAAAAGCATTACTGCCGTCAAAACGACCATTGGCACAATAACAGTTGCCAGCATCTCCTGTTTTACGGAATACTTCTTCATAATGGTTCCTCCTCCCCTTCGTCTGTATACCATATCTGTGCAAGCTGAAAACCTGTATCTGTCATTACATGCTCTCCGATGGCACGAATATTTCGATATCTAGATGTACCGGGAATTCTTGTCCGATAGATCACATTGTATTCGCCTCCCTCCGTCGCGAAGCGAAATGCCTCGTTGGAAATCCGTTCCACATCATCCGGGTGAGTGTCTTTATACATATGGTGATCCATCTCAAAATACGCCTTATTCCGGTCTCTGTAGCCGAGCATCTCACAGAAGCCATCTGAAAGAATCAGTGTAACCACTTGTCCGTCAACAAACTGATAAACAGCAAATGGTACCTTCAGCCTCTCATAAACGGTTCGTTCCTCTGAAGAAAACTCATACTTTTCATAGGTTTCGTAAATCACCTCCGCAATCTCTTCCTGCCGGTCTTCATCCACAGCTGAGCTCTTCAGATACTGTTTTCTCTCATACATGGCACTGTCCGCAGCCTCGAAAACGCTTTGGAAAGAATGATGCTGCTCCTTCCGGTATTCCATCATGCCGGCAGAAATGATATCTCCGAACCTGATCTTTGACCGATCCTTAGGCAGCATATTCATTCTGTTCATCAGAAGAGCCCTTAGTTCATAATCCTCTCCCGACAGTATGGATACAAACTCGTCACCGCCTATCCTGAACACCGGACTGTGATCAAAGATACTGCAGATCCTGGCAGCTGCTCTTTTGATGCACTCATCACCTTCCTGATGTCCGTAAGTATCATTTACCTTCTTCAGATCATTGACATCAAAGACTACCACTGCAAAAGGCTCCTGCACCCCATGGATGATCTTGTTATCTATCTCCTCTTTCCATTGCTCGAATGAATGCTTGCTCTTAACCCCGGTAAGGGGATCGGTATATGCTTTCCTTGTAACCGATTCCAGCTGTTCTTTCTGTTTCAGTTCTCTCCTTAAGGATTCTTCTATCTGCTTTTGCTGTTCATTGAATCTTCGCTCTGCTCTGAGCTTCCTGCCGAGCAGGAACATAATCGTCACAAATACGGCGATGATAAACAAAAGAACGCCTATCCAGTTATCCTCAAGAAAATCAAGTAATGATATTTTCTTGTTTTCATAAATATAGGATGCAAGTGCGAATTCCATGTCCTCGCTGTTTGACAGGTTGGCGATCTTATTCAGGATGGAATACAGCTCCGGATTATCCTTCTCTTTGATCGCAAAAGAAACTCCCATGATTTGTCCGATCGGCCGGGCATTGAACCTGTATTTCATCCGTAGGGCTTCATACTCGTTCATGCGGTAATTGGAAGCAAGAACACCGTCAGCTTCATTTGAGTCTACAGCCTTGAAACAGTCCTCCACTGATGGACAGAATTTCACCTCCCAGGCAGGGATCTCATCATTGATCAGTGTTTCATAACTGATATTGCCCTCATCGATCGCTACCGTAAGTTTCTTTTCCGGCGAAATCTCTGTATTCCCATTCTCTCTCGTCAGGACACTCATCTCAGTCCTCATGATGGGGTTGATCATCATAAGCCCTTTGCTTTCAGCATCGTATGTACTTAAATTGAGAGGGAACACGCAGTCAATCTCACCGTTTTTCAAGGCTTCTATTGCATCATCTAAAGTAGGGTACGGTACAGCTTCAAAATGCACTATGGTATTTTTCATACATACGGATGCATGAACAAAAAATTATTTAATGCGCCGGTAAGATCACCCGTCTTTTTATCAAGTGCGCAGAACGGCAGATAATCCTCCAGATAACCGACACGGATGGCTCCGTGACCCTTCAGCCAGCCATCAAGATCTGACGGTAGAAAGGCGTTGGTATTTACGAGATTGACGTACTGATCAAACATACGCTGGTTGAAATACGGATCCTCATCCTGTATGGCTGCAAGTGCGGAATTCAGCTCAGTCAGCAGATCGGGACGACTCTTGTTTACGGCAAAATAGTAATCAGAGGCGCCAATCTTTGTCACAGGAACCACTTGCTTCTGAGCGCTGAAACTGTCCAGAGAGACATAAGCGTCTATAGCGCCCTCCGCCAACATACTCATGATATCCGGTTCCTCATCCGTCATTTCTTCAATATGAACTGATAAATGGTTTTTCTCCGCCCATTCCTGAAGCAGGCTCTCCTGAATGCTCCCCTTATTAACTCCGATGTGCTTTCCATTGAAGGTTTCCAGATCATTTGAGGTGATCTCCGTATTCGAAGCATCAATATAAATGTAGTAGGACTCCGCGCCCATGGGAAGATTCGGATACAGCATATGCTCTGCCCGTTCTTCCTTATAGGAGACATCACTTAAAATGTCTATTTCTCCGTCCATCAGCATCTGCAGAAGATTAGGCCAGCTGTCCTCTACATACTCATAGTTCCACCCTGTATGCGCCGCTATTCTGCGCTGATACTCGTACGCAATACCGCGCCGTTCCCCATTTTGATCCCTGTAGCAGTATGTAGACTCATACCAGCCAACACGAATGACTTTCTCTTCATCATCCTGCGCATGGGCAGTTACAGTGATCATCCCAGTCATCAGGATCAGACATATTGCCAGTGATATTATTTTTTTCATTCTGTATACCCGTATCATCATTTTTAGATCACCACACCCTCAGTTGTGTCATAAATATCTGATTTCCTTCAATCCCGATGATGCAGCTTTCATAAAAACCGTCATTCCGCCTTTTTTACTTTGTTCTCATGATCTTCCCTGAGTCTTTTTATCTCTGTAAAATCTTCTTCATTTCATCCCATGAGGAAAACGGCCCCGGAAGGGAAGCCCTCTCCCTGCCCGCTCCCGTAATATCACAATTCACATACTCCGGTGTACAGACCTTTTTGACCGCATCCGGATCACGAAGGAGCTTTATCTTCCGATCCGGTCCCGGCGCATTTACAGGCTCATCAGCGCGCGGCAGGATCTTTACCGTGCCTTTCTCGAAATCCGGCTCAAACGCAAACCATGCATATTCACCAGACATGTCAAAACCGTAAAACTCCTGCCAGGTCTTAAGGTCAAGGCAGACCTCGGGAGCCGGGTACATGATGCGAAGATAGCCTCCGCCCATGCACAGATACAGATTTCCATCCGCCTCATTATCCGCAGTGGGGAATACGACCGCCGCCTCACCGCAGTCATAAAAGATATTGTTAAAGATCTTCGCTTTCCTGGACGTTCCTCCCCGTTCCAAGCCGCCCATCCGAAAGCCCACCGGCTTGGCGTAATATCCGCTGTGGCGGCACTTTCCGATCAGGTTATGCGCGATGATCAGCCTGTCCGTCCCTTCGCAGTATATGCCGTAGCCGTTTACGGCTTCCGTTTCCGCAAGCTTATACCATCCGCTCGAGCCGGGCTCCGCCGGAACCTTTGCCGGATCAAACCTTCCCTCCACGTTCCAGATGATATTGTTGTCGATCAGATTGAAGCCGTCCTTCGTGCATTCAATGAATATCGCTTCCCGCTGTTCTATCCCGTTTACGAATATATTGGATGTGATGCGCGTATTCTGATTGCCGCAGTCAAGCCACAGATGGTCGGCGCGGAGCGTATCCTTAAACAGATTTCTGCGTATCAGCCCGTTCACGCTGTTATGCAGCTTGATCCCCCCGGCTTCCCAGGAAAGCTCCATCTTCTGCCATCCGGTTCCCTCGATCCGGTTATCCTCTATGAGCATATGCCCGGCAAACAGCCCTGCGATACCGCATACGCCGGCATTTCGTATCGTACATCCGCGGATGACGGAATGCCCGATGATCTGCCCTTCGACAGGAGAATGATGCCAGCATTCGTTTCCGATATCGATGGCGACCGTATTCGCATAGTTTACGGTACAGTCCTCCACGATCCAGTGATGCCCGCGGAAGCTTGATATCGCGCCCCTCTGGGGAACAGGTCCTCCTGTGGCCGCATGCTCACAGGTCAGGCCTTTAATCCTGATATAGGAAAGAAACGGCTCTTTGGGTGCCACGCACTGCTCCCTGACCGAGATCTCAATGAAATGCCCATGCGGATCCTCATCGCCCTTCAGCCTGAAATGGATCGTCTGCCCGTTCGCCTCAACCCAGTATGTATTATCCTCCTCCCCCAGCATATGGTAAAGCGCGACCTGCTTCAGAGGCTCCCCGTCGCAGTATACAACACCGCGCCGGTTCAGATAGGTCGTCATATCCGTCTTGTCATATTCGATGAACAGGCGGTCATGTATGATATTGACTGCGCAGAACGGATTATATCCGCGGAACATATCAGGATCAAGCTCATGCTTCCATATGCTGCGCGTTTCCTCTACCGTTTTGGCAACCGGTCTGATGCCGGAAGAAAACTCCGGGACAGGCAGAAGCTTCCAGCCTGTGCTTTTTGAAAAATCATCCACCTTCTCCGAAGCCCTGATAATGACCTGCTCGCCGGGGAAGGCTTCAAAGCTTACCATATGCTCGCTGTCGCTGCCGCCCCTTCGGGGAGTCAGGCATTCCCTGTAGATCCCGCCCCTGATCAGCACCCTTGTTCCGGGCTTTGCCTCCCTTGCGGCCCGGTCAAGCGTCTTAAAGGGAGCTCCTTTACTTCCGTCATTATCATCCGAAGCTTTCGGGTCTTCACAGGCCACATACAATGTACGTTCATATATACATTCCCTTTCCCAGAATTCAAAGCTTGTTCCGTCAGGCAGAACCGCTGTCAGATCCTCCTGTTTTACCATGTTTTTCTTCCTCCTTTATTGTCAGAGCATTCCGTTCATCATCTGAAATCAAACAGCTCAAGCTCCTCTATCGGTAACGACAATCAGCTCCGTCCTGAGAACAGAGCTGATGAAGAAAACATCAATGTGATTTTGGATTATGCGCAACCCCTGATAAACACGAAAGCTATTCCGTTTTCTCTTTCGGTTCGTGAAGAACAGTTACCAGTTGAACAAATTCGGATCGACCTCCAGATCCAGCGGATAATCCCCCAGATGCTTCAGCTTAAAGCCGTTCGCCTTATATTCCTCGTAATTAAAGGCATCCAGCTCGTCCATCGCAAGCTTGTGAAACTCATAGAAATTCTTCCACCACTCATAGCCGTCTCCGAGGCTGTGGGAAAGATAGGCATCCGCAATATCGCAGCCCATCTGCGGCGCGACATAGAACGCCCCCATTGCAAGTACATTGACGCCATTCCCGGTAATGGCCCTGAGCGCCGCGGGAACGCTTTCCACAACACCTGCATGAACCCCGGGACATTTGCTGGCCGCGATATGGATCCCCATTCCCGTACCGCAGAACAACAGAGCCCTTTCAAACTCCTTTTCCGAGATCATGGCGCCGACCCGGAGCCCGATCCGGTGGAACATCAGATCCGTATTATCCTCTTCCTCCTTCGGCGAACGAACACCCATGTCCGTCACCGTCCAGCCAAACTGCTTCAGATGGGCAACCACCGCTTCCTTTAACGGATATCCGGCGAAATCCGCCCCCACCAGGATCTGTTTCTCTCTGATTGTTTTCATAGGTCTTTTCCTTTCCTCATCTCAAAACACTGTTTTTATCTTCCATACGGATGGCATCTGTTTGGATGCTTACGCCTTCCTCGGGCGTTCTCCCATATAATCCAGCACTAACGCCAGCAGCAGCACCGCTCCCCAGATCAGCGTCACGTAATACGTGGACACGCTCCGGAACCGGTTGATCCCGGACTCGATCAGCTTTAACAGCACAATGGCTGTTACCACCCCGGAAAGCTTTCCTTTTCCGCCGTTAGGGCTGACACCGCCCAGAACCACGATCAGGATGGACTGCATCGTATAGTTGGTTCCGTAGTCTGCCCGGACCGAAGAATATGTAGCAAGCATCATCAATCCGCCGAGCGCTGCGCAGACCGCCGAGGAAATATAGGTTTTAAAAAGCAGCCGGTTCGTATTGATCCCCGAAAATTCCGCGACATGTGGATTGGTTCCGTAAAGCCTGAGCTTTGTTCCGTAGGTCGTCCGCTCCAGCATAAACCAGATGATCACGGCCGCTACAAGAAAGACCACCAGTCTCCAGGGAAGTATCCCGAAGAGCGCTCCGGAAAAGGTATCGCTGAACTCCTTCGGAAAGGACGAGATTGCCGCCCCCCCTGTCATAACGATACAGAGACCAGTTAAGGTCTGATTGACGCCCAGGGTCGCAAGGATCGGAGGGACCTTGATCCTCGAGATCAGGAGCGCATTCAGGCTTCCCACGACGATCCCCAGAGCCACGGCCATCAGAAAGATCATCGGCATAAAGGCCATGGGCATGGATCCCTCTGTCCCGAAGACGCCGTTTAAAAGGAATACGGCAAGAATAGATGCCATATTCGCAGTTCCTACCACGGAGAGGTCAATTCCGCCTGTGATCATACAGAGCATAACCCCGAGCGCCATCAATCCGTATTCCGGGAACTGTCCGGCCATCGTCAGGAAGTTTGCGCCGGTATAAAACTTTTTCGCCTGCGTCAGCATCATAAAGATCAGCCAGAGCACTATAATGATGATCAGCCTGCTGACCTCGCGGTTTTTTCCGTAAAGCTGTTTCATCTTTTCCATTATGCCGCCTCCTTCGCATGCCTGCCGGCCTGTTTTGCGGAACGATTGGACTGGTATGCGCTGATCGCTACCCCGGCAACGATCACAAGTCCGACGAAGACATTGCTCCAGGTCGTAGGAATCCCCAGTAGGATCATGGAATTCTGCACCATAACGATCAGGAAGGTTCCCAGCATACAGCCGATCATCGTTCCCGCGCCGCCGGTCAGGGCTACGCCGCCCAGAACGACGCCGGCAATGATGTTCATTTCCATCCCCAACATGTTGGTCGGATGCATCTGCTGCATCATACAGACACGACAGATCCCGCTCATAGAGGCGATCACGCCGATGATGATATACATCAGAAATTTCGTCCGTTTCACATGAAAGCCCGCCGCGTGCGCACTGATGGGATTCCCGCCGAGTGCGTAAATCCCGCGTCCGAAGATCGTATACCGGAGCATAAACGCTATGATCAGAAATACGGCACCCAGGATCAGGAAGGTATAAGGAAGCACCGAGGTGATCCCGCTTTGCCGGTTCTGCGCCACGATGAAGGCCGTTGTCCCGAAGTTCTTCATCCCGGGAGGGATCGCGGAGAGCTGCTGTGCACGGAGCGTGCCCTGCATGATCCCCTGAAAAATACTCGAGGTACCCAGTGTCACGATCATCGCATTCAGATTCAGATACCCGATGAAAAACCCGTTTACCGCTCCGAAAACCGCCCCGATCAGAATCGCGATCGCAAATGCCGCTACCACATTTCCTTCATAATCCATATCCAGAAGAAGCTTTGTTGTTGCATAGGCTGCAAGTGATGCCAACGCCGGGAAGGAAACGTCAATCCCCCCTGCGATCAGCGCCAGAAATTCACCAATGGCAAATAACCCGGGAACGATCAGCGCGCTCAGCAGATCTACGATATTGTTCCCCGTAAAAAACTGCCCCGACTTGATCTGGACCGCAATCCCGAAGACCAGAATGATAAGGAAGATATACGGTTCATTCGAATGTAACAGCCGTTTCACTTTTTTATCCATTCCACCTGTTCCCCCTTACATCATCGCGTCGATGATCTTCTTCTCATCGACTTCTTCCGAGCTGTATTCCGCAACGATCCTGCCGCTCTTGATCACCAGAACCCGCGAACAGTTCCCGATCACCTCCGGCAGGTCATCGGAGATTATGATCACACCCAGGCCTTCGTTTGCCAGCTTCTGAAGGATTGTGTGGATATCATGTTTGGAACCGATATCGACACCCACGGTCGGTCCGTTCAGGATCAGCACATCGAGATTACAGGCAAGCCACTTAGCGAGAACAATCCTCTGCTGGTTTCCTCCCGAAAGGGTCGTTACCGGATTGTCCGGATTGCCGGTTTTGATCTCCAGCTCCTTCACCCATCGTTCGATCTCCCGGTCCCTCTTTTCGAGGTCGTAGATTCCCTTTCCCTTCGTCAACCGGTCGATTTCCGAGATGATGATGTTATCGCCGATGGAGCGTTGTAAAAAGAGTCCCTCGGAAAGCCGGTCCTCCGGCACCAGTCCGATCCGGTTCTCGATCGCATCTCTGGGATTTCCGATCCTTACCGGTTTTCCTCCCCGGATGATCTGTCCCGAATCCGCCGGCCGGATCCCAAACATGGAAAGCGCAAGCTCAGTTCTTCCCGAATCCAGAAGTCCCGTAATTCCGAGAATCTCACCGCCCCGCAGGGAAAAGCTCACCTGCTCAAAGGAACCATTTAAGGTCAGATCCTTCAGCTCCATCACAGGTGCGTCGGACAGCTTTTTCGGCGTGAATTTCGAATCGGCGAACTCCCTTCCGGTCATATAAAAGGTAAACTTTTTATCGTCCAGCTCCTTCGTATTACCGGTCGCTACCAGCTCCCCGTTCCGAAAGATCGTAAACCGCTCGGATATTTCGAATACCTCATTCAGCTTGTGACTGATGAACAGGATCGCGATGCCCTGTTGCTTCAGCTGCAGGATGATCTGAAACAGCGCATCGACCTCCTTCTTCGTCAGCGCAGTGGTCGGCTCATCCATAATGATCAGACGCGCATTGAACATGAGCGCACGGCTGATGGCTACCATCTGCTTCTGGGCAACCGTCAGGCTTTCCACCTTCCTGTCCAGGTCCACGTCAAAATGGATTCTGGAAACCGCCTCTTCCGCGATCTTTCTTACATTTTTCCAGCTGACCAGCTGCTTTTTGGAGGCAACCTCCGTATTCAGGGCCAGGTTCTCCGCCACTGTCAGGTTCGGAAATAAGGAGAAGTCCTGATAAATGACCTGAATCCCAAGATTGATGGAATCGATGGGAGTTATCTTGTCCAGCTGTTTTCCATCAAATTCGATCGTTCCGCCGTCTCTCTGATAAACACCGGAGATGATCTTGATCAGCGTGGATTTTCCGCAGCCGTTTTCTCCCGCCAGACAATGGATCTCGCCCGGCTGTATTTCCAGCGATACGTCCGTAAGCGCATGGACATTTCCAAAGGAAATCTTGATATGCTCGGCTTTTAACAGACTCTGTGCCATGTTTTCCTCCATTGAAAACAATCGTATCTATTCAGGGCTGCGGTTTTATTTCCGCAGCCCGTATGGTTGTTAAGTGAAAGCTTATCAGAACCCGAAGCTGTCTACGTTGTCCGCATCGATGACAACCCAGCCTTCTCCTTCAAATACTGTGGAAGAACCGTCTCTCAGAGTCATTGCGTCATAGCCTTCCTGACCGAGATCCAGGGGCTCGGAGATCTCCTGACCCGCAAGAAGCTTCGCCGCAAAGGCTACCATAGCCTTTCCTGCGATCGCAGGATCCCAGAGGGTTAAGGACTTAACCGTACCGGACTTTAAGAGCTCCGCGTTATCCGCCGGCATACCTGTTCCGGAGGTAAAGAACTTGTCCTTAAGGCCTAATTCCTCGATGGCTCTCGCAACACCCGGAGCATCAAAGGAAGAAGTTCCCATAATACCCTTCAGATCGGGATAGGTCTTGATCAGTTCCTTTGCAACGTTATAGGCAACGTCACCGTTGTCATCGGATTCCACACGGGGATTTTCCTCTAACAGCGTCATATTCGGATATTTTTCCTTCTGATGCGCTACACCGGCATCCGCCCACTCGTTGTGTGAGCCGTTAGTCAGGGAAGCTACCATGGTCGTATAAAGGCCTTCCTCGCCCATAGCCTCTGCCAGGTTATCCATAATGAACGCGCCATAGCCTTCGTTCGAGAACGCCTCGATGTCGTAATCCACATTTTTCAGATCCGCACCTTCGTGGGTAACCACAACAATGCCCGCATCCTTCGCTTTCTTCAGAACAGTATCCATGGACTCGATATCCACCGGTACGACACAGATCGCGTCAACACCCTGTGCGATCAGATCTTCTACCTGCTGCGCCTGATGGGTCGCATCAATGGTTCCGGTATCTACCTGGTATGCGTTTACACCGGTATCCTCCACAATCTCATCCACGCCGGCCTTCATCCGTACAAACCAGGGGTTTGTCGAATCCTTGGGAACAACCGCGATTTCCCACTGCGCATCCGCCGCTGCCTTCAGCGCATCATCAATGCTGCCTGCACCGCCTGTCGCGGGCGCTTCCGCCGTGTCGTCCCCTGCAGGAGCCTCAGCCTCAGCCGCTGCCGGAGCCGGAGCCGCTCCCCCGGGAGCTGCCGCGCAGCCCGCAAGCAGGGAAAGTACCATACCTGCGGATAACAAGCCTGCCAATACCTTCTTTTTCATTTCCTTACCTCCTTAATAGTAGAATTCGTTCGCGTTTTGTTGATTTTGTACAGATTTCGAGCCACAAAACGTTTGGATATGTGTAAATTATACGACTCCTGTTCCGGATAGTCAATATAACCTTCTCATCGTACAAAAAAACAGCAGCCCCCCCGCGGAGCAATGTCATTAAGTTAAGATGACCGAAATAAGAGCTCTATATCATAAATGGTATAGGGCTCTTTTTTTATAAAAAACACTTGACATACATCCAAAAATGTGCGGCCGCTTTCGCTACTGATTATATTTAAGAGGTAGCGAAAGCGGCCCTTGTAATTAGAAAAATCCGATTGCAAGAAGGCCACATATGAAACCAAAACATGTCAAGAAACTTTTGATGGATGAGATAAGAAAAGTGTCTCAGTCTATTGACCAATACTATATCAATCCATCGAAAGATTTTACAAGGATAAGAAAGTTACCCATCGAAAAGCTGATGCTGGGAATTATTGGAATGGAAAGTGGATCTATCGCTAATGAATTACTGAATTATTATGATATATCTCCCGGTACACCTACGGCATCTGCTTTTTGTCCAGCAAAGGACTAAATTAAAACCGGAAGCTTTCGAAGCCGTATTTAAAAGCTTTTCCCAGAATCTATGTCTCGACGGCGGCATTGATTTCCCAGTGTTAGCTATTGATGGGTCTGATATTCAGATCCCAACTAATCCTGATGATGCATCATCATATTTTCCGGGAGCAAACGGTCAGAAAGATTATAACCTGCTGCATATGAATGCCCTTTATAATCTCGACAGACACATATATGTTGACGCTGTCATACAGAACAGACGCAACTGGAATGAACATGAGGCATTCGTTTCTTTGGTCGACAAATCTAAAATTCCAAAGGCCCTCGTTATTGCGGACAGAGGATATGAGTCATATAACAACATGGCACATGTCCAAGAAAAGGGATGGTGCTTCCTGATTCGTATTAAGGATGGAAAAACAGGCATAAAAGACGGTCTTGATTTACCCACCGAAGGAGCCTTCGATACCGATATTCATATAAACCTGGCCTGAAAACAGACAAAGGTGGTTAAGGAGCTTCTAAAAGATCGGAATCATTATAAGTTCCTTCCGGCAAATACAAACTTTGATTTTCTTCCTCGATCCAGCAGAAAGGAAGATCCGGTAGTATTTTACAAGCTAAACTTCCGAGTGGTTCGTTTTCAAATATCAGATGATATATATGAGACTGTCATGACCAACCTCGATCAAGCTGAGTATCCTCCTGACAAAATAAAGGAACTGTATGCATCGAGGTGGGGAATAGAAACTTCCTTCAGGGACTTGAAATACACAGTTGGCATGTTGGATTTCCATTCAAAAAAGGTGAAAATATGTCATTTACGGAAGCTGTCAGATCTGTCATTACCAATTTCAGGGACTTCAATGGGCGTTCACGCAGAAGTGAGTTCTGGTGGTACTATCTGTTTGAGTGCATTATAAACTTCGGTTTAAGCGGTCTTGGAAATGCTACCGGGATAAAAGCTTTTATCTGGGGAATATTGGTTGTCAATGTTGTTCTTTTCGTTCCCGGGTTGGCGCTTCTTTTCCGAAGAATGCATGACACGGGAAAGAGTGCTTGGCTGCTTCTGCCGTGTATCATTCCCATAGCCGGCCAGATATTCATGATGTTATGGTTCCTGAAAGATTCACAGCCCGGCGAAAACCAATATGGTCCTAATCCAAAAGGATTATAATGCGTAACATACTTCTCTGATACGTTCACGCAGGATGATTGTGTATTTGCAATGAAACCTCAGTCGGCAATACGGGCATTGCCGATTGAGGATGTTGCAAGCCTATGTTTCCTTTTCAAGGCTGAAATCCGTCTCATTTGCTTTTCCAGGCACCAGATCGCCATGTCCTTGGTCTCCTTCCCCGCTTCCTTGCGGTTCCGCGTTAGCGGTCGCGTGGAATTTTCCTGAAAATTCCGCATAAGAGAATCGTGATCATATATTAACGGAAAGCTTGCATGTTGGCACAGCCCTGTCGTAAGGGTCATGATCAGGGCCAAAGCCAGAGCCCATCAAATAAGATGCTCCGGGATCCTCGTCCGTAAGACGATCCGTGGATGAAACAGTATCGCATCAATTGTATTCCTCCCACCATAATTCATGAAAGGATGCAGTCAATGCTCCGAAAGAAAAGAAATATCCTGATATAGCGACCGGGCGGGTCCTGTTTCAGGTCCGCCCGGTTCTTGTATAAACATATCCCTTTTGGGGATCGACTCAAGAAACTCCCTCGCCCCGGGAAGGAATTCATCTCTCCCCGTGATAAAAGGACCATCGTGGACAACTAAAGTCCCGTCAAGATCCAATATCCACGTTTTTGCCATCGGAGATATCCTCAACTGATCCGGCTCATTCATCATTCCATTTTCCTTTTTACATAAGCAAGTTTTCAGCTTATCAGATCCATAATTATCCTATAAGGATTTTGCAAAATCTTTCACTTCGTTAAGCTTTGCTTCGGATCTGTTTTCATCGCCATGAGCCGTGATCACTCCTGAAGCCTCGATCCCTGCATAGCCCATATAAGCCTTAAACTGGGCAATAGCGCCTTCATATACCCCGTCCGAGGCGGAGGATAGAAGAAGCGCCGCCTTCTTTGCCTTAAGGGGCTTTCCGAGGCAGTAAACTCTTTGAATAGCCGCTTCCATCTGGGCAGTCATTGAAAAATAATAGATCGGCGAAGCAAAAATGACCATATCTGCTTCCTTGTATGCAGGCAGGAGCTTTTCAAAGTCATCCTTCTGGACGCAGCTTCCCTCTCCTTTTGTATGGCAGTACTCGCAGCCCAGGCAGCCGTTGATCTTCATCTGCCCTACTTGGTAGATCTCAACCTCATGTCCGGAAGCCTCTGCTCCCTCCCGGAATGCTTCTGTCATTGCATAGGTGTTCTCTTTTCTTGCGCTTCCGTTAAATACAGCAATCTTCATGTCCTTCATTTCCTTTCTTTTTATTGCAGCCTGTCGTTTTGCGATGTGCATCGTCCGGAATAGTTCCACTGTTATTTTACTCCAAGTATAGCATAAAACCTTAATACCCTATCTCTATTTTTGAATTCTTTTGATCTCTGACATACAAGTCCTCCTCATAAATCATTATCCGGAAATATAGATTTATTTACCAAATACCCGGTATAACCTTGTTTTTGACACGTTTTTTGTAGTCCGAATATCCCTCGAGACCTTCTTCAAGTACCCGTTCCTCATTTCGAATACGTTTTGCGATCATCGGAATAAACAAAATCCCTATCAAAAGCCAGGCGTTCCAGTATGAAAAAGATCCCGCCGGCAAAAACAGAAGAACCCCCATTAGAAATAAACCTGATATCACTTTTGCTATTGCTTGTGAAAATAGTTTACCATTCATTTTTCCGCGATCATCCTGTAGATTTTTTTCCTTAATCTCCTGTTGTCTTTTCATCTGCCATTATCCTAAAGATGGTAGCAATCCGGATCATAAAAAGGATAGTCTGCCACCTTGGGGAGATGCTCCTTCAGAGCATTCCGTTCATCATCTGATAATGGTTTATCAATAAAATCACCAACATGTGTGACAGCAAACTGAAAATGGTCAAAATTCCCGGGCGGGACAAGAACGCCTACGCCGAGCGAATCGGTAAATTTCAACGCCGCAAGAAGGAAGGCGGATTCCGCCTGAATATCAAAAGGCTTGCACCACGACTTCGGATAAGGAGAATCATACCTTTCCTTCTCATCATGCCAGGCCCTCTCGATCATGGATTTTATGCCAAGGATGCCTGTGCCCTTCTCCTTTGCCCTCTTTATCAGCCTGCTGCCCATATTATGAGCCATATTCATATGCCAGTTGAAGGGGAACATGACCGTATCGAAATCAAACAGTTCTATCGCACGCAGAGCCACCGCCTCGCTATGCGCGGTAAAGCCTATATGTCGTGCATCCCCGTTCTTCTTCATGCTTTCTAAAAGCTCCATTGCTCCGCCTTTGCCGAAGCAGGTCTCAAGCTCTTCCATGGTACTCAGTCCATGAAGCTGATATACGTCAAAATAATCTGTATGGAGGAGCCGCAGGGATTCCCTCAGATCGGTCTCCGTACCTGCTCTTTTTCTTTGGTTCGTCTTGCATGCCAGATAAACCTGTTTGCGATATGGAACCAGTGAATTTCCCATTAACAGCTGCGCATCTCCGTATCCCGGAGCCACATCAAAATAATTGATACCCTGCTCCACAGCCCATGATACAAAATGATCAGAGCGCGCTCCTACTGCGACATAAATGAGCAGATGATCATGGTATCCGTAATTTTCTTTATACAACATACGCAAGCTTTTCTTGTACCATTTTACAACAATCCGAAGTCAGGGTGCGTTATACTCAACCTTGCTACGGAAATAGGTTAAGTACCGGATCCATGCCGTTACACCGCTTATTATCCACACAATGCCGGATGACAGCCAGATGCCGGCCTCTCCATAACCTAAATACGAGGTCATGAGCAGAGGGATCGTGAATCTGCCTATGACTTCCACAACACCGTTAAACAACGAAAAGAATGCATCGCCTATACCGGACAGAACACCGCGTACAACATATATCATACCGAGCGCAAGATAAAACATGCTTGTGATCTTAAGACCTTTTGCACCAAGTGTAATGACCTCGCGATCGGATACAAAAAGGCCTGTAATTGCTTTGCCGAAAAGCTGCATTACAAACATCAGCAAAACAGTGAATGATATCATAATAATGATACCGGTCCTGTATCCGGCATACACGCGGTCATTTCTTTTTGCACCGAAATTCTGGCCGCTGAATGTGGCAATTGAAGCGGCAAGGGTCATGTATGGCTGGTGTATGAGCTGTTCTATCCTGTTGGTTGCCGTAAACGCAGCCACAACAGTAGTGCCGAAAGAATTGACAACGCGCTGGAGGGCCATGGCAGATATTGCAATAAGGGAAAACTGAACGGACATCGGCACACCGAGACGAACGATCTGATATGTCATCCTGAGAGTTACATGTATGTCGTCACGTCTGATACGGAAGTAGGGGTTTGTCCTGTATGCGTGGATCCCGCACAATAACACAGATATGAACTGGGAAATGACGGTTGCCAGCGCAGCCCCTGTGATCCCGAGCGGGAATACGCAGACTAACAGTATATCGAGAACGATATTTATAATGGTAGAAGTGATCAGGAAATACAGGGGAGTCTTCGCGTCACCGAGCGCCTTAAGCATGGATGAAAGGTAATTATACAGGGAGACGAAAAGAAGCCCTATGCACATAAAGCGTGTGTAAAGCACAGCGTCAGCCATGATAAGGGTCGGCGTCTTTAGAAGGCTTAAAAGATAAGGAGCAAGACCAAAACCGGTCAGCCCAAACATCACGGGAACGATGAGCATGATCAGCCCCGTGTTTACGATGCATTTTTTTACATTGGAATCATCATGGGCACCGTAATACTGGGATGCAACGATCCCTCCCCCGCTGCCTATCCCGTTGCATAGCGCAAAGAACAGAAAGGTAATGGATGAGGTTGCACCTACGGCGGCAAACGCATTGGAGCCTATGAAACGACCGACGATCATCGAGTCGGCAAGATTATATATCTGCTGGAATATGTTGCCTATCAGGGTCGGAAGCGCAAACAGCAGGATGTGCCTTGCAGGTGCGCCATGTGTCATGTCGGTTATGTTGCTTTTCATAGTTTTATTTCTTGCCACTTCTTTTTTTCCTGCAAAGTCCTTCTGGTGAAGCGCTTTCACCCTAAACAGATATCCATGATCATATCAGGCTTAAAATTCCTGCAGCTCCTTCTTGCCTCTAAAACCTTCAATGTCTCGTTCATCTGTTTTTCCTCCTCATTCCCATGTTAATACGCCTGTCTTCATAGCCAGCTCATACCTGCTTATCTTGTAATCCAGCCTTTCAAGAGCCGTATCGTACTTTTTCCGTGCCTCAACGATCCGCGCCCTGGCCTCCTTAAGCAGGTTTGCCCTGGCCTCGAACGTTTCATCGCCCTGTTTGAACAGCTTCACATATTCGATCAGCATTTCGATCGGTACCCCGGCGTCACGCATGCAGACCGCTATCTCAACCCATTTGATATCCTCTTCCTGATAATCACGGATCCCACCTCCCGTTCGCGTCACTTCCGGAATAACCCCGACCCGCTCATAGTACCTGAGCGTATCCGGCTTAAGATTGTATTTTTCACATACTTCCTTTATGGTCATGCCCGGTTACCTCCCTTCTATAGCAATATACACCTTAGAGTAAACTCCAAGTCAAGTGATTTTTACGTTTTTCTATGACAATCATTCGGACAGACATACACCGCTTTCCATTATCAGAAAAGGCCCTTAACTCCATCAACAATAACCAGCCGGAAACCTCCATCGGCAATACGGGCACTGCTGATCGAGGTGAACAGGCAAGGTCGGGAATGTAGGAGCATACGACAATGGCACAGAATATCAGAAGCATATATTTTTGAACCAAATCTTTCTTCAGCGTGAGCAAAATCTATATCATTTACTTATGACGTATAGTATAATAAGAAAATAAGCAAAAGTGCTGACAACCCTTCAAGCGGGGCAACTACAAACCAGGGTTCTTTTCTGAATTAATTTAAGAAAGCATAGCGAGGTACATAATGACAGTGAATAGTACAGATTATAAAGACCTGACGATCGATAATGATGGCAGCTGGATATCCAAGCCGGTATTATTAGCACGACAGTCCCTGTGGGAAAGCGATAACAGACGCGTTCGTTTTTTGAGAACTCTTCCGGGGCAGATCCTTATGGCAGTGTGGCTTTTTTGTGTACTCAGGGGATTATTAGGCTCGATGTTGATACAACAAGGACTTATGAAAGTACTTTCCAGTAAAGGACCGATTTCAACAGACGGAGTAACCCTCATAGCTACATATAGCACGATTTTTGTAATGGCGGGATACATTATTTACATGCGGTTAGCAGAGCGCAGATCGTTTCCTGCAATGGGGTTTATACGTGAAAAGGGCCTATTACAATACCTTACCGGATTAATCGTTGGCTTTTCTATATTACGTCGAACTGAGATTACCGGGTTTAGCTCTTTCCGGAATCTGAAACAGTTGTCCTAACCACAGATTGCCGTCTTGTCACAGTATGTTTTCTCTGTTCACAGCACGGCAAACCCTCTAAGCTCCTCCTCGTTCCTCCTGTAAAGAACAGTTATATCGTAAAGCCCGTTTGTCATGTTATGTAAACCAGACAGATTCTTATCCATCTTTTCGCTGACCCGGTCGATACTGGCGCTCAGATAAAGATCTGCTATGGAATCCTCTGATCTTCTATACTGTCAGCTCTATTTGATTTTCTTCAATCCCGATAATGCAGCTTTCATAGAAACCGTCACCGGTAACGCGCGGCCCGCCTGCCACCTCATAGCCGTCCTTTCTCAGCCTTTCTGTCAGCTCATCCACCGCGTCCCTGCTTCCTGTCGAGAAGGCAAGATGAACATAACCGGTACGATTTATCGTTTTTTCCTGATCCTCCATTTGCGGCTTGTTCATGATCTCGAGTCTTGCGCCATCTTCAAAGGATATGAAATAGGAGCGGAAACCCGTATTTATATTATGATATCCTTCATTCGAAATCCCCTTCAGATACCTTACGAAGAAATCCCTTGCCGCCTCCAGGTCATTCACGTACATCGCAACATGCTCTATTCTCATTATGCCTCCCTTTCCTTCCCGTCAATCTTCCGATATGCGATTTCTAACATCCCGATATTGAGCAGCGCAAAAACAAGCAGATACAGGGGCATGATGCCTATCCCTGTATGCTGCTGCAGTATTCCGAAGACCATCGGCATGAAAGTGCTTCCCACATATGCGGAAGCCATCTGAAGCCCGATCGCGGCCGCAGAATACTTCCTCCCGAAATTGGCCGGCGCCATATGCTGGATGGCAGGATATACCGGCCCCATCCCTGTCCCGATCATAACAAACCCAACCGCCGCCATGATATAATGCGATACAGGAAGGGAGACCATTATGATGCCCAAAAGCTCAAGGGCTATCCCCGCCCAGATCAGAAGCCTGTCTCCAAGCCTGTCCGATATGAATCCGGATATCAGCCTGCCAAGCATCAGCCCACCGAATATAAGAGAACCGAATGATGCGATCAGTCCGTCGCTTAATCCTGCCTTAGTGCCCGCAAAATAGCTCGGCGTCCATAAAAAACAGGTCGCCTCTCCCGAGCAGTAGGAAAAAAAAGCGACCAGCGTCAGAATAACGCCCGGAACCGCAAGCGTTTCCCTTATGCCGGCACTGTCTTTAATCTCTTTTTCGGCCGAGGCATCCTCGCTCTTTGCCCAAAGCGGCAGTGACATAATACATATAAGCAGTATCCCCATCTGGACATACGCCGTCCACCGGTATTCCTCGTTCCACCTTGCCCTGCTCAACGCCAGCGCCATGATGTACGGGCTTATGACTGCCCCTACGCCATAAAAGCAGTGCAGGAAATTCATGACTGAGCCCGGATAGTGATTTGCCACGTAATGGTTCACGGATGCGTCTATTGCTCCCGCTCCGAGTCCATAAGGCACGACAAAAAGAAACAGCATCCAATAGGAACCGGAAACCGAAAACCCCAGCAGACCAAGTACGGTCAGGAAAATAGACACTATGACGATCCACTTTGTGTGAAACCTCCTGATCATTTTGGGACTTAAGAGGGCGGAAATGACCGTCATGAAGGATATGGTCATGGAAACGTAGCCTGCATAGGACGACGGCACGCCAAACGCTTCCTGCATCTTCGGCCAGCCGGATCCTAAGAGCGAATCCGGCAGTCCAAGGCTTATAAATATCAGATATATAACTGCCAAAAGAAGTGATCCCATTTGATGTCTCCGTCATTCCGCCTTTTTTACTTTGTTCTCATGATCTTCCCTGAATCTTTTTTCCTCCGCAAGATCTTCTTCATCTATTTCCCTGTCCCTGTAATAATACTTCCGGTCTTTTTCATTGATCTCCCTGCGCCCCCTGCAGGGATTGCCGACTGCGATGCA
>JAILQQ010000239.1 GCA_024698885.1 Lachnospiraceae bacterium | reverse complement strand
TCCTGGTGGCAGGGTCTCTTGTCGGGTTGGTGGCCATCGGCCATACCTATCTGATCATCGCCGCGCAGAACGACCTTTCACCCGGTGCGGTGGCGGCTTTTACCGGCGTTGTGGCGGCTTCGATCTCCGCGGCGGGCCTTCCGTTTTTCCTGGTCCTGGTCATTACGCTGATAAGCGGCGCGCTGATCGGATGCTTTAACGCTTTCATGGTCAATAAGATCAGGCTGGATCCCTTTATCGCCACGCTCGTGACACAGTCGGTGATCCGCGGCTTTGCCTATATCCTCTGCGACGGCAAGCCGGTTCCCATTACTGACAATACCTTCCTCTTAATAGGAAAGATCCGGATCTTCGGGATCCCGCTTTCAGTCTGGATCATGATCATCTTCTTTGTGATTTTCGGTCTGATCCTTGCCAAGACGAAATTCGGCAGAAGCATCTACGCGATCGGCGGCAATAAGGACGCGGCTCGTCTGGCAGGTCTGAACCCCCAGAGGATCATCCTGATCTGTTTCATCATGATGGGCGTCTTCTGTGCCCTGGGCGGCATCATCTTCTCCTCGCGGATGAATTCGGGCCAGCCGGCAGCGAATGTCAACCTGGAGTTTGATTCCATCACGGCGGTCATTCTCGGCGGCGTTTCCTTCATGGGCGGTGTCGGCGGCATGGGCGGCACGATCCTCGGCATTATCCTGATCCAGTCCTTCAACACCGGCCTGACGATGGTAAACGTTCCCTCGTTCTGGCAGTATGTGGCAAGAGGTGCGCTGCTTCTGTTCGCGCTGACCACGGACTACATCCGGAAACAGAGAAGAGAGAAGGAGCTCCTGGAAGCGTCGATGAAGAACGCTTAAGGAAAACCAAATATTTTGAATCAAACATACAATGTGTATGTTGAGATAGACCCGAAAGGGTATTTTAAAGGAGGATTTAAACATGAAAAGAAAAGTATTGGCAACATTGTTAGCGGCTTCCATGGTACTTGGCTTATCCGGATGCGCAGCGATCACGACGGAAGCTCCCGCTCCCGCACCTGCGGCAGATGCCGGTGAGGCAGCAGCGGATACGGCTGACGCAGGCTCCTCTGAGGGCGGCGTTGTATACGGCATTTACAAGGCCGGTGACCAGACCTGGTTCATCGACGAGGGTGCCGCGGCACAGGAGGCCGTTGAAGCAAAGGGTGACAGCTTTACCTATGTTGATGCGAAGATGAGCCCCGAGGAATATCTGAAGGCTATCGACAACGCGATCGCGAATAACGCAAAGGGTATCGTAACCTGTATCCCGGATCAGACCATGAGCCAGGCAGTTGTTGACAAATGCGCGGAAGCAGGCATCCCTATCGTGGCAGCTGATGATGCGCTGCAGGATACCGACGGTGCTAAGCTGGTTCCCTGGGTCGGCATCAACGCTTACGTGATCGGTCAGGCCAACGGCGACTGGATCGCGGAATACGCGAAGGCCAATAATCTGGAAACGGATCCCGAGTGCGGTCTGCTGATCATGACCATGGATACGGTTTCCTCCTGCGTACCGAGAGCAGAGGGCGAGTATGACAACTTCACGGCAGCCTGCCCGGATTTCGATACCGAGAAGATCTTCAAGGCGGATTATGACGGAACCACTGAGAAGGGCAACACCGCGGCAGCAGCTATCTTTACCGCACATCCCGAGATCACCAAGTGGTTAGTGACCGGTGCCAATGAGGAAGGTACCATCGGTGCCTGCAGAGCTCTTGAGAGCGCAGGTCTTGACGCGGATGCCTGTGTAGTAGGCCTTGGCGCTTATATGGCTAAGGACGAGTGGAACAATAAGGGCGCGGACGGCACCTGCATGAAGGCTGCGGCTTACTTCTCTTCCGACAGCGTAGGCAAGGGCTCCGTGGATGTCCTGTACAAGCTGATCGACGGCGAAGAGCCGGCGATGGAGACCGCGGTAGACGCTATCGTTGTAACGCCTGAGAACTATAAGGACGTAATGGGAGCAGCTGCGGAATAAGAGCTGAGAAAAACTGACAGATCAGTCTTTTCAAAAGAACAGGGGAGCTTTTATTCGGCTCCCCTGTATTAGACCCAAAAACAGACAAAAAACAGAATTCAAAATATAAATAATGTATAACATTATACATTTAATGCAATAATCAGACATCAGCCATCTGTTTCCCCGTGCAGCTTCCGGAACGCACCGGGCGTCTGGCCTGTCGCTTTCCGGAAGGAGGTACAGAAGGAGCTTTCGCTGGAAAAGCCCATCTGATAGCAGATCTCCTTGATGCTTAAGACAGTCGTGATCAGCAGATATTTTGCGTGGGAGATCCGGGAGGCCAGGACGTATTCATGGGGCGTGAAGCCGGTTTCCCGTTTGAAGAGGCGGGAAAAGTAAAACGGGCTCAGGCTCGCTTTGTCCGCTAAGATCTCTAAGGACAGATCGGCGTCCAGATGATCTCTGATATAGGAAACGACGTCCTCGATGCTGTCGGGGCGTCCGGCCCTGTGCTCTGACTGGCCGCGGGCCGTAAGGAGCTCTGTCATCATATTGACGATCCAGTTGTTCAGAACGGCGTCATTGACCGCTTCTCCGTTCTGAAAGGCGGTATAGAGTCTTTTCATATATTTGTCAAAGCGGTAGGAATCTGCCGGCGTCAGGACAATCCCCTCTCCGCCGGTGGCGGCTTCAAAATATTTTCGGGCGAGAAAGCCGTCAAAATGAAACCAGGAAGCTTCCCAGGCCTCTTCGGAGCCATAGGCGTGAGGCGCATAACAGTCAAGCAGGACAACGCTGCCGCTGCCGGCCTTAAGCTGCCTGCCGTCAGCTTCCACGGTACAGGTGCCCTGTGTTACCGCCATGCAGAGAAAGCTGTCAAAGGATTCTCTGTGCAGACGATAGCCCGGTTCATAATAAAAATGCCCGATAATGGTAGGATAGAGAAAAAGGTCACGGGCCTGGGAGCCCGGTGTATGAATATAATAGTCAGAGCCGGCTCTGACGCGGAATTCTTTGGAAAGCATTGGTGATCCTCCTGAACTTTCAGTATAGCTGATTTTTTCTGAAAAGTACAGGAGGGAAGGAGGCTACTATCATGAGTGAAGTTAAGGTTTGGGAAGAGGATGTCATCATCCCTACGTATGAGATCGGCGAGGCCGATAAAAACCCGATGTTTCTGGAAAAAAGGGTTTATCAGGGAAGCTCCGGAAAGGTTTATCCCTATCCGACGATCGAAAAGATCAGCCGCGAAAAAAAGGATAAAACCTGGCGTGTGGTCTATCTGGAAAACGAATATCTGAAGGTGATGGTGATGCCTCAGCTTGGCGGCCGGATCCAGAGGGCCTTAGATAAGACCAACAATTATGATTTCATATATTATAATCAGTCCATAAAGCCTGCCCTGGTAGGCCTTTTGGGGCCGTGGATCTCCGGCGGCATCGAGTTTAACTGGCCGCAGCATCACAGGCCGACGACCTATATGCCGGTGGACTATGTTCTGAAGGAGCATCCGGACGGCAGCAGGTCGGTGGTCTGTCATGACGTGGATCAGATGTACGGCACGAAGGCTATTCAGTCCTTCACCCTGTATCCCGGCAAAGCCTATATTGAGATCAAGGGACAGCTCTATAACCGGACGAACCTTCCCCAGACCTTCTTATGGTGGGCCAATCCGGCGGTTTCCGTCAACGACGATACACAGTCCGTATTTCCGCCGGATGTGCATTTCGTGATGGATCACGGAAAACGTGACGTATCCCGCTTCCCTATCGCCAAGGGCGTCTACTATAAGCATGACTACAGTGAGGGCGTGGATATTTCCCGGTATAAGAATATCCCGGTGCCCACCTCGTATATGGCGGAGCATTCCGATTATAATTTTGTAGGCGGCTATGATTACGGAAAGGAAGCGGGCCTTCTGCATGTGGCGGATCATCATTATTCGCCCGGAAAGAAGCAGTGGACCTGGGGAAACGGTGATTTCGGCAAGGCCTGGGACAGAAATTTGACGGATGCAGACGGCCCGTATATTGAACTGATGACCGGCGTTTATACGGAGAACCAGCCGGATTTCTCCTGGCTCAAGCCCTTTGAGGAAAAGACCTTCCGGCAGTATTTCATGCCCTATAAAAAGGCGGGCTATGTGAAAAACGCAACGATCCGGGCCGCACTCAACAGTGAGCTTAAGGAGGACGGTCTGCATGTGACGGTTTATGCCACCTCGCAGACCGAAAATGCCCGCGTTTCCGTTTGGGAGAACGGAAAGCGCATCCACGAGGAAACCGTTACGCTTTCGCCGACAGATATCCTGGAACGGGTCTATCCGACAGGAACGAAGGATGAGACAGCGCTTTTGGTACGTGTTTTCGATGAAGCGGGAGAGGAGCTTGTAGCCTATCAGGCAAAGGAGCAGGAGATCCCCAAACAGGCCCTGCCCGGAGAGGCGGCAAAGGACCCGGCGGAGCTTCGGACGAACGAGGAGCTTCTGCTGACGGCACAGCATATCGAACAGCACCGCCACGCCACCTATCTGCCGGATCCCTATTATCTGGAGGGGCTCAAACGGGATCCCCTGGATATGCGGATCAATAACGCCTACGGGATGCTTTTACTGCGGCGCGGTCTCTTTAAGGAAGCGGAGGGGTATTTTAGGAACGCGGTCAAACGCGCCACCTGGCGGAGCCCGAACCCCTACAACAGCGAGTGCTATTATGATCTCGGACTGGCCCTGTTTTACGAGGAGCGGTTCGATGAAGCCTATGATGCCTTCTATAAGGCCTGCTGGAGCAATGAACAGCAGGAAATGGCCTATTATTATCTGGCCTGTATCGCCCTCAGGCGGGGGGAATACGAAGAGGCGCTTTTACTGTGCGAGAAGGGGCTTTACAAGAATTGGCACAATATCAAGGCCAGGGGCTTAAAAGCGTCGATCTTACGGCTTCTCGGACGAAAAGAGGAAGCAGAGGCTCTGATCCGGGAGAATCTTTCGATCGATCATTTTGATTATCTGTCGCGTTTCGAGCTCTATACCCTGACGGAGGATAATGAAGTATTAATGGAGCTTAAGAAGCTCTCCAGAGATTTTCATGAGCATTTCCTGATGATCGCCAGGGATTACGCGGAAAGCGGGCAGTTTGAGCAGGCGATCGCGGTTCTTTCCGCCTGCGGCAGCAGGGCGCCGATGATGCTTTACTACAGGGCATATTATCTGCATTGTCTGAGACGGGACAATGACGCGGTGAAGGCGTTTGCGGAGGCCGAGCAGGCGGATCCCGCCCGGTGCTTCCCGAACAAGCTTGAGGATATCCCGGTGCTTGAGGTGGCGATCAGTCTGAATCCGGAGGGCGCCAAAGCCTTCTATTATCTCGGAAATCTCTACTATGACAAGCTTCAGTTTGAAAAGGCCGCTTCCCTCTGGGAAAAATCCGTATCCTTAGACGGAGCCTTCCCGACAGTACACAGAAACCTCGCACTCTATTACTATAATAAGAAGCATGCGCCCGAAGAAGCAAAGAAGGCGCTTGAGAAGGCGTTTTTCCTGGATGAAACGGATGCCAGAGTCTTTCTGGAGCTTGATCAGCTTTATAAGAAGCTGTCCGTTCCCTTTGCGGAAAGGCTCCGTAACTATGAAGCGCATATGGATATCATCAGAGAACGGGATGACGTGATGCTTGAGCTTGTGACGCTTTACAATCTTTCCGGTTCTTACGAAAAAGCCTATGATACGATCATGTCCTGCCACTTCAGACCGTGGGAGGGAGCCGAGGGCCGCATATCCGGCCAGTATAAGATATCCCTTTTGGAGCAGGCCAAGAAAAAGCTGCTCTCCGGGGATGATGCGGCAGCAGAGGAGCTCCTTGAAAAAGCGCTTGAATATCCGGAAAATCTCGGAGAAGGAAGGCTTGAGGGCACAAAGGACAATCATATCCATTACTACCTCGGCATTGTCCGGGAACACGCCGGGGACAGAGAGGGCGCTCTGCGGGAATACCGGCTTGCGACCCTCGGACAGGATGAGCCGGCCGGCATGCTCTACTACTATGATCAGCCGGCGGATATGATCCTCTATAAGGGCTTTGCCCACCGCAAACTCTGGGAGCTTTCCGGCGGGACGGACGCTGAGGAAAAGAGAAAGGCGCACGCCTGTTTCAACAAGCTGATGGATTACGGCGAGAGACATATCCGGGATGAAGTGAAGAACGATTATTTCGCGGTTTCGCTGCCGGATTTCCTGATCTTTGATGATGACATGAATTGTAAGAACGAGGCGCACTGCCATTATCTGATGGGCCTTGCCCACCTCGGGCTTTTTGAGAAGGAGGAAGCCGCAAAAGAGCTTCGGAAGGTGATCGGGCTTGATTATAATCATCAGAACGCAAGGATCTATCTTTCCTATGCGGAGAATGAAATGCTGTAGAAATTTTTCCGGCGAAATGGTATGATAGGAAAAAGAGGAAATCCAATTTCAGCTTTGAAAGGAGGATATCGGAAAATGATCAAAAACGGAAATCAAAGCAGAGCCTTTTGGAAGCGTTTCGGTGCTCTTTTCCTGAGCGTCTCGCTATTGCTTCCGACGCTTGCCGGCTGCGGCGGCGTACCGGATAACGTGGCGGTCTTAGAGGAAGGGGAGGTGCAGGCTCCCGAAGAAGAGAAGAAATCCGCCAAGGTGACGGAAGAAACGCCTGCTCCGGAGACAGAAGAGGAAACGACGGAAAATCTGAGCGAGATCATGCTGTCGGAACGGCCTTCCTTGGTCGGCGGTTTTCTGAAGATCGTTTATGATGACGTAAAGCCCGCGCTTCCCGCCTATACGGTAGAGCCGGATTTCAGCAATGTCATCAATATAGACCAGTATTCGTATCTGAACGATGCTGTGTTAACGAAGCTTTCGAAGAACAATTTCGTGGTGATGCCGTGGGGCGGTGACGAGTTCTTTGATCTCTATGAACCGAACCGCTATGACTATATCCCGAACTTTATTACGGTAGACGCGATGCTGCATACCTACCATCTCTACTTTGCCTATCTGTTAAAGAGGACCGAGCAGAATGAACTGAGCGACATCATCGCGGATCTGAGCGAGGAGCTTTTAGAAGGCGCAAAGGAGCAGTACGAGACCTTAAAGGGAACCGAATGGGAGGAGGCAGCGCTGACGAATATGGCATTCTTCGCGGTGCCCTGCGCGATCTATAACCCGCGGACGGAGATTCCGGCAGAGGCAGAGGAGTTTGTGGAAGCGGATCTTTCAAAGATCGAGAAGGCGGACGGGATCGACTACAGCGCCATATTTGACAGCCAGGAGGATTTCTCCCAGTATAAGCCCCGGGGCTATTATGATACCGACGAAACCCTGAAGAAATATTTCAAGGCAATGATGTGGTACGGACGGATGGGCTTTAGCCAGAAAAGCGAGAAGCTTAACCGCGCGGCTCTTCTGATCACGCTGTTACTGCAGGATGAGGAGCTGAAGAAGGACTGGGAAAGAGTCTATCAGGTAACCGCTTTCGTGGCGGGAACCTCGGACGACAGCGGTATCTATGAATACGCGCCGATCGTGGAGAGTGTTTTCGGAAAGAATGTTTCGGCAGAGGATCTGATCGGGGACGAAAAGGGCTATGAGGCCTATCATGAGCTGACCGATCAGCTGCCTCCACCGCGGATCAATTCCGTACCGGTGTATATGGCAGACAGTGATGAAGAGGTACGGGCGAAGAATACCGGCTTCCGCTTTATGGGACAGCGCTTTACCATCGATGCTTCGATCTTCGGGGCACTTATTTACCGCTCCGTAATGGAAAATTCCATGGGCGATCTGAGAATGCTGCCGGATGCCCTGGATATCCCGGCTGCTTTCGGTTCCGAAGCCGCGGTGAAGATCCTTGAGGACGAAGGCAATATGGATTACGCAAACTACGAAGATAACCTGAAGAATATGCAGCAGATGGTGGCGGAGGCGCCCGAAAGCACCTGGAACGCCAGCCTTTCCTCCCAGTGGCTCAATACGCTGCGGCCGCTTTTGACCAGCAAGGGAGAGGGCTATCCGAGCTTTATGCAGAGTGAGGAATGGGATAAAAAGAATCTGACCAGCTTCCTCGGCAGCTATACGGAGCTGAAGCATGATACGATACTCTACGCCAAGCAGATCATGGCGGAAATGGGTGACGGCGGCGATGAACCGGAGGTGCGTGACGACCGCGGTTATGTGGAACCGGAGCCCGAGGTCTTTGCCCGGTTAAAGGCATTAGTGCAGGCGACCAGGGAAGGCTTTGAATACTTCAATCTGCTTGAGAACGGAAGCCGTTCCGATCTGGTCCGTTTGGAGGAGTTAGCCGACAAGCTCAGGATCATGTCGGAGAAGGAGCTTAAGGGCGAGCTGCTTTCGGATGAGGAGTATGAGCTGATCCGTGATTTCGGCGGTCAGATCGAGCACTTCTGGCAGGTGGCGAAACGGGATGAAGCGGAGAACGAGTATTTCTCGTCCTATGAATTCCCCGCGTCCTTAGTGGTGGACGTTGCTACCGATCCGAACGGATCCGTCCTCGAACTCGGTACGGGCAATCCGGCCCTCATGTATGTCGTGATCGAGGTGGACGGCAAGCTGAAGATCGCGGAAGGAGCGGTATTCCCCTTCTATGAGTTTACCTGGCCCATGGAGAACCGCCTGACCGACGGCGAGTGGAGAAAGATCATCGGCGTCGAGTGGGATGAGACCGGCGAATACTATGACAAGTATAACGACCAGATCACGCAGCCGGTATGGACGGAAAGCTTCCGTGTGCTTCCCGACGAATATTGAGCCGCATATTAAGGCATAAGAATATCATAAAATGGCTGCTGTTTCTTTCGGCAGCCATTTTTGTGACCGTACTTCTTCTTTACGCGCTCTGGTACCGGGGCTTTTTCCTGCCTTCGTTTATCACCTGGGAGGAAAAGGAGGAGAGCTGTCTGTTTGCGTCGGAACAGGCCGATATCCGTCTGAGCGGAAAAAAGGTCACGGTATCCCTTGCGGAAAAGCCGGTCTGGGAATCCCCGGAGGGAGCCCTTGTTTCCGATTTCCTGACCGGAGATATCAATCATGACGGCGTAAACGAGCTGATCCTGCTTTTCTGGCGCCACGGCAGCTTTAAGGAGCATCTGCCCTTCTGGATCAAGCAAAATGACCGCGACTGGTCCCAGCATATCGGCGTATACGGCTGGAAGGAAAGCTACGATTACCGCCTGGATCCGCTATGGGTCACGTCGGCCCTGGGGATGGAGGTGACGGCGCTGTCCCTGGATGAACAGGGCGTTCTGACTGTTTCCCATGCCGGAGGAGAGGAAACGGACTGGTATTGGCGTACCTGGGGACTGATGCGGCTTAATGAAGGGGAAAAGCCTTTTTCACCGCGGAATACGGCAGAGGAGAAGACTTCGCCGGCTGCCCGGGCAGAGGATGATGAGAAGGAAGAAAAGATCAGTATCCGCTTTGCGGCATGCGGCGATAACCTGATCCATGAGTCCATCTGGAAGGCGGCCAAGGAGCGGGCCCTGTCCGCGGATACGGAACCTGCGTCTTTGTATGACTTTTCCTATGCCTATGAGGATACGGCAGATTTTTTCAGGCAGCAGGACCTGTGCTTTATCAACATGGAGACTCTCGTAAGCGATACGCTGCCGCCCTCTGATTATCCGTATTTTTCAACCCCCGGCGCCTGCGCGGAAGCGCTTGCCGCCTGCGGGTTTAACGTTTTCAATCTGTCCAATAACCATATTTACGATCAGGGGCTTAAAGGCCTTCAGGCAACGGAGGCTTTCTGGGAGAAACTCTCACAGCAGAAAAAGGGAGAGATCCTGACCTGCGGCCTGTTTGCCGCGACAGAAAAGGATCCCGTTCCCTGCTTTGACTGTCAGGGCGTAAGGATCGCGTTTCTCGGGTATACCTACGGGACGAATGATATCGAAACGCCGGAGGGGGCACAGTGGAGCGTGATCTATCTATCGGAAACGGACCGGATCCGAAAACAGCTGCAGAAAGCGAGAGAACAGGCGGATTTTGTGATCGTCAGCTGCCATTTCGGAACGGAGGGCTCGCATCAGATCACGGATGATAAGCGGAGTACGGCCCGGACCCTGTGCGACTGGGGAGCGGACCTTGTGATCGGCACGCACCCGCATGTGGTGCAGGACGCGCAGTGGTTTCAGACAAAGGACGGCAGAAGGGCGCTTGTCTGTTACAGTCTCGGCAATTTTATCTCTTCCATGAAATATACGGCGGCCCTGACGGGGGTGACGCTTTCCTGCCGGCTTGACTGTACGAAAAAGGAAAACCGCTGCCAGGTATCGATCCGGGAGGCAAGGCTCATTCCCACGGTAACGACTTACGGCCCCTATTATCATGAGCCGAGAGTGCGGTTCCTTGCGGATTACTCACGGGAAGAGGCGACCGCAAACCGGAAGGCCTACCGTGACCCCGACTACAGCTATGACCGGATCCTTGAGATCCTGAAGGATCATGTATCCGAGGAATTCCTGGACCTTTCCGGGGTGGAGGAATAATGAACAGTATTGATGAGGATATCAAAACAGGCGAGTTTGCGAGGATCTATCTTCTGACCGGCGAAGAGGGTTATCTGCGGCTTCAGTACCGCAACAAGCTGAAAAAAGCGCTTTGCCGGCCGGAGGATACCCTGAACGTGGCAACCTTTACGGGAAAGGAGCTTCCGACAGAGGAGATCATCGATTTTGCCAATACCATGCCGTTCATGGCCGACAGGCGCGTGGTCTTTATTGAGGATTCCGGGGCCTTTGAGGGAGACAGCGACGGGCTTTCCGCTTTTATGGGCGAGGTGCCGTCAGAATGCTGTCTGATCTTTAACCAGGAAAAGGTGGATAAGCGCAAGGCACTCTATAAAGCGATCCAGAAGCACGGGCGCATCGTGCAGTTTACGAAGCCGTCCGACGAGGTACTGGAGCGGTGGATCGCCGGCCGCGTGACCGAAGCGGGATTAAAGTTGAGACGGTCGGCGCTGACGCTGTTTCTGCTTCAGGTGCATTCCGACATGCAGACAATGTCAAACGAGCTGGACAAGCTGATCGCCTACTGCCTTTCCCAGGGCGAGATCACCGAAGCGGACGTCAGGACGATCTGCACGGTGCAGACAGAGGACAGGATCTTTGAGATGATCGAGGATATCGTTCTGAAAAAGCGGAAGGAGGCACTGGATGCCTACTATGATCTACTTTCCCTGAAGGAGCCGCCGATGAAGATCTTAAGCCTGATCGGCGGGCAGTTCGCGAGGCTCCTTACGGTGCGGGGGCTTAAGCAGGAGGGTTTTTCGCAGGATGAGATCGCAAAACGCGAGAAGCTGCACCCCTATGCGGTGAAAAAAAGCCTGCAGAGCGCGTCCCGTTACCGGGAGGAGGAGCTTCTGCATATCCTCGAAAAATGCGCCGCGTATGATGAGGCGGTAAAGCGCGGGCGTCTTCACGAGGTGATGAGCGTGGAGCTCCTGATCTTTGAACTGACAGGGTGATAGTGCCGATCCGGCGCATGATCCCGTTTTCCTGTTTCTCTGCCGCTCCCGGGATGTCCGATACTGCCTCAAAACGAACCTTCCCTCCGGTGAGCTAGTTCACGAAACAGTAAGACCCTCGGGAAGAGCCCTCGGGCCTAACTGTTTCGGAACGGATCTCACCTCCGGTCAAAACGGTTCTGAATCGTTTTTCGGCAGTATGGCATCCCTCGCGCGGCCCGGGGGAACATGCGCCTGATCGGAACCGATGAGACAGGAAGAAAGCATGACTTGCCAAAATCGGAAAAAGAAAGTAGAATAGTGGTTACTTGTTAAGGTTAATCCTTACGGAAAGGAGAACGGATTATGGAAGAAAAGAATGAATTTTCAAAGCTGTTTTCGGATACGGTGGAAAAGATAAAGGAACTGGGAGGCGCCGCGAAGCTTCACGCGCTGATCAAGGCTGAGGAGGCTAAAAAGCAGGAGCTTTATTATCGCCTCGGCAAAAAATACTATAAGCTTTTCCAGGATTCGCCCGAAAAGGATCTGAAGGAGATCGTTGAGAAGCTTTTAGCCTGCGATGCGAAGATCGCCGAATACAAGCAGACCATGCAGGATGCGGGAGAGAGCTTCCGGGATGTTGAAAAGAAGGTGGACGATATCGCTGAGGAGGTCAGCGAAGAGGTTGACCAGAAGATGCAGGAGGCCGCGCAAAAGGCCGATGATACGGTGCAGAAGGCCACGGAGGTCTTTGAGAGCGCCAAGGACCTGGCTAAGGACATAGCAGAGGATTTTAAGGAATCAGAAGCGGAGGAATAAGAGGCTTCCGCGTCTGAGGCAGATGAATAAGAAATATCGGAAATGATCCGGTCGAAAAAACCGACCGGATCGGCATGAACGGGTTCATGCCAAAGCGCACGATCTGCAGAGCAGATTGGCGCAGGAAAGGGGAACAGAAAATGGCATTATTGGATCAATGGAAGGAAATGGCGTACTCGGCTTCCGAGGATAAGAAGAAGCTGCAGGATCTCTGGAAAAGGTATTTTGAAAAGGAAAAGGGCATCTACAGCGAGCTTTTAAAGGATCCGGATCAGGAAGTGACCGGAACCGTGAAGGAGCTTGCGGAGAAGTATGACGTCGATATCATGACGATGACGGGGTTTTTGGACGGGATCAACGAAAGCCTGAAGGAGGCGAACCCGATCGAGGAAATGGACGAGAATACCTCTGTCAGCCTGGCTTTTGACAAGGAACGTCTTTACAAGAACATGGTAGCGGCGCAGGCGGACTGGCTGTACGGTCTCGAGGAATGGGATGCCATTTTTGACAAAGAAACGCAGCAGAGACTTTACAAGGAGCAGAAGAGTTCGATGACCATTCGCCACGAGGGTCCTAAGATCGGGCGCAACGATCCCTGCCCCTGCGGATCCGGGAAGAAGTATAAGAAGTGCTGTGGAGCCCGTGTACAAGGAGAAGCATCATGAAGATAACATTAAAGGACGGTTCCGTTCGGGAATATGAAAGCGAAAAAAGCGTACTGGAGATCGCGAAGGACTTAAGCGAAGGCCTCGCGAGGAATGCCTGCGCCGGTGAGGTGAACGGCGAGAGAGTGGATCTGAGGACAGTGATCGATCAGGACTGTACCCTGAATATCCTGACCTTTGAGGATAAGGGGGGACGGGATGCCTTCCGGCATACGACGGCCCACGTCATGGCCCAGGCGATCAAGCGACTGTATCCGACGGCAAAGCTTTCCATCGGCCCCTCGATCGATGACGGCTTTTATTATGACATTGAGTTTGACGAGTCCGTTTCCGAGGAGAATTTTCCGGCGATCGAGGCGGAGATGAAAAAGATCGTCAAGGAGGATCTGAAGATCGAACGCTTCACGATGGAGCGCGCGGAGGCGATACAGTATTTTAAGGACAATCATGAGCCCTATAAGGTGGAGCTGATCGAAGATCTGCCGGAGGACGCGGTGCTCAGCTTCTATAAGCAGGGAGAGTTTACGGATCTCTGCGCGGGACCGCATCTGATGAGTACAAAGCCCGTCAAGGCCTTTAAGCTGATGAAGATCGCGGGCGCATACTGGAGAGGCAACTCCAATAACAAGATGCTGACGAGGATCTACGGGACTTCCTATACGAAGGCTTCCGAGCTCGAGGAGTATATCACAAGGCTTGAGGAGGCGAAAAAGAGGGATCACCGCAAGATCGGCAAGGAAATGAAGCTCTTCATGTTTGCGGATGAAGGGCCGGGCTTCCCTTTCTTTTTACCGAACGGCATGGTGCTCAGGAATGAGCTCATGAATTACTGGCGGGAGATCCATTATAAAAACGGGTACCAGCAGATCGAAACGCCGATCATGCTGAACCAGCAGCTCTGGGTGACCTCCGGTCACTGGGATCATTATCAGGAGAATATGTATACCTCCATGATCGATGAGGAGCTGTTCTGCATCAAGCCCATGAACTGCCCGGGTTCGATCCTCGTTTATAAAAATGAGCCGCGTTCCTACCGGGAACTGCCGCTTCGCTACGCGGAGGTGGGTCTTGTGCACCGCCATGAAAAGAGCGGCGCCCTGCATGGCCTGATGCGGGTACGGGCGTTCCATCAGGATGACGCGCATGAGTTTATCGCGATGGAGCAGGTGGAGGATGAGGTAAAGCATATCGTCCGTTTGATCGACGAAGTATATACAAAGCTTGAATTCAGTTATCATATCGAGCTTTCGACCATGCCGGAGGATCATATGGGATCGCTTGAGGACTGGGAAAAGGCGACCCAGGGTCTGAAGGATGCCGTGGAGCACCTTGGCCTTCCCTATGAGATCAATGAGGGCGACGGCGCCTTCTACGGACCGAAGCTTGACTTCCATGTAGAGGACTGCATCGGGCGTACCTGGCAGTGCGGAACGATCCAGCTGGATTTCCAGCTGCCGCAGAACTTTGAACTGTCCTATATCGGCAAGGACGGCGAGGAGCATATGCCCGTGATGATCCACCGGGTGGTCTTCGGCTCCGTGGAGCGCTTCATCGGTGTGCTGACGGAGAACTGCGCAGGGAAATTCCCGACCTGGCTCTCGCCGGTGCAGGTGAAGGTGCTGCCGATCTCCGATAAGTTTATGGATTATTCGGAGCAGGTACTGAAGACGTTAAAGGAAGCCGGGATCCGCGCGGAGCTTGACGCCAGATCCGAAAAGATCGGTTATAAGATCAGAGAAGCCAGACTGGAGCGGGTTCCTTATATGCTGATCCTCGGTAAGAAAGAGGAGGAAGCGGGCGTGATCGCGGTGCGGAGCCGTTTTAAAGGCGATGAGGGCCAGCGTGCGCTTTCCGATTTCATTCAGGATATCACGGCAGAGATCAGGGATCGGGAGAGCAGAAAGATCGAGATAGAGGAAACAGACTGATCTGATGAAAGGAAACGTTTTTTCGCGGGAAAACCGCTTGACAGAGCCGGCGGCGTATGATAAAGTAACTAAAGTCTTTGGAGGACGAAGAAGAGTAAAGGTTATGCATGACTCTCACCGCAGGGCCCTGAAAGCGGATTCAAATGGTGCTGCTGCGTGTCCCATACTCCATGAATAGGTGATATTCTGGTATTATGTGATGGTGAAATGATGGATAACCTTGCGGGGTTATCCATTTTGTTATGTGTGAAATGGATTTAGTATTAGGAGGGACTTACTATTAGCGATTTATTAATTAATGAAAGAATCAGGGAGAAGGAGGTCCGCGTTGTCAGCGAGACGGGCGAGCAGCTTGGTGTTATGCCGACGAACGAGGCCAGAGCTTTAGCGGAGGAGGCCGGTGTGGATCTTGTGATGATCGCTCCGAATGCCAAGCCCCCGGTATGCAGGATCATTGATTACGGGAAGTTCAAATACGAGCAGACCCGGAAGGAGAAGGAAGCCAAGAAAAAGCAGAAGACCATTGAGATCAAGGAGATCCGGATGTCGCCGAATATCGACAAGAATGATCTCAATACAAAGATCAATGCTGCGAAGAAGTTTTTGCAGAAGGGAGACCGGGTCAAGGTGACGCTTCGGTTTCGCGGACGCGAAATGGCGCATATTCAGAACGGAAGAGTGATTTTAGAGGATTTTGCCGCGGCTCTGCAGGATGTGGCAGTGGTGGAAAAGGCCCCGAAGGTCGAGGGCCGGACCCTGACCATGTTTTTGACGGAAAAGCGTTAAATGATAAATTTTTTGCGGCCCATTACATGACGGCTGCGATGAATGGATAACAGGAGGAAAATGTCATGGCAAAAATGAAAACCAACAGATCAGCAGCAAAGCGTTTTAAGGTTACCGGCACCGGTAAGCTTAAGAGGAATAAAGCTTACAAGAGCCATATTCTGACGAAAAAGACGACGAAAAACAAGAGAAGGCTTCGTAAGGCTGTGATCACCGATCCGACGAATGTCGCGAATATGAAGAAGATCTGCCCATACCTTTAATAAGTGATTGAGAATAATAACAGGAGGAAATAGATATGGCAAGAATAAAAGGTGGCATGAACGCCAGAAGGAAGCATAATAAGGTATTAAAGCTCGCGAAGGGGTACAGAGGAGCCCGTTCCAAGCAGTACAGGATCGCAAAGCAGTCTGTTATGAGAGCACTGGCATCCTCCTATGCGGGCCGGAAGGAAAGAAAGCGTCAGTTCAGACGCCTCTGGATCGCAAGGATCAACGCCGCGGCAAGACTCAACGGCCTTTCCTACAGCCGTTTCATGTATGGTCTGAAGCTGGCGGACGTGAATATCAACCGGAAGATGTTAGCGGAGATGGCCGTGAATGACGCGGAAGGCTTTACAACGTTAGCGGAACTTGCGAAGTCAAAGATCGCGTAAAACGGTTTTACTCGTATTCATTTATAAATGTCGTCATACCTGGCGGTTTCACTGCGTGGCCGCATTGGTATGACGATTCTTTATGTCAGAGGGTATATGAAGCTGTACTGTACGGACGTAACGCTGCCGGAGCTTACCGTTTTCCGGCAGAGGGTGTCAGAAGAACGCATGAAGCGGATGGAAAGATACAGATTTGAGATAGACAGACGCCGGGGGCTTGCGGCGGAGGCTTTGTTAAATTACGGCCTGCGGGAGCTCTGTCCGGGGCTGTCTGTGCCGGTCTCCCTTTCCCGGGACGAAAACGGAAAGCCATCCGTTATTTTTTCGGAGAAGGAGCGAATCCTTCTGAAAGAGGCCGGGCTCCTTCTTCCCTCAGAGGATACCGTCGCGTTCTCTCTGTCCCATGCGGGAAATTACGCGCTCTGCGCCATTTCAGAGGAGCATGGCGCCATCGGCGCCGATCTTGAGGAACAAAGGCGGGACAATAGGAAGATCGCGGAGCATTTCTTCTGCCCGGGAGAGATTGAGGCGATCCGTTCGACGGGGGCATTCTACGACTACTGGACGCTAAAGGAAAGCTTTATAAAGGCAGTCGGACAGGGGCTTAAGCTGCCGCTTGACAGCTTTGAGGTCTTACTCGGAGAAAACGGTAAAGACGCGCGGTATCTTCAGGATTTTGACAAAAAGCGTTATGAGGGCAGGTTATATCCTGTGCTGCCCGGCTACAGCATTGCGGTATGCGCCGAAGCGCCTGCTTCCTTCCCGGAAGATATAACATTCGTCACGTTCTGAAATACCGGGAAATCCCGGAAGATGAAATGATCCGGTCAGGGAACTGACCGGATCGGCACGAACTGAAGTTCATGTCTAAGCGCACGATTTGCAAAGCAAATCGACGCAGGTCAGTTCCTCAGAACGTGGCCTTGATAAACTGCTTGGGCGTCGTGCCCTTGTATTTATGGAAGGTTTTGATGAAATAGCTTTCATCGTTAAAACCGCAGGAGATCGCCACCTCCTTGATGGTGATATCCTTTGTGGAGAGCATTTCACAGGCACATTCGATCCGGTAGTAGTTCAGATAATCGATCGGCGTCCGCTCGGTCATGCTGCGGAAATAACGGCAGAAGTATTTGGGGTTCATGCCGGCGATCTTAGCGAGGGTCTCGAGGCTTATATTATTGTCATAATTCTCGGATATATAATCGAGAACATTTTTCACGGAAACCAGATGCTCGGCGGCGATATCCTCTTTCGGATGCTCGTCATAGAGCTTTTTCTGCATCACGGTCCCAAACAGCTTATAGAGTGCGGCCTGGGTCATGAACTCATAGCCGGGGGTGCGGCCCGACAGGGCATCGCAGAGCTCGGAAACCACCTGCCGGATCTCCGGCGCCCCCTCCGACAGCAGGGTATGCAGCACGATCGTATGGTTCTGGATATCCCGCAGTGTTTTGGTACAGATATTGTTCTCCCGGATCAGAAGATTCAGATCGAAAACCACGCAGTCATAGACGCAGGACGCATCCTCGGGCGATCCGCCGTGGAGGATCCCGTCGGTAATGAAGATCACATCCCCGGGATGGCAGACGGTGGTCACGCCGTTCAGGGTCAGATGAAAGTTGCCCGCAAGGATGTATATGATCTCAAAATGGTGATGCCAGTGATAGGGCATATAATACCGCGGGCTGTGGGACATTTCATGATAAAACGCGATCGGGAAATTAAAGGTTCCCTGATCTCTGTGCTCTTTATAATCCAGATACTTCATCCGTCTCTCCCAAAAAAGAAGTGAATATCGTTTTATTTTTTTTTATTATAACACTTTTGTTTGGCTTTTCCAGTGCTTATAATATGTCATGAGGGCGAAGCGTTTCGCTCGAATTGAAAGGATGGATTAAAAGGAGGCATATAATGGCAAAAAGCAGATTGATCGGAGAATATCCGGTGATCGGTATCCGGCCGACCATCGATGGCAGAAGAGGTGCGTTAAAGGTAAGAGAATCCCTTGAGGATCAGACGATGAATATGGCGAAATCCGCCGCGAAATTATTCGAGGACAATCTCCGCTATTCCGACGGAGAGCCTGTGAAGGTCGTGATCGCCGATACGACGATCGGCCGTGTGGCGGAGGCGGCGGCCTGCGCGGCGAAGTTTAAGAAGGAGGGCGTGGATATCACGCTGACGGTGACGCCCTGCTGGTGTTATGGCGCGGAGACCATGGATATGGATCCGATGACCATTAAGGCTGTATGGGGTTTTAACGGGACGGAGCGTCCCGGCGCGGTATATCTGGCATCCGTACTTGCGACACATTCCCAGAAGGGACTGCCCGCCTTCGGGATCTATGGCCATGAGGTCATGGAAGCCGATGATACCACGATCCCCGAGGACGTGAAGGAAAAGCTCCTGCGCTTCGGCCGGGCGGCAGTAGCGGCAGCGACCATGCGCGGCAAGTCCTATCTGCAGATCGGTTCTGTGACCATGGGAATCGGCGGATCGATCATCAGCCCCGAGTTTATCGAGGAATATCTGGGCATGCGCGTGGAGTCCGTGGATGAGGTGGAGATCATCCGGCGCATGACCGAGGAGATTTACGATAAGGATGAGTATGAAAAGGCATTAAAGTGGACGAAGGAGAACTGCAGGGAAGGCCTTGACAAGAATCCGGAGGAGGTAGACGGCATCAAGGTCAGAAGCACGGCGGAGGAAAAGGAGAAGAACTGGGAATTTGTCGTCAAAATGATGTGCATCATCAAGGATCTGATGAACGGCAATCCGAACCTGCCCAAGGGCAGAGAGGAGGAGGCGGTCGGCCATAACGCGATTGCCGCCGGCTTCCAGGGACAGCGTCAGTGGACGGATTTCTATCCGAACTGTGACTATCCGGAAGCGCTGCTGAATACGAGCTTTGACTGGAACGGGGCAAGAGAGCCCTATATCCTCGCGACGGAGAACGATGTCTTAAACGGCCTCGGCATGCTGTTCATGAAGCTTTTGACGAACCGGGCGCAGATCTTTGCCGATGTGCGTACCTACTGGAGCGGCGCTTCCGTAAAGCGGGTAACCGGCTATGACCTGGAGGGACATGCGAAGGACGCCGACGGCTTCATTCACCTGATCAATTCCGGCGCTGCCTGCCTGGATGCCTGCGGAGAGGCGAAGGATAAGGACGGCAACGCTGTTATGAAGCCCTGGTATGAGGTGACGGAGGAAGACCAGAAGGCAATCATGGCGGCTACCGAGTGGTGCGCGGCGGATAACGGCTATTTCAGAGGCGGCGGCTTCTCTTCCCGCTTTGAGACGAAGGCGGAGATGCCCGCGACCATGATCCGTCTGAACCTGGTGAAGAATCTGGGGCCTGTGCTGCAGATCGCCGAGGGCTGGACGGTTCATCTGCCGGAGAAGGTATCGGATACCCTCTGGAAGCGTACGGATTATACCTGGCCCTGCACCTGGTTTGCGCCGAGATGCACCGGCGAGGGTCCGTTTGCCACAGCCTATGATGTGATGAATAACTGGGGCGCGAATCACGGCGCTATCAGCTATGGCCATATCGGCGCGGATCTGATCACGCTTGCTTCGATCTTAAGGATCCCGGTCTGCATGCACAATGTGCCGCAGGAGAAGATCTTCCGCCCGTCGGCGTGGAACGCCTTCGGGACCGACAAGGAGGGTCAGGATTACAGAGCCTGCAGCGCTTACGGGCCGATGTACAAGACGATAAAATAAGCATGATGTTGGGGCCAAAAGGCGCCATGTGACTTTTGACCCCAACATTGTGAACATCAGCACAGATAAGGGAAAACGGTATGTCATCAACAATTCGGGATATCAAGGAAAGAACCGGCCTGTCGTTAGCCACTATTTCCAAGTTTTTGAACGGCGGCAATGTGCTGCCGGAAAATAAGATCCTGATAGAAAAGGCGATCAGAGAGCTCCGCTATGAACCGAATGAGCTCGCGCGGGGGTTAGTGACCAATAAAACGCGTACGGTGGGCGTGGTGGCCTACGATATCGGCAGTCTCTTCAACGGGACCCTGCTCCGTTATATCGGGCAGGCACTTCGGAAGGAACGCTACGGGCTCCTGATCTGTGACTCACAGAATGATCAGACGGTGGAAGCGGAGAATATCCGCTTCCTCGTCAACAAAAAGGTGGACGGGATCATCGTGCTGCCGATCTCCCGCAGTGCCGCTTTTTTAAAGCCGGCGAAGGAGGCGGATATCCCGGTGGTCCTTTTGGACCGCCCTTTGGCGGACGAATCTCTGGACTGCGTCCGGATCGATAACCGAAAGGCCGCGTACCGGGCGGTTTCCCGCCTGATCGAGAACCATCATCGCAAGATCGCGGTGATCTGTTCGGATGAACGGAACGAATATACGGGTTATGAACGTTATAAGGGCTATGTGGCCGCCATGGAGGACGCCTCCCTGCCGATCCCGCGGGACTATGTCCGCAAAAGAGATCATTCCATTGAATTCGGCTATGAGAGCATGAAGAAGCTTCTGTCCCTGCATGATCCGCCGACAGCGGTATTTCTGAGCAATTACGAGGTGAGCCTCGGGGCGGTCATGGCCGTCAACGAATCGGAGCTTTCCTGCCCCCGGGATATTTCACTCATGGGCTTTGACGACCTGATCCTGTCGCATATCATGGAGCCGAGACTCTATATGGTGGTGCAGCCCATGCAGGAAATGGGAGAAAAGGCCTGCGAGCTTCTGCTGCAGAAGATTAACAGCAAGGACAAGGCGCTCTCGTCGGAGATCATTCTGAGCACCAGGATCAGCGACGGAAATTCCATCGCGCAATTAACGGCTTGACAACAGGCAACGGTATGTTATACTGAGAATGAATTCGGGTAACGGATTTTATTTTTTTCAGAAAGAGCGAAACGTTTCGCTTTATCATCACTTCGGGAGACGAACAGACCATGAAAGAACTGCTGCTTGGCATAGATATCGGAACCTCCGCCTGCAAGGTGGCTGTATTTGATTTAGACGGCACGGTCGTTGCGCAGACGAACCAGTCCTATCAGGTATACTACCCGCAGAATGGCTACGCAGAGCAGAATCCCGAGGAATGGTGGGACGCTATCTGCCGCGGGATCCGCGAGGTACTGACGCGGGATGGCGTGGATGCCGACGCGATTTCCGGCATCGGGATAGACGGTCAGAGCTGGTCGGCAATTCCGATTGACCGTGAGCGAAACGTTTTATGCAATACGCCGATCTGGATGGATACCAGGGCCCGCAATATCTGTGAAAGAGTGAAGCGGGAGATCGGTGAGGACACGATCTTTTCGGTGGCCGGCAATGATTTCCTCCCCTCCTATGTAACGCCGAAGCTCCTCTGGTATAAGGAGGAACGGCCGGAGATCTTCTCCCGCGCGTTCAAATACCTCCAGAGCAACAGCTATATCGGCATGAAGCTGACCGGAGAGATCAGTCAGGATCTGTCCCAGTGCTACGGTCTCCATTTCTTCAATATGGATAAGCTTTCCTATGATCCGGCCCTTGCGGAAAAGCTCGGTCTTTCGACGGAGCTGGTGCCGGAGCCGGTGGCCTGCGACACGGTGATCGGAACCGTGACAAAAGAGGCGGCTGAGCTCACGGGCTTAAAGGAAGGAACCAGAGTAGTAGCAGGCGGTCTGGACGCCGCCTGCGGGACGCTGGGAGCCGGGGTATACAAGCCCGGCCAGACCCAGGAGCAGGGTGGACAGGCCGGCGGAATGAGTATCTGTACCGACCGGGCCCTTTCCCATAAAAAGCTGATCCTCGGCGCCCATGTGGTGCCCGGCCTCTGGCTCTTACAGGGCGGAACGGTAGGCGGCGGCGGAACGCTTAAGTGGTTCAGACAGGAGCTTGCTCCGCGGATGAGCTTTGATGAGCTTACGAAGGAAGCGGAAAACGTGAAGGCCGGAGCGGACGGCGTGATCTTCCTGCCTTACATGGCAGGAGAAAGATCCCCGATCTGGGATCCTGACGCAAAGGGTGTTTTCTACGGCCTTTCCTTTGATAAAACAAGAGGACATATGATCCGTGCGGTGCTTGAGGGGGTTGCCTATTCCCTGGAGCATAATCTCAGGACAGCGGCGGAGACCGGGGTGAAGGTCGACAGCATGAATTCCATGGGCGGTTCCTCCAATTCGATCCTGTGGACGCAGATCAAGGCTGACGTGACCGGAAAGACGATACATGTACCGACCTCCGATACGGCAACGACCCTGGGCGCCGCTATTCTCGCAGGTGTCGGCACGGGACTTTACCGGGACTATGACGAGGCCGTGAAACGGACGATCCGGATCACGAGAACACAGGAGCCGGATGAAAGCAACCGGGCCGCCTATGATCAGGCGATGCGATTGTATCTGGAGCTTTATGAGGACTTGAGAAAGACCTTCGCATCATATTGAAGAAATACGGAATCGACGGTTACTGTTTCGGACCCGAAGGGGTCCGGACGGATACACCGATAAGATCTACGCAGAAAAGGAGACAGAGATGAAAGCAGGAGTGGTACATGCAAAAAATGATATCCGCTACGAGGATATCGACAAGCCGGCGATCGTGCCGGGAAAGGTTCTGGTAAAGGTAAAATATACAGGGATCTGCGGATCCGATGTCCCACGGGTAAACGGGGATGCCTGCCATTACTTTCCCAATGTGCTCGGACATGAATTTTCCGGAACAGTGGCGGAGGTAGGCGAGGGCGTGACTTCCGTAAAGCCCGGCGACCGTGTGGCGGGGATCCCGCTTGTGCCCTGCATGAAATGCCCTGACTGCCAGAAGGGCAATTATTCTCTCTGCAAGAAATACAGCTTTATCGGTTCGAGGGAATTCGGAAGCTTTGCCGAATATGTCATGGTACCCGAGAAGAACGTGGTGAAGTTTGACGATTCCATAGGCTTTGACCAGGGCGCCTTTTTTGAGCCGGCTACGGTAGCCCTGCACGGGCTCAGGCGGGTTCCCTACGAGGGCGGCAAGACGGTGGCGATCCTCGGCGGCGGTACCATCGGGATGATGACGATGCAGTGGGCGAAGATCTTCGGCGCGAAGAAGGTAGCGGTTTTCGATATCGTTCCCGAACGGCTCGATCTGGCAAAGCGCCTCGGCGCGGACTTCGGCGTGAATTCCGGAAAAGAGGGCTTCATGGACGAGGTGAACGAGATCACGGACGGAAGAGGCTTTGACTATGTCTATGAAACGGCCGGCAATACGATCACGATGCGGCTGGCCTTTAAGCTTGCGGCCAACAAAGCGAACGTCTGCTTTATCGGTACGCCGACGAAGGAGCTTTCCTTCAGCGTAGACGAATGGGAGAATATGAACCGCAAGGAGTTTATGCTGACAGGCTCCTGGATGAGCTATTCGGCACCGTTCCCCGGGGATGAATGGGAACTGGCGGCGTATTATTTCAAGACCGGGCAGCTTAAGTTCGATGAGTCCTTTATTTTCAAAAAGATCCCTCTTTCGCAGATCGCGGATGCCTTCGAAATGTTCAAGACGCCGGGCACCGTAAAGGGAAAGATCCTGATCGACAGTGAGGCATAGGATATACGGAAAGGAGCTGCTATGATCAAGAAATGGCAAGATTATCTGGACGGTCTGGACTATGAGACAGTCGTAAACAGAAAAATGGTGTTTTTCGAGCTTCTTACGGCACTGCTCGGAGGCTTTGTGCTGGGCTTTCTGTTTGCGCCCAAGCGCAGTTACCGGATCGGCAACAATAACGGAAATACCACCTGCTGCAGGAAGAAAGATAAAGACAAATGCCAATGTAAAGGAAAAGATAAGGATAAAGATAAAGATAAGGATGAGACAGTAACAGAATAAATCAATGTTAAACAATGTTAAACAGGAGGAAAAAGAAATGGGAGTTGATGCAAAAAAGGTCCCGCAGATCACGCTGAACACCGGTGACAAGGTTCCCTGCATGGGCATGGGTACCTTCGGTTCCGACCGCTTTACACCGGATGAGGTTTCGAACGCGGTGGCGGGCGCGATCCGTGCCGGTTACCGGATGTTTGACTGCGCGGCCTGTTATGGCAATGAAGATCAGATCGGCCGTGTCTTTAAGGCTGCTTTTGACGAGGGCGTGGTGGAACGGAAGGATCTGTATATCATGACGAAGGTCTGGAACGATATGCACCGCGAGGTGGAGAAATCCTGCCGAAAGAGTATCGCGGACTTACAGTGCGATTATATCGATCTGTTCTTTATTCACTGGCCTTTCCCGAACTATCATGCGCCCGGATGCGACGTGGATTCCAGAAATCCCGACAGCAAGCCCTTCTCGGTAGCGGAGTTTATCGATACCTACCGTCAGATCGAGGCGCTGGTGGAAAAGGGCCTGGTACGCCATATCGGCATTTCCAATATGACGATCCCGAAGCTGAACGCCGTGATCGACCAGTTTAAGATCAAGCCCGTTGCCTGCGAGCTTGAGCTGCATCCCTGCTTCCAGCAGCAGGAGCTGTTTGACTATCTGGTGGCGCATGATATCCAGCCTATCGGCTTTATGCCCCTTGGCTCTCCCCAGAGACCGGAGCGTGACATCGTGGCGACGGATATCGCGGATATGCAGGTGCCGGAGTTTAAGGCTATTGCCGAGGCACACGGCGTGCATCCGGCGATCATCGCCTTGAAGTGGGCGGTGCAGAGAGGACAGATCCCGATCCCGTTCTCGATTCATGAAAACGAATATACGAGCAATATCGAGTCGACGATGACCGATCCCCTGACGGATGCGGAAATGGCGACGATCGCGACGCTTGAGAAGAATAACAGACTGGTGAAGGGCCAGGTGTTCCTGTGGCCCGGCGCAGACGACTGGCATGATCTGTGGGATGAGGACGGCGTGATCGTGGATTGCCCGGATGCTTAAAACATAAGAAAAGAGTGGATGGGCGAAAGCCCGGTGTACTGCCCGAACGCGTGAAATATATCCCGGGAGGGGGCGGGAACGGCGATGAGAGATATTCGCTTCCTCGGGGCACATGTTTACTAAATTGTGTGTGCGTGCCTCGTCAGCAAATACTTCATCGCCGCTCCCGCCCGGGTATCCGCAGCTTAGAACGTTATGTGAAATCTGCGATGAGAGATATTCGCTTCCTCGGGGCACATGTTTACTAAATTGTGTGTGCGTGCCTCGTCAGCGAATACTTCATCGCCGCTCCCACCCAGGCAGATCAAAAAGATTTGGTATCTGCCTGATACAATCCGGGGCATGTGCCGTTTGGAAGGTACGAAAAGTTTTAGGAATTCGATTAAATATACCTTGAAAGGACCAAAATAATTATGGATGCAATGAGATCGATCCTGGCAAAGAGAAAAGAGGGCATGAGATTCGTGGGAATCCCGTCCTTCTGTACAGCAAGTGATCTGGTGATTGAGGCCTGCCTGAAGCAGGCAAAGAGATTTGACGATTATGTTCTGGTAGAAGCGACCGCAAACCAGGTGAACCAGTTTGGCGGCTATACGGGCATGAAGCCGGCTGACTACCGGGATTTCGTATATAAGATCGCAGACGGCGTCGGCTTCCCGCGTGAGAAGATCATTTTGGGCGGCGATCATCTGGGACCGTTAACCTGGGTGAACGAGCCGGAGAAGGAAGCGATGGAAAAGTCTGTTACTCTGGTGAAGATGTTTGTATCGGCGGGCTTTAAGAAGATCCATCTGGATACCAGCATGCGGGTGGGGGATGACCCGGCGGATCAGCCGCTTTCGGATGAAACGATCGCAAGACGGGGCGCGATCCTTTATGAAGCCTGTGAAGAGGCTTATCAGGAGCTCCTTAAGAAGAACCCTGAGGAACAGAGACCGGCCTTTATCATCGGCAGCGAGGTGCCGATCCCGGGCGGCGCGCAGGAGGTTGAGGACTCTTTGTCGGTAACAAAGCCGGAAGCTGTGGAAAAGACCCTGAAGACCTATGAGGAGCAGTTTGAAAAGAGAGGGATCAGGGACGCGTTTCAGAATATCATCGGGATCGTGGTCCAGCCGGGCGTAGAGTTCGGTGATGCCGATTTCTTCCGCTATGACCGCGCGGAGGCAAGAGAGCTGACAAAGGCCATGAAGAAATATGACAATATTGTCCTCGAAGGACATTCCACGGATTATCAGCCGGCGGAAGCGTTAAAGGAAATGGTGGAGGACGGTATCGCGATCTTAAAGGTCGGGCCGGCGCTTACCTTTGCCCTGAGGGAGGGACTGTTCGCCCTTTCCATGATGGAAAAGATCCTGGTTCCGGAGGAGAAGCAGGCCGGATTCATGGAGGTCATGGAGGAGACCATGATGGAGAATCCGAAGGACTGGCAGAAGCATTATCACGGAACGGATGAAGAGAAGGCGTTAAAGCGCAGATACAGCTTTTCCGACAGATGCCGGTACTATTTCGCGCAGCCGAAGATGCAGGAAGCGGTTAAAAAGCTCTTTGCCAATATGGAAGAGGTGGAGATCCCGCTCAGCATGCTGCATCAGTATATGCCCTATCAGTATCTGAAGGTCAGGGACGGAAAACTTTCCCGAAATCCGAGAGATCTGGCGGAGGATTTTGTGGTACATGTGGTCGAGGATTATAATTACGCGACGAAGCTGAATTATACCATCGGAGACGTGTTCGTTAAGTGACTATCGTACCATTTTATTCCCGCATTTTCCGATATGTTTTGGTTGTGCCGGATGCAGAATTAGGCTATAATCGATTTTGTGAGAATTAGACAAATTCCGGCGGATTCGTCCGTGAATTACAAATAATTCGCACAAAGGCAGGGCCTGGTTTCAGAAGGAACGGGGCTTTTGAGGGAGGTAATGAGATTGAGCAAGTTCAAACAGAATCCTTTTGTGAAAAAAGTCGGCTTTAACAGAATCATACTGTTTTGTGTCATGATCCTGATGTATGTCGCCTTTTGTCTGCTGGTGCCGGGGTTCTTCGGAAAGGCGCGTATCTTAAGCGTTATGAATTACGTGTATTTCCTTGGTTTTCTGTCCTTAGGCGTCACCTTTGTCATAGCGACGGGCGGGATCGACTTTTCCATCGGTCCGGTCATGTTCTGCTGTGCGCTGATCTCCGGTTATACCATGGTATTTAAGGGAGCGCCGGTGATCGTTTCCATCATCATGAGTATTATCATCGGGTTTATCTTCGGTTCACTGAACGGGTACCTCGTTTCCTACTGGACGATCCCTCCCTTCATCGTTTCCATGGCTTCGATGAATATCGCAAAGGGTGTCGCGGCGGTATATACAAAGACCCAGTCAGTCAGCTGGCCGCTTTCAACGGATCCGGATAACGGCTGGTTCAGAAATCTGGTCAGCTATAACGGCTTTCCGGTGGGACTCGTGATATTCCTGGTTGCTGCGGCAATCTGTATGATCGTCCTGAATAATACCAAACCCGGCCGTTATATTCTCTGCCTCGGCAGCAACGAGGAGGCGGTGCGGCTTTCGGGCGTGGATACCAAGAAATGGAAGATGCTCGCGTATGTCATCTGCGGGACGCTCGTGGGGATCGCGGCGATCTTCTTTGTAGGCGCCTATACGACAGTGCAGCCCGGTTACGGCGATCAGTATAATAACGAAGCGATCGCGGGATGCGTCATGGGAGGTACTTCCATGGTCGGCGGTCTGGCCTCTATCGGCGGTACGGTGATCGGTGTGCTGATCATCTCTCTTCTGCAGGAGGGTATCCTGGCGCTTGGCTTTGCCAAGGATATCCAGCTGATCGTGACGGGCCTGATCGTTATCGTAGTGGTTTATGCCGATGTCATGGCAAGACGCAGAAAGAATTAAGGAAATGATTCAGTCAGGAAACCTGACTGAATCGGCACAATCTGAAGATAGTGCCTAAGCGCACGATTTGCAGAGCAAATCGGCGCAGAAAAGGGGGACAGACGAATGAGCGAGACGAATGAAGCTATCCTGGTCATGGAGGATATTGATAAATCCTTTCCGGGTGTCCACGCGCTTGACCATGTGCATTTTGACGTAAGATGCGGTGAGGTTCACGCGCTGATGGGAGAAAACGGTGCCGGGAAGTCAACGTTAATGAAGGTGCTGACAGGCATCTATTCGAAGGATTCGGGAAAGATCACCTTTGAAGGCAGGGAGATCGAGTTCCATAATACGAGGGAAGCGCAGGATGCCGGTATCGTTATCGTGCATCAGGAGCTGAACATGGTCGGCGACCTGACCGTGGCGCAGAATATATTCATCGGCCGGGAATTCATGAAGGGCTTCCGGATCGATGATAAAAAGATGATCGAAGAATCAAACAAGCTGTTTGACGAGCTGAAGATCCAGATCGACCCTAAGGCGAAAATGAGCGATCTGACTGTCGGTAAGCAGCAGATGTGCGAGATCGCCAAAGCCATCTCCCATCAGGCGAAGGTCATCGTTTTCGACGAGCCCTCCGCGGCTCTGACAGAAAAGGAGATCGAGGATCTGTTCACGATCATCCGCGACCTCAGAGACAAGGGAATGGCGATCGTTTATATCTCCCACCGTATGGATGAGATCAAGGTGATCACCGACCGGGTAACGGTCATGCGGGACGGCGGCTATGTCGGAACGCTGATCACAAACGACTGTACCAAGGAAGATATCATCAATATGATGGTGGGCCGCGTGATCTACGAGGATCCGAAGACGGAGAGCCATGTTCCCGCGGATGCGCCGGTGGTGCTCAAGGTCGAGCATCTGAACGCCGGCCGTATGGTGCAGGACGTGAGCTTTGAACTGAGAAAGGGCGAGATCCTTGGTTTTTCAGGCCTTATGGGAGCCGGCCGTACCGAAACGGCGAGAGCGCTCTTTGGCGCGGACCCGAAGACCAGCGGCGATATCTACGTAAACGGCCAGAAGGTGACGATCAATTCGCCGCAGGATGCCGTGAAATACGGGATCGGCTATCTTTCCGAGGACCGTAAGCGCTACGGGATTGTGGTACAGAAGTCCATTATAGAGAATTCGACCCTGGCGACGCTTGAAAAGTATATGAAGGGTGCTTTTATCGATAAGGCCGAGGAAGAGAAGATAACGCAGAAATACATCGACGAGCTGTCCACCAAGACGCCGAGCGCCGATACGCTAGTGGTCAATCTTTCCGGCGGAAACCAGCAGAAGGTGGTTATCGCGAAATGGCTGGTACGAAACTGTGATATCCTGATCTTTGACGAACCTACCAGAGGTATCGACGTCGGCGCGAAGAACGAGATTTATAAGCTGATGAACCGGTTGGCGGAGGAAGGCAAGTCCATCATCATGATCTCCTCCGAAATGACCGAGATCCTGCGTATGAGCGACCGCATCGTCGTGATGTGCGAGGGCAAGAAGACCGGCGAGCTGGATATCGCGGAGGCGACGCAGGAGAAAATCATGGATAAGGCAACGCGGGATATCGCGTAGGATAACAGGGGGATATTATGGCAAAGAAAAAATCAATTTTATCGGATCAGAGATTTATCGTATTGCTGGTGATCATTGCTCTGGTAGTTATCTATATGATATTCAGCCCGGAGTTTCGGAAGTATTCCTCGATCCTTTCGATGTTGGACTTTTCCTATTATGATGTCCTAATGGCGATCGGCGTGACCTTCCCGTTGATTACCTCGGGCGTGGATCTTTCCATCGGAACCGGCATGGTCTGTTATGCGCTGATCGCCGGAAGACTGATCAGAGATTTTAACATTCCGGTGGTACTGGCCATGTTGATCTGTATCCTGCTTGGCTGTATCGTAGGTTTAGCCAACGGAAGCCTGATCGGTATCATGGGTCTGCCGCCGTTTCTGGCGACGCTCTGTACCTGCATGATCACCCGCGGCGTAAGTTCCATGATCATGGCGACGCCGTGGCCGACGAATAAGCAGCCGGGCGGATGGTTCCATTCGATCTTCAAGCTGACCTTCGGTTCGGGGCGAAGCGCGACAAAGATTCCGATCGGTTTTGTCCTCGTGGTGATCTTTGTTCTGATCATGGAGTTTGTATTAAATCATACGCGCTTTGGCAGATATACGATCGCGATCGGCAGTAATAAAGAGGCAATCACGCTTTCGGGCGTCAACGTAAAGTTTTATCATGTCATGGCCTATACGGTCTGCGGGCTTTTCGCGGGACTGGCAGCTATCGCCTACGCGGCCGTGGTGCCGACGGTGCAGCCGGGAACCGGTGCCGGCCTTGAGCTTGACGCGATCGGCGGTGTGTTCGTCGGCGGTGTTTCCGCTACCGGCGGCTACGGTTCGGTGCTTGGAACCCTGGCGGGCGTATTTGTCATCGTGCTTTTAAAGACCGGTCTTCCCTATGTGGGCTTACAGGCGAACTGGCAGCAGATCGTGACCGGCATCGTTCTGATCGGCGCGGTTATCATCGATGTTATCAAGAGAAGGAGACTGGCGAAGGAACAGTAAAACTGTAAAGCTGATATGCAACACGCAAGTGTTCATATAAACATTATTTTATATTTCAAAAAGGAGAGAAAAGCATGAAAAAGAAATTACTGGCAACGTTATTAAGCGCAACGTTAGCAGCTAGCTTACTGATCGGCTGCGGCGGCGCAGAACCGGCAGCTCCGGCAGAAGAGCCCGCAGCTACCGAGGAAGCAGCTCCGGCTGAGGAAGCTCCGGCTGAGGAAGCTCCGGCTGCGGAAGAAGCAGCTCCGGCTGAGGAAGCTCCGGCTGAGGAAGCGGCAGCTCCGGCAGCAGGCGGCTCAGGTGAGTTCACCAGCGGCACGCAGTTTGACGGTGTAGTAGCAAAAGATGCGTATAATTTCCCTGTAGACGTTAAGTCTTTCCAGTCCACCTATTGGCAGGCAGCTTTAACGGGTATGGATATGGCAGCGGAAGAGTTAGGTGTTACCTATGATGCTCATGGCCCGAACTCCGAGTCCGATATCGCTGATCAGGTTAATATGCTGAATTCCGATATCAACAGCAACCCTCCCGGAATCGCTCTGGCAGCTTGCGATACCACCTCTGTTCTGGATTCCTTAAAGGACTGCGCAGACAAGGGTATCCCGGTAATCGCATTTGATACGGGTGTTGCGGATGCTCCCGAAGGCTCTATCGTAGCTACGATCGCTACCGACAACAGCCAGGCCGGTGAGGTTGCCGCTGAGAATATGTATGAAGCTCTGAAGGACGTTATTGCCGGTGCTGACGCGCAGGTAAGAATCGGTGAAGTAAACCAGGATGCTACCGCTCTGAACATCCAGCAGCGTGGTCTTGGCTTCATCAACAAGATGATCGAGCTGCTTCATGCGGATGGCAAGACGGTTTCCGTAGAAGGCAACGAGTTATATGTAAACAAGGCAGAAGGCGCTGATGACGGCGACACTGATGTTGTGATCGAAGTAGCAGTTCCGGCTCAGACCACTGTTGAGCTTTGCTCCACCGCTGCTCAGGCTATCATGAGTAAGGCAGATACGATCGGTATCTTCGGTTCCAACCAGACCGCAGCAGAAGGTGTTCTGGCTGCTGACAGCAACTTATCCCTGCTTGGTACGGATGCGGCTGCAGGCGACATGATCGGTATCGGTTTTGATGCCGGCTCTATCATCAAGGGCGCAATTGAAGACGGAACCATGTATGGTGCTGTTACCCAGTCTCCTCTGATGATGGGTTACTACACACTGTATGGTCTGACCATGGCTGCAAACGGCGACACGGTTGAGGATTTCCCGACTGCCGGTTATTGGTACAATGCAGACAACATGAACGATGCTACCATCGCTCCGAACCTTTACGACTAATCTGACATAAGGTGAGCGGGCGATTGCGAAGCAATCGGCGCAGACAAGAAAATCAGGGGCAGGGATTTATCCCTGCCCCTTTTAAAAGCAAATCGGAACGGAGAGGAAATGATCCGGTCAGAAAACTGACCGGATCGGCATGAACAGGTTCATGCCTAAGCGCACGATCTGCAAGCAGATCGGCGCAGGAAAGGAGAATTTTATGTTAAAGGGTATTCCGAAAATTCTGTCCCCGGAGCTTCTCATGGTACTGAATGAGATGGGGCACAGTGACAGACTGGTGATCGGTGACGGCAATTTCCCGGCAGAATCCATGGGGAAGGACTGCATCGTGATCCGCTGCGACGGCCATGGCGTGCCGGAGCTTTTAGACGCGATACTGACGGTATTTCCGCTTGATACTTATGTGGAGCATCCGGTGAATCTGATGGAGGTTATGCCGGGCGACAACGTTGAAACGCCGATCTGGGACACCTATAAGGAGATCGTGAAGAAGCATGACGAAAGAGGCGAGAAAGCCATCGGCCAGATCGAACGCTTTCAGTTCTATGAGGAGACCAAAACCTGTTACGCGATCCTTGCGACGGGTGAATCGGCTCTGTACGCGAATGTAATGCTTCAAAAGGGTGTTGTCGTGGAATAATTTTTATACTAAAATTGAAACGGTAAGGATCAAAGGATCATTTGCTGTGCAATTGGGTAAGGCGCCTGCTGGCCGGATCATTTCCGATCCGGCAGGCAGGCAGATCGGATCATTGCCGAACAGGGCAGTCCGGACCGGGTTGCCTGAAAAATCAAGAAACGGCGGAAGGACTATGCTGGATAACATTATTACGATCTACAACGACATGCCTGACATGATGAAGCGGGTAAAGAAAAAGAAATATGAGGCAAATATGAATTATTTCCGTGAGACTTACGGGCATTTCTTCACGGAAATGATGGAACTGATGGACGCAAGCGAGGATCAGGAGAAGACGGCGCGGGAGATCGCCGATACGGTGATCGCGGCGACGAAGGAAAAATTTACGAAATGGGGCAGGATCCGCGGCTATGTCCAGGTGAACGTGAATTTCTTCGCGATCTACTATATCTTTCCGGCGATCCTTATGGAAGCCGGCGGACAGAAGCCCGTAAGAACGGCTGCTTCCGAAAACGCTCCCGAGGGAGCGGAGGGCTCTCAGCCGGAAAAGGTAAAGAAAAAAACAGGTGTTATGGTGGCGGATACGCTGCGGGATCAATGGAACGCAAGCTTTGCGGATACCCATATCCAGTATGCCGATTATCAGACGATCCATGACGCCTTTAACGAAAAAATATTCGGTATGTTCTAGGAAGGGTAAATCTGTATGGGGAATTATTTTCTGGCGATTGATATCGGCGCCTCCAGCGGGAGGCATATTCTGGGAAGCCTCCAGGACGGGAAGCTTTCACTCGAGGAGGTCTACCGCTTCCCAAACGGCATGGATCATAAGGACGGGATGTTAGTCTGGGATGTGGAGCGGCTGTTTCGGGAGATCATTACCGGGATGAAGAAGTGCGCGGCACTTGAAAAGGTTCCTGTCAGCGTGGGGATCGATACCTGGGGGGTGGATTTCGTTCTGCTTGATGAGAACGATCAGATGTTAGGACCGGCAGTGGGATACCGGGATCACCGCACCGACGGCATGGATGAGGAGGTGTTCCGGCTGATCGATGAAGCGTCGCTTTACCGGCGCACCGGGATCCAGAAGGCGATCTATAATACCATCTACCAGCTGATGGCTGTGAAAAAGCAGACGCCGGAATATATGGAGAAGGCGGCGGCTATGCTGATGCTGCCGGATTATTTTCATTTCAGACTCTGCGGACAGAAGGTCCAGGATTATGCCGAGGCGACCACAAGCCAGCTGATCGATCCGGCGACGAGAGACTGGGACCATGAGCTGATCCGGCTTCTCGGCTATAATGAAAAAATGTTCCAGAAGGTTGCGATGCCGGGCACGGTTGTCGGCAGTCTGACCGGGGAGATCCGGGAAATGGTGGGTTATGACTGTCAGGTCGTACTGCCACCGACCCATGATACAGCCTCGGCGGTCATGGCGGTACCGAGCCTCGATACGGATATCTGCTATATCAGCTCCGGCACCTGGTCTTTAATGGGGGTCGAGCGGCAGGAGGCTGACTGCTCCGAAGCCAGTATGAAGGCTAACTTTACCAATGAAGGGGGCTATCAGGGGCGGATCACCTATCTGGCAAATATCATGGGCCTATGGATGATCCAGTCGGTACGGGAGAAGCTTGCGCCGCAGAAATCCTACGCGGAGATCTGCGAGGAGGCATCGCGTGAGCCCATTGCCTCCCTCGTCGACTGTCAGGACGAGCGCTTTTTATCACCGCAGGATATGGTGGCAGAGATCAGACAGTACTGTGAAGAGACCGGCCAGGAGGTGCCTGAGACGCTGCCTCAGCTTTCGGCCGTTGTCTATAACAGCCTCGCGAAATGCTATGGGGAAAAGCTCTCGACCATTGAGACCCTTTCCGGCAGGAAGTATGACTGCATCCATATTATCGGCGGCGGCAGTAACGCCGGCTATCTGAACGAGCTGACGGCAAAATATACCGGCGTTCCGGTCATTGCGGGCCCGGGAGAGGCGACCGCGATCGGAAACATCCTGGCACAGATGATCACGGCCGGTGAGTTTAAGGATCTGCGGGAGGCGAGAGCCTGTGTCGCGGAATCCTTTGATGTGACGAGATACGAA
>JAILQQ010000079.1 GCA_024698885.1 Lachnospiraceae bacterium | reverse complement strand
ACAATATGAGTTGCCTAAGCATGCTGAAGATCAGGTGTAGTGACAACTTATAATAGGGAATTTAAGATAATGAGTGGGAAATATTGTTTTACAATCATTACATGGCAGTGAAGCATAGAGAATTATACCACGAAAAATGGCGGAAAACAGATGACCTTGGCGGCGGGAGTTTTTGGATGAGAAAACGCTGACTTTATTGAATATATGCGATTTGTTAAAAACTCATTCCCCGAATTTCAACAGCAAACTCAAAATAAAAAGCTGATCATTTTTGCTGCCTCTGAGTTTCTTTTTCTGATCGAGAGGAATTTTAAGGAACTAAGGCTTGCAGAAAAGGCGGCCTATATCGTTGATAATTCGCTTGAGAAGCAGGGGAGCGTAGTACTTCTTGGGGACAGGGAAATCGAGATATGCAGCCCCGAGCGATTATGGAGAGAACCGGCGGAGCGGACGGTTATTCTGATCGCATCCACGGCGTATGCGTGGGAGATTTTTAAGCAGCTTGAATCGAATGAGAATTCTCAGGAGATGAGCTGCTTTTTTTTGATGGATCTGATCTCGTCGCACTCGGATGATGACGGAAGAGATCCCTTTGGTCAGACGGAGCATCCGGAGGAAAAGATACCCCGAAAGATTCATTGCTTCTGGTTTGGCGGCGGAGAGAAGGATCCGCTGTCAAAGCGCTGCTTAAACAGCTGGGAAAAGAGCTGTCCCGATTACGAGATTATCGAATGGAACGCCGATAATTACGATATTTCAAAGCATCCGTATATGGAAAAGGCTTTTGAAATGAAGAAGTGGGCCTTTGCTTCGGATTACGCGAGGCTCGATATTCTGGATCAATATGGAGGGTTTTATTTCGATCTGGATGTGGAACTGTACCGGACCATTGATCCTCTACGGATGCATGATTTTGTGATCGGGTTTGGACCCTACCGGGATGTGGAAGCCGCCGCGTTTGGAGCGAAGGCGGGCTGCAGCTTTGTCAAGGAATTGTTAAAGATTTATCAGGGCAGGGACTTTGACTGGGAGCGGGTATTGGCAGGAGAGATCCAGCCGGTCTATCTGAACAAAGAATTTCAAAGACTGGGATTTTTGATGAACGGAAGATATCAGGAACACGAGGGAGTTGCTTTGTATCCGAAGGAGTTATTCTCGGACCGCGATCCCTTTACGGAGGAGATCCGTAAGAGCGAGTCGGCATTTGGCGTGCATCACTGCGCCGGCGGATGGTGGACGGAGGAAGGCCGCCGGAAGCATAAAATGGCAAAGGAAGCAATGGTACATATCAGAGAATTGTATGAAGGGGCGGAGTAGGACAGGATGAAACAATATATTATCTTCGGTGCGGGCGATTACGGGAAAATAGCATTTCATCATTATGGTTACGACGCGGTTGCTTGTTTTATGGACAATAATCCGGCGAAGATCGGAACGGAGTTGTTCGGGAAAAAGATCATTGCCGCCACGGAAGCCGCAGAATTTAAAGACGACTATTGTTTTGTCGTGGCCAGTATCTATTCCTCGAGCATGATAAAACAGCTTCAGGAAAACGGCATCACAGATTATATTGTTTTTACGGGTAAGCTGCATGGTTACTATGATTCCGGTGAATTGATCGTAAACCCCTATGATGCGCTCCCGGACGCAGGCAGTGAGAAAGAGTGGATTGACTCGGAAAAGCTAAAATATGCCAGGCAGGCCGTGAATGACGAAGCGGAAGAGTTATATGGCAAAGAGCAGCTGTTTAATCATATTGAAATAGAAACTATCAATCGCTGCAACGGCGTCTGCGATTTCTGTCCAGTGAATAAAAACGCGGATCCGAGAGAGAAGGCGGTTATGCCGGAGGAGCTTTTCTGCCATATTGTGGACGAGTTGGAGGCGCTTAACTATGCCGGCCGGTTTACGACCTTTTCCAATAACGAGCCTTTACTGGATGAGCGGATCGTCAGGTTCAATCAATACGCGAGAAAGCATTTGCCGAATGCCAGAATGCACCTGTACACAAACGGTACGCTGCTGACGCTTGAAACTTTTTTGGCTCTTGTAGAGGTTTTGGATGAACTGATCATCGATAATTATCAGCAGGAGTTGAAGCTGATCAAGCCGTGCCGGATCATAGCAGAGTATTGTGAAGAGCATCCAAAGTTAAAAGAAAAGGTGACGATTGTTCTTCGGAAACCCCATGAGATCCTGACATCACGGGGAGGAACCGCTCCCAACCGGAAGGAATTGCCAAGCTATGGAAAGGATCGGTGCATTCTTCCTTATAAGCAGATGATCGTGCGGCCGACCGGACAGGTTTCCCTGTGCTGTAATGATGCTATCGGGAAGTATACTTTAGGGGATCTGAGCAAGGAGAGCATTACGGATGTCTGGTACGGCCCCCGCTTTCGGATGGTAAGGGAATGCCTTTACAAGGGCAGGGAAAACTGGGGGAACTGTCAGTACTGCGATACCTTTTCCGTCGGTTGATGCTTTGGGAGGAACATGGCAAACGGCCTGATCAGTGTGATCGTTCCGATCCATAATGCGGAACCATATCTTTCAAAGTGCATAGATAGTATCATTGGGCAGAGCTATCAGCAGCTTGAGATCATTCTGGTTGATGACGGGTCAACGGATGGAAGCGGACGATTGTGCGATGCCTATCAGAAAAAAGACAAACGGATTTCCGTAATCCATCAGGAGAACAAGGGCCTGGTAAGGAGCCGGAAGATCGGTCTCTCCGCCGCGACGGGAGAGTATGCGGCCTATGTTGACGCGGATGACTGGCTGGAACCGGGGATGTATGAGCTGCTTTTGAAAAAGATGCAGGAGTACGATGCCGAGCTTTCGGTCTGCGCGCGCTTTGAGGATACGGGTGAGCAAAGAAAAACCGTACGGCAGGGAATCGGGGCGGGCATATATGGTGAACATGAACTGAAAAGAACTGTCTTTCCGCATATGATCTCAGCGGATGGCGTATTTGAGCCGGGGATATTTGCTTTTCTCTGGGATAAGCTTTTTTTACGGGAAAAGCTGCTGCCGTTTCAGATGGCCGTGCCGGACGAAACAGTGATGGGGGAAGATGCGGCGGTCACCTTCCCTTATATGGCTTCCGCTTCGCGGATCAGTATTATTGACGATCCTTTATATCATTACCGGCAGACAGGCTCTTCCATGGTGAAGAGCATGAAAAGCTTCGCGGAGGAAAGAAGAAGGTTTTCTTTATTGTACGGGTCGCTGAAAAGCTGGGCGGATTCCATAAAGGATCAATTCGACTTCAGAGAGCAGATCGATGAATACGTTCTTTTTTTGATGATCCCGCGGGCGGAATATTTATATGAAGGACTCGATGAACTGGACTTTTTATTTCCGTTTCCCGATGTCAAAAAGGGAGAACGGATTATCCTTTACGGTATGGGGACCTACGGGCAGTTTTTGGCTCGTTACCTGAAGCGGACGGGATTTTGCGAGGTGGAGGCGATCGTGGATCGGAATCATGAAGCTTTGTCTGCGCAGGGATTTTCCGTCAAATCGCCGGATGAGATCGAAAGATTAACGTCACGGCATATTGTTCTGGCACTGTCCTACACGGGCATACGGGAAAGAGCTTTTGAAGAGTTACAGATGAAATATCCACAGTATAAGATCAGCAAAATGGATACAGGGCTTATTCTTTCCGGGGAAACCAAAAGAGCGTTCGGCCTGGTTACGGAGGATGAAATATGCTGAATTATATTATTGTCCAGGCGGGCGGCAAGGGAACAAGGCTTCAGTATCTGACCAAGAACAAGCCGAAGGCGCTTGCGCCGGTTGAGAATCTGCCGATGCTCTTTCATCTGTTTCGGAAGTATCCGGATCAGAGGTTTATCATCATCGCGGATTACAAGAAGGATGTGCTGCGAAAGTATCTGGCGGCATTTGCCGAGATAAATTATCAGGTGGTGGATGCGGCGGGGACAGGAACCTGCGCGGGAATCAGGCAGGCCATCGACCTGATCCCGGAGAAGGAACCGTTTATGCTGATCTGGTCGGATCTGATCCTGCCGGAAGGGTTTGAACTGCCGGAAGAGCAGATGACGACGGATAGGATAGGGAAACCTCCGCTGAAAGATTATGTGGGGCTATCGGAGACCTTCCCCTGCCGGTGGAAATATGAAAACGGAATGTTTGAGGAAGAGCGGTCCACGCAGTTTGGCGTGGCCGGCTTTTTTTTATTGCATGAAAAATCCGTGCTGTCGGAGGTACCGGAGAGCGGGGAGCTCGTGAGGTGGTTTAAAGACAGGGGGATACACTTTGAAACTCTCAGCCTTGCGGGTACGAGGGAATTCGGGATCCTTGCGGAATATGAAAAGCTGACGGAGATAAAGACCAGACCGTTCAACCGGATTACGTTTACGGGAGATGTCGTGATAAAGGAGACGGTGGATGAACAGGGCAGAAAGCTTGCCGTGCGGGAATCTGCCTGGTATGAGAAGGCAAAGGATTTTCACATTGCGGGGATCCCTGAGATCTATGAGATGTCGCCGCTTAAGATGGAACGGATCAGGGGGCGCAATATCTATGAATGTGATCTGCCTTATGAGGATAAATACCGGATCTTAAAGAGCCTTGTGAAGACTCTGAATGATCTTCACGCGGTTTCCGGTATTCCTGCCGACAGCTTAAGTCTTAAGGAAGCCTATTTCAATAAGACGATGCAGCGGCTCCGGAAGGTGGAGCATCTGGTCCCGTTTGCCGGAGAGAGGACTATCTGCGTAAACGGGAGAAAATGCCGAAATGTGTTCTATTTAAGGGATATATTGGAGAAAAGGCTGGATGAACTGAAAACGGATCGGTTTTCGTTTATCCACGGCGATTGTACCTTTTCCAATTTAATGCTCCGCGATGCGGGAGAACCGGTCCTGATCGATCCCAGAGGGTATTTCGGTTTTACGGAGCTCTACGGAGATGAACGGTACGACTGGGCGAAGCTCTATTATTCGATCGTGGGAAATTACGACCGGTTTAATCTGAAGAGATTTTCGCTGGATATCGGCGGGCATTCCGTTGTGGACGGCGAGATCATCAGGGATCTTTCCGACGGGGAAGTGAGATTAACGATCGAGTCGAACGGGTGGGAGACACTGGAGAAGGACTTTTTTGACCTGACAGAGGCGGATCCTTATGAGATCAGGCTGCTTCACGCGGTGATCTGGCTGTCCTTAACGACATATGCCTGGCAGGATTACGATTCGATCTGCGGGGCGTTTTACAACGGACTGTATTATCTGGAGGAAGTGCTGTAATTGACTACTTATTTTGAACGGCAGCTGAAGGAATTTGAACACGCGATCCATTCGATGGATATGGATCTGTTTGACAGGTGGGTCGAAGAAGGCACAAGGACCCTTAAGGAGGGTCGTAAGATCATTGCCTCAGGGCTCGGGAAGAATGTACCGGTCTGTGAGAAGTTCGTGGGGTCCATGCAGTCGCTTGGGCTGGAAGCGTATTTCCTCAATACGAATTCGGCGGTTCACGGGGATCTCGGAGTGGTGAAGGAAGGAGATATGGTGATCCTTCTGACAAAAAGCGGCGAAACGGCGGAATCGATTTATTTGACGAAGCTTTTGAAGGAACGAAACGCCAATCTCTGGCTTCTCAGTTTTCGGAAGGAGAGCACGCTGACAAGGGAGATTAAAAACTGCATGATCCTTGACCTGATCCATGAAGGGGATCAGTGGAATATCATGCCGAATAATTCCACAACGATCAACCTGATCGTACTGCAGGGACTCGCGATGAAGATCGGGGCGGCGATGGGGGTTACGCTGGAAGAATTTAAGAAAAATCACCCGGGCGGGCATATCGGGGCGGTTCTTTCTGAGGGCAGGGAGAAGCAGCAGGATGGCTGAGGAAGCTTTTGTGAAGGATCCGATCCTTACTGTGCTTGAAGAGGATCTTTTGCAGTACGACCGGGTATACCTTTTGGGAGAAGGGATAGATTTTGGCAAGCTGGCCCGGGCGGCGGATAGAAGCGAAAAGAAGATGATTTTTTATTTTCCGGAAAATCTGTGTGCGGAGGAAGAGGTTAGCTGCTTTCCGGCGTATCGAAGGATTTCGCCGGAGCAGGAAAATGTGATCCTGAACTTATACAGAATGTATGAGTTTACGGATAACTTTCATTTGCTCGATGCGGATAGCAGGAATTACGGCAATCTGCTGAATTATATGGAAAGCGGCGTGCTTACGGCGGAAGAGGTTTATGAGGCGCTGTTATAGTGAACGTCAGATAAATCTGCCGTTCACTATAACGCTCCGCGAGGATGCGCACGGATTTTGCGAGGAATTATGCCGCAGGAAGCGGCCAAAATCCGGCGCACCAAACGACATTAGGCAACTGCCTATGTCGTTTGCTATAAAATGGGTCGGGGCTGACCGTGTACCTTCCAGATGCTTCGGGGGGGGCAACAGATGGAGCCTTTTTCGTGGTGAATGATGGAAAAAAGTAAGCATGATGAAATGACGCAAAATCTGGACCGCCTGATCGCAGACGGTGCTCTGCAGGGGAAAACCCTGTTTCTTTTTGGCCACTGCAACGCAACGGAGGAGCTTGCAGAGCTGCTTTTTTATAAAGGATACCGGATTGAGGCGATCCTTGATAACAGCCTGACAAAGCAGGGAATGCTTGCGAAGGATATTCAGATTGTATCTCCTGAGAGCGTGAACTGGGAGGCATATCAGGATAACGCCGCCGTTTTGATTGTTACCAGGTTTTACGAGGCGATGAGCAGGCAGCTTAAGAACCTCGGCTTTCCGGGAAAGACCTGGAAGTTAGTGGATTATAATACTTTTTCGGAGTATTCCCTGTCCGGGGAGACGATCAGGAGGAAGAAACGTCGTCTGGAATACGGGCAGGAGGTATTGCTGGGAATTAAGCGGAAGTATCCGGGATATTTCCGCGTTTTCTGTCCGTTTCCGGCCCTGGGGGATATTTATTTTACGGCAGGGTTTCTGCCCCGCTTCTTAAAAGAACGGGGAGAGGAGAGATGCGTGATCTGTGTGCCGACCAGGGTCTGTGAAAAGGTGGTTTCCCTTTTCGGGGATTATCCGGCAGAGGTTTTACCGCAGAAGGAATTGGATGCGGCGATCCAGGCTGTGATCTATACACAGGATACGCATTCCTTTATCGCCCATCAGGACAGGCCTTATGTGGTACAGCTTTCAAAAGCCTTATATGCAAAAGAAATTCCTCTGGAGGAGATATACGCAAGAGGGGTATTTGGCTTCAAAGGAGAGTGCGCCCTGGCGGTACCGACAAAATGGAAGGATTATTCTTACCTCGGAGATATTCATCCGGGAAGGGCAGCTGTTCTTTCGCCTTACGCAAAGTCTGTGGTAGCGCTTCCCGAGGAAATATGGCGTGATCTCGCTGATGACCTGGTACGAAAAGGCTTTCAGGTTTTTACCAATGTGTTTGGAGATGAAAAGCCGATTGAGGGTACGGTACCGATCAGCCCGGAGATCAATGAAATGAAATCCGTGGTAGAACGGGCGGGACTGTTTATCGGGATCAGAAGCGGCCTTTGTGATATCCTGAGAACGGCCGGATGCCGGAAGGTGGCGCTGTATCCGGATTATTTCTATTGTGATACAAAATGGAAGGCAATTGAAATGTATTCGATCGATGGTTTTGAAAATATTGCTGTGGGAGATGGTTTTTCATGGAGACCCTGACGCTTTCGACGCTTCCGAAAACATGGATATTTGATCTTGACGGTACGATTGTCAAGCATAACGGATATAAGCTTGACGGAAAAGATTCGCTGCTTGAAGGGGCAAAGGAATATCTTGAGAGTATACCGAAGGAGGATATGATCCTTATTCTGACATCCCGGACGGATGAGTATCGGGAAATGACGCTTTCGTTCCTTCGGGAAAACGGTATTCGTTATGATGAGATCCGGTTTAATGTGCCGATGGGGGAAAGGATCGTTGTCAATGACAGGAAACCGTCGGGGATCGACATGGCAGTATCCGTCAATCTGGACCGGAATGTATTTGAAATGCCGGTGGTATCGCGGGAGAAGTAAATTTTTTTGTACAAATAGTTTACATAATCTATTGACAATAATATAACGACTTTCCGAACTTTGATCTCAATCGATTAAGTGAATAGCCGTATCTGCAACAAATTTTAGGAATTATAGATATTATTCCAGAATGCTGAAAAGTGCAAGAAAAAGATTTTGTAAATCCTCTTGTAAGCTGTGTTAGAACCATAGTATAATTATAGTGGTTCCATTAAGGCGGAGGGGTGTATTATGGGGGACGAAAAGAAGATATCTGACAATCTGATCGTTCTGGATGGAGAGGGAAATACGGAGTTTACATACAGGGTGAGTTGTAATGTAAGGTACAGCAATGGGGAAATAGAATTTTTGGAATGTGTGCTTCCATAGACTGCCTACATACTGGGTCTGATCAGTGAAGCAAACTATGCCTCAGCTTATTTGCTGGGGTTTTTGATTGGAGTAATACCAATGGGGGAGGGGAATAACATTATGAAAAATGAAAAAATAAAGCTATTTGCCTCCGGCAGGCTTTGCCTTTTCGGGGAGCACAGTGACTGGGCCGGCCAGGCCAGGACGATGAATGCGGAGGTTCTGCCGGGGCGGGCGATTGTTACCGGAATAGAGCAGGGGATCTTTGCCGAGGCCTATCGGAGCGAGAGATTCTGTATCATAGATAAGGTCAGCGGGATCGGTGAGAACTCGTTTTCCTGCGATATGAGCAGGGAGAAGTTGAAGGAGGCGGCGAATCAGGGCGGCTATTATTCCTATGTCTGCGGGGTTGCCTCTTATATGTGTGAATGGTACC
>JAILQQ010000033.1 GCA_024698885.1 Lachnospiraceae bacterium | reverse complement strand
CGCAAGCATGTGAAGTGGAGGTCGGATTATATGACATTATTAGAGCATTACAAAGAACAACATGACGAGGGATACGCAGAGGGCTTTGCGGATGGCGAAGCCAAGGGAGTAGCAAAAGGAGAGGCAGAACGGAAGGTTCTGGAGGCGGAGATTCAAAGGCTTCGAGAGAAAATCGGAGAATTGGAATCTGCCGGCTCGCCCTGCATTTAAGCAGGTTCCGGAGTATCCCGGGTAAAAGAGGGGCAGGCACGGGCGCACATTTGACGGTGGGCGCGACAATCGGATAGGGGGTGTTTTTTTCCCTATCCGATTCTTCTTGAGGGCGGAGGAGAGATGTTTTTTAAAAAGAAGAAAGCGGAAGCGTCAGAAAAGCTTGATTATGACCGGGAAAGCAAGCGGCCGGTCCTGAGATGCAGTATCTGTAACGGGGAGCAGGTGGCCGGCCTTCGGGATATCCGGACAGGCCGTTTTGAAGAAATTATGCTTGTGAAAAACGGGGACGATCTGAAAAGGTTTCAGGAGATGGCGGGGACCGAGGATATCCCGCGGGAATACTGAGAACGGTTTACATAACATGATTCCCGATTGACAGCGGTTGACGCTGAATATATACTCATTATGATAGGATCCGGTCATGAAACCTGACGGAATCGGCGTGAACGGGTTCATGCCTGAGCGCACGATCTGAAAGCAAATCCGCAGATCGGCGCGGGAGGAAATGACAATGGAAGACGATAAAGTACTGCTCAGACGTTATCAGGATGATCTGAACGTGGGCGGATATGGGGTGATCCTACTGGGCGCCTGGACCGTCCTGAAGATTATCCTTGAAATCCTGGTAGAATTCCGGGGAGACGGTGGCCTTGATCTTCCGGAATTCAATCAGGACGAAAAGATAATAGTGGTGGTGGTCATTGCGCTTATCGCAGCCGGCTTTCTGCTGATCTCCCTGCTTATCTTCAGGATCCATCTGTACATCGGCCTGAACGCGTCGAGGGCCGCCAAAGGGCAACCCTATAAAAAGGGGTATTATACCGGTGCTGTGATCCTTTTCGTGCTTTCCGTGCTTGGTATCTCTCTGTATGGGAACGATATTCAGGATCTGGATACGATCGATACCACCATCGCTTCGATCATCGTTGATCTGACGACGATCTATGTTCTCGGGACGGTCATCGTGTCCACAAACAGGATCAAAGCGCTTCAATCCAAACAGACGCAGGAGCAAACCGATCATGCAGGCTGATTTTCATTATTATGCGACATATTGCGCGGCTTTTCTCGCCGGCTATTCTCACGAGGAGAGCCTTGATATAGCCTACAGTGCCCAGTTTGTTGATCTGTGCTCAAGGACGCTGCTTGCAAAGATCAAGGGGCCTTCGGCCGCCGCGACGACGCAGCTTCAGTTAGAGCTGATGGACGCAAGGACCGATCCGGTGGGTCTGCAGGATATCACGAGGATCTGGTCGGCTTTTCATTTCCTGCCGAAGGATCTGCATGCCGTTAAGGAAAAGTGTATCAGGCGATATCTCGATAAGTACAGACTGATCTGCGGCCCCAACGGAGATCTGGTCGTAAAGACCGTGGAACTCGCAAAGGGGAAGCCGTTACAATCCGTCGGCATCGCGATGCATGTTCTAGCGGATACCTGGGCGCATGCCAATTTTGCCGGGACGCCGTCCCTTGTCATTAACAATACCAATTATGTGTTTTACGAGCTGCTCCCGGAGGGGGACGGGTTCATCGAAAAACCGATCAAATTCCGGCATAAGACCTCGGAGCCGGATGATCTTGAAAACAGCATTTATACCAACAGCCTTTATCAGAGCAGCGAGAACTCGATCATGAATCTCGGGCACGGAAGAGCGGGGCATCTGCCGGATTACAGCTTTGTCCGATATAAATACCTGCCGGCCTGGAATGAATATAAGGAGCTTGTCAAGGATAACCCCCATGACTATTGGAATGCCTTCGCCCAGATGATCCGCGCGATGCGCTATATCCGCGGGGATTACCCGACTTTTGAAAAGGATACCTATGATACGGAAACCGTGGCTCCCTGGGAGGAAAGGATCAGGGGGATCATTAAAAAGAGACAGATCCTTGCCAGTGATGACTGGAAGGCCTTCGGCGAGGAGCTGTCGGGACAGACGATAAAAGACCACGTGATCGATGAATATTTTGACGAGTATACGAAATGCGCCAAAGAGGAAAGGGATGATACCTTCCTCGGAAGGTTTATCCGGGGCGCGATCGCCCATAAGGGGATGGTGATAGAAGCGATCTATGAGTCCGGCAATAAGATCGCCGGCATTGCGAAATAAGAGGAGAAAGATGACTGTATTTCAAAGAGTAAGAGGAATACTGATCGGTCTGTGCATGCTTGTATTCGCGGCGCTCCTGATCACGGATCCCGGAGAAGAAGCGTATATGTTTATCATTGCGGTCCTTTCCTTAGGCTTTGCTGCCGCCGGGATCAAAAATATTATATTTTACTTTACCATGGCAAGGCATATGGTCGGCGGCAAGATGATCCTGATCCAGGGCGTGATCATCCTTGATTTTGCGCTTTTTACCGGGTCTCTTGCCGATGTTCCCCGGATCTATATCCTGCTGTATCTGATCGGGATCCACGCTTTTTCGGGGGCCGTGGAGATCCTGCGGGCCATGGAGGCCAAAAGAACGGTAGAGGGTCCGTGGAAGCTGAAATTGTCCCACGGGGTCATTAATTTCGCGCTGGCATTGGCCTGCCTGGTCTTTATCAGGCATTCCAATACGGCGCTGTTGATCTACAGTGTCGGTCTGATATACTCTGCGGTTATCCGGATTCTAAGCTCTTTCCGCAGAACCACCTTTGTTATGATCCAGTAAATACAGGAGACTCCTATGAGAAGATCGCCGGTCAGGGAAAAAACAAAACGTTCCGTAATCCTCTGCCTGTTTATTTTCGCGCTTCTTTTGACAGGCATCACGGGATGCGCTGTCCCCGCCAACCGGAAAGGTGCGCAGACTGAGAGCGTAACAGCGGCTGCGGCGGATGATGGGGTCGCGGAGAAAACGGAAACCGTTATATCTGTCAACGAACCGGAACCGGAAGAGGCGGAAGCACCTGCCGAAATCCTGCCGGATGAAGGGCAGGAGACAGATGCGCCCGGGGAGTTTTACATCACGGAGATCACCGACGAGATCAGGCAGCGGATCGAGGGGAAATCCTATAAAGAGGACTGCACGGTCCCGATGGAGGACCTTCGGTATATCCATGTCCTGCATACGGATAAGGACGGCGTGACCCATGAGGGCGAAATGGTATGCAATGCCTTTATCGCGGAGGATCTGATCGAAATATTCCGGGAGCTGTATGAGGCCGGGTATCCCATAGAAAAGATGCGGCTGGTCGACGAGTACGATGCCAACGACGAATTGTCCATGGAGGATAACAATTCCTCCAGCTTCAATTTCCGCTTTATCTCCCATACTACCAGGGTTTCCAAGCATGGTCTCGGTCTGGCGGTGGACATCAATACCCTGTACAACCCCTACATCAAATATGTCGACGGGGAACGCGTTCTCGAGCCTGTTACCGCGGAAGAATATCTGGACCGCGAAAAGGATTTTGACTATAAGATCAATAAAGGCGATCTGTGCTACCGGCTGTTTACGGAGCACGGCTTCGAATGGGGCGGCGACTGGAGCGACAGAAAGGACTACCAGCATTTTGAGCTTCCTGACGCGGTGATCGAGCGGGAGGGCCTGCAACCCGCCGCGCCATAAAATGATCGAGGCGTCAAAAGCGCCCTGCGGCGAAGCCGCCTCGATCATAAGATGCAATGATTCGGTCTGAAAGGCAGACCGGGGGGGGAGATCCGTTATGCATGTTTTTTATTTATCGACCTTCATAGCGGCAGTCATCTTATCAATTATATATGTGCTCATATGGCAGAGGCGTTTTGACATCACCATCACCTTCTGCTTTTTCATGGTCCCCTTTCTGAATCTGGCCTATTACCTCATGTATACGGTGAATACCGTCGATACCGTGGTTTTTGCGCTGAAGATCACCTATCTCGGCGGGGTATATCTGATCTGGTTTCTCATGCTGTGCGTGTTCAATCTGTGCAAGATCCAGCTTCATCCGAAGCTGCGTCTTGCGACATTTGTCTTAAATACCCTGACTTATCTGAGCGTCCTCACGATCGGCATTTATCCGATATTCTATAAAGGGCTGCATATCTCAAAGCAGAACGGGGAATGGCAGATCGTCAAGGAATATGCGTTCATGCATACCATTTTCTACGGAGTCATCTTTGCGGAGATGATCGCCAGTCTGGCGGCCCTGATCTACAGCCGTATTAAGAAGCACGATGTTTCAAGGGCTGTACTGAACCTGCTTTTTGGACCGATATTCACCTGCTTCGCGGGATATATCCTGAACCATTATATCTTCAGAAGGATCGATGTCATGCCGCTCATGTATGTGCTGGCGGAGCTTGTTTATCTTCTGATCGTAAGGCGCATGATGCTCTATGAACTCAGTGATACCGTGATCGAAACGATGGTACAGTCGGGTACCCGGGGCTTTATCAACCTGGGCTTTGACAACAGCTACCTCGGCAGTAATGAAACGGCCAAAAGGATCATCCCGGGCCTCCGGGAGCTTGCGGTCGATGACAGGATAAAGGAAAATGAACCATTAGGGCAGACGCTCCTTCCATGGATCCGTTCGTTTAAGATTGACGGCAGGGAGGGAAAGCTTCTGTATACCAGAAGCGATCCGGCGGATGAAAATGAGGAAGTGATCTATAATGTTTCCGTGCACTACCTCTACGACGGCACCGAGCGGAGAGGCTATCAGATCTTTTTAGCGGATGATACGCAGAACCAGAAATATATCCGGCTGATCGACCAGTACAACGCGGAGCTTGAGGAGGAGGTCGCCGCCAAAACAGCGCGGATCACGGATATCCAGAACAAGATGGTCCTCGGGATGGCTATGATGGTGGAAAGCCGTGACAATTCCACCGGGGGGCATATCAGACGTACCAGTGACGTGGTTAAGATCCTGGTGGAGGAGATGAAGAAGGACAGAGAGCTTGATCTTTCTCCGAAATTCTGCGAGGATCTGATCAAGGCGGCGCCGATGCATGACCTTGGCAAGATAGCGGTTGATGACAGTATCTTACGAAAACCCGGCCTGTATTTTCCGGAGGAATATGAGATCATGAAGACCCACGCGGAAAAAGGCGCGGGGATCGTTCGCGAGATCCTAAAGGATACCGATGACGAGGAGTTTTCGAGGTTAGCGGAAAATGTGGCGCATTATCATCATGAAAGATGGGACGGGAAAGGTTATCCCATGGGACTGAAGGGAGAGGAGATCCCCTACGAGGCCCGCATCATGTCCATCGCCGACGTTTATGACGCCCTTGTCAGCAAAAGAGTTTATAAGGAGAAGCTTTCCTTTGAGGAGGCCGACCGGATCATAAAGGGAAACATGGGAACCCAGTTCGACCCGGGATTATACCGGTATTATGAAGCCGCCCGTCCGCTGCTTGAGGATTATTACCGTGATATAAAATGAAAAAAATATTGCCAAAATTACGATCTTCTGCGTATAAATGTATGGAAATGATCCGGTAGGGAAACAGATACCTTTTTTACACGGGAGGAACCAACATGAAGCTGTTAGGAAAACTGAAAAAACAGGTGGAGAACGCAGGCTCAAAGGGTGAGGCGAAAGATGCTATCAAGAAGGCAGGCATGCTGTTAAATGATGAGGAGTTAGAGCAGGTGGCAGGCGGAGCGGGTGTCAGGGAGGCACTGAGTTCTTCCTGTCCAAACTGCGGTGAGGAGGAAAATATTGAATGCCTGGGCGTCGACCCCGGCAGGAGAGCAGTAAACTTCAGATGCCTGAATGAATGGTGTCTTATGGAGTTCACCAAGTATTATGATTGATCGGGCACGCGAAGCCGGGACCGGCACGCAGACGGGAGGCCTTTTCGGGTCTCCCTTTTATCGTTTTGCGGAATGAAGTTCAGTGACCGCCGCGCTATCCCCGGGCCGCTCACGGAGGTGTCCGATACTGCCGCAAAACGAACCTTTCAAAGCGGTTCTGCATCGTTTTGCGGCAGTATGGCACTCCGCTCACGGCCCGGGGATATCGCGGCGGTCACGCCAACGGAGCTCCCACTGCGGGGATAGCGCGGCGGCCACGTACGGAGTACGGGTACCTTGACAGCCGGTCCGTTGTCAAATATAATAATATAGAAATATTATACGCTTTGTATAGTATTTATATAACAATAATTAATACATGGAGCTGTGCAGAAATAGCATTATAATATTGCACTGATCCTAAGGGGATAATATGGTAGAGGGAAAGACAGAGGCGATCTTTCAGGAGGTAAAAGAAAATCGAGATCCGGATGATCCGAAGAAGGGCGCATCGCTTTTTGTATGTCATGGGCGCGCCATTTCGGAATACAGTCTGGACGGCGTTCAATACGTCGGACGCCCGACAGAGGAAACTCTGCCGGATATACCTGTGTTTGACCCCTTTGTTTCCAGAAAGCACTGTCTGCTGGAAACGTCGGAGGGGAAAACTTCCTATACCGCACTGGAAACAACAAACGGCGTCATGTATAAGGGGAAGCTGATGACGCCCGGCACGAAGCTTGAGCTGTCCGACGGCGATGAGCTGATCCTGCCGTCGAGCCGGGGAAAAGAAGGCGGCACCGTGATCTTAGTCTATGTATGCACGGAGAGCAGGCGGCATCTCTGGCAGGAGCTGATGAAGGCTTCGAAGGATACGCTGACTGGTCTGAACGGAAGGGAGAGCTTTATCATCTGGTGGTATCAGAACTGTACCAGAAAGGATTACGCGCAGACGAATCTGTTCATTTTAGACGTGGATGATTTTAAGGTGGTCAATGACGAGCACGGGCATAATGCCGGTGATGAGCTGCTTAAGCTGGTGGCGGAGGAACTGAAGGCTTCCGTCCGTTATGAGGGACAGGTCTGCCGCTGGGGCGGAGACGAGTTCGTAGGCGTGATCCCGGGTACGGCGGCCCAGGCAGGCGAAAGGCTGACGAATCTGGGAAGACGGATCGAAGGCGCATCCCGGGATGCAGATATGCCGATCACCGTCAGTATCGGCTTTGTGAATATAAAGATAACCGATTTTGTTTATGATATCGTGGATCTGGTCGCCTGGGCGGATAAGGCCTTATACCGCGCCAAGCAGTCCGGAAAACGGAGCGTGGAACAGTTTCTGCCGCAAAGAGGGACTGACGCATGAAGAAGGGCTACCTGGCGCTTTGCCTGCTGCTTGTACTGGGCTTAGCGGGCTGTAAAGGAGCAAAAGCGCCGGCCGCGGATACGACGATAACGCAGGAACAGTCAAAACGGCTGGAAACTGACCGGACGGCAGCGAAACAGGAAGCCGCGACACAAGCGCAGACGGAAACGGAAACGCAGACAGCGCCCGAAACGGGGGCGGAAACAGAAACGCAGGAAGCGGAAACGAAAGCAGCTGCTGATGCGGAGGTTATCCTCGGAGATGAGCAGTTTGATGAATATATTCCATTACTGGAAGGAAAGCGCATCGCTCTGTTTTCGAACCATACCGGGATCGTCGGAGACGATACCGGTGCCGAAAGCCGGCATATCCTCGACGCGCTGATCGAGCACGGCATCAACGTGACCGCGATCTTCAGCCCGGAGCATGGCTTCCGTGGGACGGCGGACGCCGGGACGAACGTCGCTGATTCCGTGGATGAAAAAACCGGGGTTCCGATCCTTTCCCTGTATCATGAGGGTTCTCACTATCCTTCCCGGGAGAGCATGAATACCTTTGATATCCTCGTGGCGGACATGCAGGATGTGGGTCTTCGGTATTATACCTACTATATTTCCCTGTACTATCTGATGGATGCCTGCGCGGCGGCAGGCAGGGAGATGATGATCCTTGACAGGCCGAATCCAAACGGGTTTTACGTGGACGGCCCTTTGTTAAGGGAGGAATATAAATCGGGCGTCGGACGGCTGCCGATCCCCGTTGTATACGGGATGACCTGGGGCGAGCTGGCGGGCATGATCAACGGAGAGGGCTGGCTGGAGACCGGAAAGGATGCCCTGAAGCTTACGGTGATCCCCTGCCGGAATTATACACATTCCATGAAAACAAGTCTTATCCGCAATCCTTCCCCGAATCTTCGGTCGATGCGCGCGGTCTATCTATATGCGTCCCTCTGCTTTTTTGAGAATACCTATGTTTCCGTGGGAAGGGGGACGGAAATGCCCTTTGAGGTCTACGGGAGTCCATACCTGAAGGGAGAGAACTATGACTTTTCCTTTGTGCCGGAGAGTATCGACGGGGCGGCGAATCCTCCTTTTCAGGGAGAGACCTGCTACGGAAGGGATCTGCGTGATATCCCTTTGGAGGAAATCCGGGAGGCGGGGATCAATCTCGATTATCTGATCGGTGCCTACCACGATTTTGAGGAGGCTCTGAAAGAAGCGGGAGAGGATCCTGCGGCGCATGATTTCTTCGGCTATCAGAAAAGCGGCGGTAAATACTGGATCGACCTGTTAAGCGGTTCGGATGACCTGCGAAAGCAGATCACAGACGGCAAGAGCGCCGCACAGATAAAGGAATCCTGGCAGGCGGATATCGATTCCTTTAAAGCGCAGCGCAGACCGTATCTTCTTTATCCGGAACAATAGGTTTAAGGGAAACACAGGTTAAGTGTTTCCCTTATTTTTTTAATATGACCCTGGCCTCGTAGGGCTGCAGCACCCCGGCCTTGTGCGTGCTGTAGTTTGAGATCAGCTCCGTCCCTGACAGAGCGTCAAAGAGCGTGCAGGGAACTTCTTTTTCGGTCCAGTTGCAGGCTACGGTCAGGGTCTCCTGATCCAGTACGCGTTCGTAGGCGTAGATCGTATCGCTGTCTTCAAGCAGCGGGCGGAATTCTCCGTAAACGATGACCGGATTTTCATGCCGCAGCGAGATCAGCTTCTGATAATAACAGAAGACCGAATCCGGATCGGAAACCGCGGCTTTTGCGTTGATCTCCCGGTAATTCGGATTGACCGGGATCCAGGGCGTGCCGAAGGAAAAACCGGCGTTCTCGGAATCGTCCCACTGCATCGGCGTTCTCGCGTTATCCCTTCCGACAGCGGAAAAGCATTTTAACATTTCCTCCGCTGAGATCATATGATTGTCCACTACATACTGCTTATAGGCGTTGATCTCCTCCACATCGCGGAAATCGGAAGTATCGGTAAAGGTTATATTGGTCATGCCGAGCTCTTCCCCCTGATAGATATAGGGCGTTCCCTTCATCATATGAAGGAGCGTGCCGAGCATTTTGGCGGAACGGACACGGTAGGCCGGGGCGTCGTTTCCGAAGCGGGAGACGGCCCGCGGCTGATCATGATTGTCCCAGTAAAGGCTTCCCCAGGCTTTTCCCTCTAATTCGATCTGCCATTTGTTGAGGATTACGCGCAGCTTTTTCAGATCCGGATGGTCATAGCCCCATTTGCCGAGCACCGGGGTGCTGACGGAATCCTCGTTGACATGCTCGAAATGGAAGACCATATTCAGCTCGGTGCCATCGCTGTTTGCGTATCTGGCGGCTTCCGCCGGGGAAACGCCGGGGGTCTCGCCGACGGTCATCAGGTCGTAACGGGAGAGGACCTTTTCGTTCATTTCCTGCAGATATTCATGAATATGAGGGCCGTTTAGGACAAAGGGCGTAAGGTCGCCGTAGAGCCCGTCCCTCACAGGTCCGTCGGGATAGGCGGGGTCCTTGCTGAGCGCGCTGATCACGTCCATCCTGAAGCCGTCGATCCCTTTCTCGCACCACCAGGTCATCATGTCGAAAACCTCGTTTCTGACCTTTTCGTTCTCCCAGTTGAGATCCGGCTGTTTTTTGGTGAAACAGTGGAGATAATACTGTCCTGCCGTTTCGTCGTACTGCCAGGCCGAACCCGAGAAGAAGGACTGCCAGTTATTTGGCGCGGAACCATCCGGCTTTCCGTCCTTCCAGATATAATAATCGCGGTAGGGATTGTCCTTTGATTTCCGGCTTTCCAAGAACCATGCGTGCTCGTCGGAGGTATGGTTTACCACGAGATCCATCACGATCTTTATGCCCAGGGAATGCGCTTTTTCAAGCATCCGGTCAAAATCGGCCATGGTGCCGAATTCCGTCATGATGGCGCGGTAATCGGAGATATCATAGCCGTTGTCGTCATTCGGGCTCTGATATACGGGCGAGAGCCAGATAACGTCGATCCCGAGTTTTTTCAGATAATCCAGATGCTCCGTGATACCGTTCAGATCTCCGATCCCGTCGCCGTTACTGTCGGCAAAACTGCGCGGGTAGATCTGATAGACCACGGATTCCTTCCACCAGTTCTTTTTTTCTTTTATCATCATACTGCTCCTTCTTGTGATTGTTTTTGGGAAAACCCTATATTCCATATATGTATCAAATGGCGCAAAATGTCAACTATAATTTGCGCGCTCCCTGCGCGTAACAGATTTTGCACAATAGTCGCAGATATGGTAAAATATAAAATGTAACAGATCGGCAAAGAGGAAATGATCCGGTCTGAAGAGCAGACCGAATCGGCATGAACAGGTTCATGCCCAAGCGCACGACTTGCAAGCAAGTCGGCGCGGACGAGGAGGAAGATCATGCCGGGAATCCGGGACATTGCGGAACGCGCAGGCGTATCCATTTCGACGGTATCAAACGTCCTTCATCATAAAAACAGCGCTTCCGCAGAGACCAGGGAAAGGATCTTTTCGATCGCGGCAGAGCTTGGGTACGAGATACCGGACGCGAAGCTGCACGCAAAGGGGACCCGCACGATCATCTTTAACCTGAGTGACTTCGATACGCTGTACTATCTTGATATCCTGCACGGGATCAGTGACTACGCCTATGCCAAAGGCTACAGCTTTCTGATCTGCACCGGCGGTAATTTTTCCCATTACGCGGATCCGGAGCTTGTCTGCGGCTGTATCATCAATGACGTTAATACCGGCAACAGCGAGCTGAAGAAGATCGCCGACAAGGGGATCCCTGTGATCACGCTTGACCGGGAGATCGGATACCCGCGGATCAAGAGCATCGTCGTCAATAACTACGCGGCGGAGAAGCAGCTGATCGAGGGCCTGATCGAGATGGGGTATCAGAGCTTCGCCTTTTTGGGGGGGATCAATACGGAGGATAACAGGGACCGTTACGCGGCCTTTCGGGACGTGCTGAAGGAAAACGGACTGAGCTTTGCCCGCAATCAGTATTACGAGGGAGACTGGCGGGAAAAAAGCGGTGCCCAGGCGGCGAGACTGATCATGCTTTCCGAGAAGATGCCGGAGCTACTTGTCTGCGCCAATGATATGATGGCTATCGGCGCGATCCGGAAATTCAGAGAAAACGGCCTTCGGATCCCGGAGGATATCGGCGTGGTGGGGTTTGACGATGTGATCGTCTCGCGCTATACGGAGCTTACCACTGTGGCAGTCCCGGATTATGAGCGCGGATTCCTTGCGGCGCAGGCCCTGATCGATATCCTGGAGGGAAAGGGAGATTTTGAGACCGTCCGGATCGGGGCCAGGGTCAAGTGGCGCAAAAGCGCAAAGGCTTTTCGTAAAAATGAAGTAAAATAAACGAAGGGTTTTACTAAAAAACGGATCGTTTTACTAAAACGGCGACGCGGAGCTGAAAGATTGCATAAAGCTCCGCGTCGTTTTTGTCTGTTTTTCATAAAAAAGAAGAAGAGGATTGTAATATTTTTGGTGAACATTGGATAATGGAAACACAGACAAACGTATCCCCGCTTACGGGGGCTATTACTAAGGAGGAATAACGAATGAAAAAGAAATTACTTGCAATGCTGATTTCTGTCGCAACCCTTTCCATGGCACTGGCAGGCTGCGGCGCGGCTCCGGCCGGCGATACGGCGGCGGCTCCGGCGGCGGACAGTGCGGCACCGGCAGAAACGCCTGAGGGCGGCATCCGTCTGGTGAATAATAAGGTTGAGGTAGACGCAGGCCTTAAGAAGCTGGCAGAGGCTTATGAGGCGGAGACCGGCGTACCGGTTGTGATCGAGTCTCTCGGCGGCGGTATTGATACCCAGGCAACCCTGAAGGGATATTATCAGGCAGACAATATGCCGGATATCTTTGTTTTTGAAGGCGATCTCCAGTATCCGACCTGGGAAGGACTGTTGGCAGATCTTTCCGACGAGGCATGGGTAAGCGATACCGAGGCGGAATATGTGGCAGACGGAAAGGTTTACGGCTTCCCGACCACCACCGAGGCGATCGGCCTTGCGTATAATTCCGATATCCTGGCAAAGGCAGGGGTGGATCCCAAGAGCATTACCGGTCCTGAAAGCATGAGAGCGGCTTTCGAAACCATCGATGCGAAGAAGGATGAGCTCGGCCTGACCGCAGTGCTTGGCTACTATACCGAGTCTTCACAGCTGTGGTGGTCTCCGGGACAGCATGTATTCGGTACTTACTTTGATTCCGGACTGGCCCGTGACGATACGACCTACATCGACCTTTTCAAGGACGGCGGAAAGCTTGATATGGACCGCGCGCTTCCGTGGGCGGAAATGGTTACCCTGTTCAATGAATTTACGGATCCGGCCGGTGTTTCCGGTACCTATGACGCACAGGTTCTTGGCTTTGCTTCCGGAAAATACGCGTTTGTGACCCAGGGCTCCTGGATCGGCGCAACGCTTGTCAATGACGACAAGGATGCCTATGAGGCAGCCGGCAGCTTTGAAGTAGGGATGATCCCCTATGCTTTCATCGAGGGACAGGATACGATCCTGACGAACTCCCCGAACTGGTGGGGCGTTTACAAGGACGGCAATGTAGAAGAAGCAAAGAAGTTCTTAGCATGGTGCGCGGCGGATGACGGCGGACAGGAAATCCTTGCGAAGGACTGCGGCTTCATCTCCCCTTACGCTTCCAATACGCATGCAGCGGATGATCCGTTTGCAAAGACGATCGCGGATTATACTTCCGCAGGCAAGACCTCTTCCTGGCACTGGCTGTCCATGAAGGAGGGCATCGGCCAGAACGCGACCGGTGTGGTATTCCAGGATTACGCGATGGGTAACTTCCCGGATGCCAAGACCTTCCTTGACACGCTGCAGCAGGTCTGCACCAACTACTATGCAAATTAGTAAGAAGATAGTCAGAAAAGAACAATATAACCCGAAGGAGTTAAATCTCCACGAAACGCTGTTCTGCAACGCAAACGGCTATATCGGGATCCGCGGGACGCTGGAAGAAGGCGTCCCGGCGGACTTCCCTACCATGCGGGGACAGTATCTGGCGGGCGCTTATGAGATCATCCCGATGAAGCAGGCGGAAAGCCTCTGCCATCTGGTGGAAAAGAAGCAGACGATGGTCAATATCTGCGATACGCAGACGATCCGGCTCTCGGTCTGCGGCGAGGAATTCTTACCGGCAGAGGGCGGTGTGATCGAGGCGGAAAGAGTCCTTGACATGGAAGAGGGCTATACCGAGCGGCACACGCGCTGGAAGAGCCCCTCCGGGAAAGAACTTTCTGTCCGGATCAGACGGATGGCGCATTTCGGGATCAAGGAGCTGTTTACGATCGAGTACGAGATCACAGCTCTTAATTTTACCGGAGAAGCGGTCTTTGATTCCTTCCATATCGCGAAGGTGGAAAACTATTCGGATCCGGACGACCCGCGGCTTGCGGACAGCAGCCCCTGCTATTTTGAAACGAAGGAGCAGGGCTTTAAGGGAGGCGCTTCCTACTCTGTGGCGGAGACCGAAGAAAGCAGGGTCCGGATCGCGGTGGCGACGGATCACAGGGTCCTTTCGGAGAACAAAAGGGAGGATTCCTCCTGTCGCTTTGACAGCATGATCCGGGAGGAGAGCGGGGCGCTGATCACCAGGCTCAGGGTGCCGATCCGCGAGGGAGAAAAGGTAACGGTCGTCAAGTATTCGACGTTTTCCGATTCCATCCGGGAAAATGATCCAAAGAGCAGGGCTCTGCAGGTTTTGGCCGATGCCATGAAGGTTCCGGTCGGAGAGCTCTACGAGGCGCAGAAGCAGTATCTGTCCGCTTTTTTTGCCCGGTCGCAGATGGGGATCGAGGGAGACAGGGAATTAGCGGACGCGGTACAGTTCAATATGTA
>JAILQQ010000004.1 GCA_024698885.1 Lachnospiraceae bacterium | reverse complement strand
AACATCAATGTGAATGCGGGTACCACCACTATGTGGGACAATAACGGCACTTCTACCCTGGCCGGCAAGCCGGGTGATTATGACGGCAATTACATGGGTCGAAAGCTCGGTAAGATGAGCGGCGTTTCCATCGACCAGAGCGGCAAGATCTTCGCCTCCTACGATAACGGTACGCAGCGGATCCTCGGGCAGATCGCGGTAGCGACCTTTGAGAACCCTTCGGGTCTTGAGAAGATCGGCGACAGCCTCTATAAGACCACGATGAACTCCGGCGAATTCGACGGCATCGGCATGGACGTTACCTCCGACGGCGTCGGCAAGCTCACCGCCGGTGTGCTGGAAATGAGTAACGTTGACCTGTCGGCGGAATTTACCGACATGATCACGACCCAGAGAGGTTTCCAGGCCAACAGCCGTATCATTACGGTTTCCGACTCGATGCTCGAAGAGCTGACGAATCTGAAGAGATAATGCATAAATCCTTCTGACATTGGCAGGGCAGCAGCGGCTGTCCTGTCAATTTGTCAAAACGGGCTATATGTAGTATACTGTTCCTGAAGCTTAACTATATATGGATAAAAATGATCGAAGTGACGAAACTGAACGGCGTCAAGGTTTTAGTCAACGAGGACCTGATCGAGACGGTGGAGGAAACGCCGGATACGGTACTGACCCTGACGAACGGCAAAAAAATTCTTATAAAAGAACGTAGACAAGAAGTGAAAAATCTAGTAAAATCTTTTAAGCGGGACATTTTTGGGGTTTTTCCGGGCACATCAGAAGAATCCTGAGATTTTTTGTTGTTAAAGATGCTTTGTTGAGGTGGGAGTATTGGACATTGCAACCATAATCGGTTTAGTCCTCTGTATAATCTTCATGCTGATATCGGTGGCGATCGGGCAGGACGGGATCGCCGGTCTGAAATATTTCATGGACGCGCCCAGCGCCATGATTACTTTTGGCGGCGCTTTTATGGCTATGTTCGCGGGATATCATATCCCGGACTACATCAACGGCCTGAAGAGCTTTAAGATCACCTTAAAAACCCCTACCATCAATACGGGTTCAGTTATCGCGAAGATCATAGAATTATCGAATGTGGCCAGAAAAGAGGGCCTTCTGTCGCTTGAGGAAGCGGCGGGAGAGCTTGACGATACATTCCTGCAGAAGGGTATCATGCTGATCGTGGACGGCACGGATCCGGAGCTTGTCCGCGGTATTATGGAGACGGAGCTGATCAATATAGAGGGCCGTCACAAGGCAAATATCTCCTTCTGGGAGGATTTAGGCGGAATGGGACCTGCGTGGGGCATGATCGGAACCCTGATAGGTCTCGTTATGATGTTATATCACATGGACGATGTCAGCACGCTGGGCCCGAACATGGCGGTGGCTCTGATCACGACATTCTACGGCTCGGTTTTGGCGAACTGGCTCTGCACGCCGGTGGCGACAAAGCTGAAAGCCGTTAATTCCGTGGAGATGCAGGTGAAGGAGATCGTGATCGAAGGCCTGCTCTCGATCCAGGCCGGAGAGAATCCGCGGGTCATAGAAGAAAAGCTCAAATCATTCCTGGCGCCCAGTGCCAGAGGAAATGTGGGAGACGACGGCGGAGGTGACGAATAATGGCCAAGCGGAAACCGGAAGATCCGCCGAAAGGCGCCCCCGCATGGCAGGCAACCTTCGCGGATCTGATGAACCTGCTGTTATGCTTCTTCGTTATGCTGTTCGCCATGTCTACGGTTGACGTTGAGAAGTTCGAGCAGTTAGCCGCCTCCTTTACGGAAGCCTACAGTATCTTTTCCGGCGGTGCCCAGAGCGTGGGAGACGGTATCCTGATCTCAAACGGCGTAAGCCAGCTGAACGAGCTTGATGATTATATGTATCAGATGGGCAAGCAGGCGGACGTCGAGGAAACCGATGACGCGCTGGAAATGCTCAAGGAGGAGCAGTTAAAGGAATCCGAGAGCCTGGCGGAGATCATTGAGGAGATCTTAGAGGAGGAATCCCTCGCGGCGCAGGTGGACGTGGATTTTACCTCCCAGTATGTATCCCTTACCTTAAACGGCGCTCTGCTGTTTGATTCGGGCTCCGCTGATCTGAAGGAGGAATCCAAGCCCGTCCTTGACAAGATCGGCGAGATCTTAAAAAAGTACGGAAAAAGCATTATCGAAATAGAGGGGCATACGGATAATGTCCCGATCAGTACCGCCAAGTACAAGAACAACAATGAGCTTTCCAGTGCCCGTGCGCTGACGGTATTTGAATATCTCGTGGATAACGCGGATCTCGATCCGGCCATGGTCAAGCACTCCGGCCGGGGGGAATATGTCCCGATCGCCGATAATTCAACGCCTGAGGGAAGGGCGCAGAACAGACGGGTTGAGATCAAGATCTATCATACATTAAGTACTTATTAAGCAGGAGCATTAATTCAATGAAAAGAAACCTGATTCTGGTGATCATATGCATGCTGTGTCTGGTGAACGTGGTACTGACCGCTGTCATGATGATCTCTACCATGAACGCCAACAAGAAGACGACGACGCTGATCAACGAGATCTCGGCGGTACTGGATCTGGAGCTGGATCCCAACGCGTTCCTTCCCAATACCGGTCCGTCTCTGACGGAAACCGAGAATGTGACGGTGGACGGCGGCGCGACGATGACGATCCCTTTGGCGCCCGGCGCGGATGATAAGGCGCATTACGCAGTGGTGGCTGTGACGCTTTCCCTTGATACCACGGCGGAGGATTACGCGGAGAAGAGACCGCTCCTCGACCAGAACATGGACCGGGTCAAGAGCGAGATCATCAACGCGGTAGGCGCTTTCAATATGGAAGAAATGTTAGCGGAGCAGAGCGGCAACTGGAAGAGCGTCCGCGACGCGATCCTTGTCAAGCTGCAGGATCTTTTTGGCTCCAAGTTTATCTATGAGGTGGTATTCCCGGAGGGTGTTAAGGCACAGTAGACCGATACGGGGAAAGGGGTTTGACTTGAATGGCAGATGTACTCTCGCAAAATGAGATAGACAGCCTGTTAGCGGCACTCAGCTCGGGTGAACTGGATGCGGGGGATCTGACCGAGTCGGACGAGAAGGTCGCGAAGAATTACGACTTCAAACGGCCTGCCAAGTTTTCCAAGGAGCACCTGAGAACACTTGAGATCATTTTCGAGCATTACGGGCGGCTATTGTCCACGAACCTGCCCGTATATCTCAGAAAAAACATACAGGTAAACGTGATGAACTCGGAAGCGTGTACGTTCTCGGAATTTTCGAACGCTTTGGCGAATCCGGCACTGCTTGCGATCATCAATTTCAATCCGCTTGGCGGAAATATCATCATGGAGCTTGGCGCGAACCTGGGCTTTGCCATGGTGGACCGGATGCTCGGGGGACAGGGAGACGCCCTTGAGAAGACCCGGGATTTTTCCGAGATCGAGCGCTCCATTATCGATAAGCTGTTAGTGGTCTGTGTGCAGCTCTTAAGAGAGCCCTGGGCCAACGTGGTGGAGATCAGTCCGTTACTTGAGCGGATCGAGACGAACCCGCAGTTTGCGCAGATCATCGCCCCCAGTGAAATGATCGCGATCGTGACGTTAAATATCAAGATCGGCGACGTGGAGGGCCTGATGAATATCTGCCTGCCCTACTTTACGCTTGAGTCCGTCATGGATAAGCTGAATACCAAGTTCTGGTTCGCTTCCATGAAGGAGAACAGCGACGAGACCTATAATGAAAATATCGAAAGCGTGATCCGGCATGTATCCATGCCGATCAAGGCTGTTTTAGGCAAAAGCTCCATTACGGTCAGTGATTTTGTGAATCTGCAGGTCGGTGATATCATCAAGCTGAATTCCAAGATCGATACCGAGATGGATGTATATGTGGGGAATATAAAGAAATTTAAGTCCCTGCCGGGTACGTCGCGAGACGGCTATGCGGTAAGGGTTACGACTGTGCTCAGAGAGGAGGGGTGATTAGATGGATGGAATGCTGTCCCAGGACGAAATAAATGCCCTGCTTAACGGCATGATGGAAGGCGGAGACGATTCATCTGATACATCTACCTCTGACGCGGGCGCCGCGGAGAGCGCTGCGCCGGCTTCCGGTTCCTCAGGAGGCGGTTCAAAAGCTGACCAGAGCCTGCTTTCCGATATTGAGAAGGATGCGATCGGCGAGGTTGCTAATATCAGCATGGGCACCTCGGCCACGACGCTGTATTCCCTGGTCAACCAGAAGGTTAACATTACGACGCCGGTCGTGATGCTTGCGACCTGGGATGAGATCGTGGAGGACTACGAACGGCCCTGCGTCTTTATCCGGATCAAATATACCGTAGGTCTTGAGGGAACGAACATCCTCGTGCTCAAGGAGGATGACGTTAAGATCATCACTGACCTGATGATGGGCGGCGACGGCACGAATACGGACGGAGAGTTAGGGGAGCTGCATCTGAGCGCCATTTCCGAAGCGATGAACCAGATGATGGGCTCAAGCGCCACCTCATTATCCTCGATGCTCGGCAAGATGATCGATATCTCGCCGCCGGAGGCGACGAGGGTTGAGATGGAAAACCTCGACGTCGGCGATGTGGATTCCTTCCTAAACAGTACCTTCGTAAAGATCACCTTCCGGATGCAGATCGGTGAGCTGATCGACAGTAAGATCATGCAGCTCTATCCGATCGACTTCGCGAAGGATCTCTATAATTACTTCATGAGCAGTCAGGAGCCGCCCGAACCGGAGCCCGCCCCTGCACCGGCAGCAGCACCGGAGCCCGCGCCTGCACCGGCACCGATGCCGGGCATGCAGCAGCCGGCCATGGATCCGTCCATGCAGCAGGGCATGGGAATGGGTATGGGCATGGGGCAGCCGATGATGGGGCAGCCCATGATGGGGCAGCCGATGATGGGGCAGCCCATGATGGGACAGCCGATGATGGGCCAGCCCATGATGGGACAGCAGGCAGCCGTACCGAACCTGAATATTCAGCCCGCGTCCTTCCAGGCGTTCTCCAACGACGTGAACGCCATGCAGAGTCAGGAGAATATTTCCCTGATCAAGGATGTGCCGCTTGAGGTTACGGTGGAGCTTGGCCGGACGAGCAAATCGATCAGCGATATCCTGGATTTCGCGCCCGGTACGATCATCGAGCTTGACCGGATCGCCGGTGAGCCGGTAGACGTTCTCGTGAACGGGAAAATGGTAGCCCGGGGCGAGGTCGTGGTCATCGAGGAAAACTTCGGTGTCCGTGTGACGGAGATCATCAATTAAAAGATCGTTTCCTTCATAAAAACCTTGATTATAATGGGCATTGCCTTTTATAATAGAATAAAACCAACTTGTTAATAACTGGTTAAAAGACAGGAGATTAAGAAAATGGCAAAGAATATTTTAATCAGCGATGACGCAGCTTTCATGAGAATGATGATCAAGGATATTCTCACGAAAAACGGCTATAACGTTGTGGGCGAGGCCGAGAACGGAGCAAAGGCCGTCGAGAAGTACAACGAGCTGAAGCCGGATTTGGTGCTAATGGATATTACTATGCCGGAAATGGATGGTATTCAGGCTCTCAAGAAGATCAAAGAGGGTGATCCCGGAGCGCTCGTCATCATGTGCTCTGCGATGGGACAGCAGGCCATGGTTATTGAGTCGATCCAGGCAGGCGCAAAGGATTTCATCGTGAAGCCCTTCCAGGCTGACCGTGTTATCGAAGCCGTAAAGAAGGTCGTAGGATAAGGCAATGACCGATGCTGTCAGCGCGAGACTGCTGCTGTCGGCCATAGGCGTGGACAGTGCAGCGCAGTTCGCGACTGTGCTTTTGGCCTTTATTTTTGTCCTTGCGATTACGTTAGTCGGCACGAGGCTTGTCGGGAATTACCAGAAGCATCAGTCCTTCTCGAAGAATTTTGAAACCATTGAAGGCTTCCGGCTTGCTAACAACAAGTACCTGCAGCTTGTGCGGATCGGTGAGAGGTACTATGTGATCGCCGTCGGCAAGGATGAGGTGACTCTGATCGCAGAGGTACCCGGGGAGGAGTTAGTCTTGCCGGATCCTGCCGAAACGGCGGGAACGGGCTTCGGACGGATCCTGTCGGGGGCGGCTAAAAAGCTTAAGGACAAAGATAGAAAAACGGATGAGCAGGATGTTGAGTAGCAAGATTTACGCGCGCGGCCGCAAAAAGATCTGCGTTTGGTTGCTCCTTCTGCTGTGCCTGTTTCTGACGGCTCCGCGGAGAGTACGGGCTGCAGAGGACTATAATGATATCGGTATCGTCGATGAGGACGATATCAATGAAAATAATACCGTGATCAACCGACCGGGCTCGGCGGAGGATGCCGCGGATCTGAAGGAACTGAACGTTTCCAATGATCTGACGGTCACTTACCGGGACGGGCAGGGAAATCTCTCAGGGACGCTTCGGATCCTGATCACTCTGACCCTGATTTCTCTCGCGCCGACCCTCGTCATTATGATGACGTCGTTCTCGAGGATTCTGATCGTATTGCATTTTGTCAGAACGGCGTTAGGCACCCAGACAGCACCGCCGAATCAGGTGTTAGTGGGCTTGGCTTTGTTTCTGACTTTTTTTATTATGAATCCGGTGATCACCCAGATCAACGATACGGCCATCAAGCCCTTCGAGGCGGGGGAGATCGAGCAGGACGAATTTTTGGAGCGGGCCCTTGAACCCTTGCGGGAATTCATGTACGGTCAGACGCAGAAGAAGGACGTACGGCTGTTTCTGGATATCGAGGGGATCGAGTCGGTCGAGACGGTAGAGGACATTCCCACGAGGGTATTGGTGCCCTCTTTTATGATCAGCGAGCTGAGAACGGCGTTTATTATCGGCTTTCTGATCTATATTCCGTTTATCGTGATCGATATGGTGGTGGCTTCGACCTTAATGTCCATGGGTATGATGATGCTGCCGCCGACGACGATCTCGATGCCCTTTAAGATCTTACTGTTCGTACTGGCGGACGGCTGGAATCTGGTGATCATGAATCTGGTGAAGACATTCTATTAGAGGAAATGATCCGGTCTGCATGCAGACCGGCGCAGGGAGGAGATTTTCTATGTCAGGAGAAGTGGTTATCGATATTATCAGGGAGACGTTCTATGTCGTGATCCTCTGTTCGGCGCCGATGCTTTTGGTCTCACTGATCTTAGGTCTTACGGTCAGTGTTTTTCAGACCGTGACCTCGATCCAGGAGCAGACGCTGACCTTTGTTCCGAAATTCGTCGGGATATTCCTGATCATCATGCTGCTCGGACAGTGGATCGGGGGCAATATCACCGGCTTTATGGAAGAGCTCTGGAGTGACTTCACCCTGTATATCCGCTGACGGCCATGATCAATTATTCCTTTTCCTACGAGGATCTGGAGGTCTTTTTACTGATCGTTGTCAGGATGGCGAGCTTTATTGTGACGGCGCCTTTCTTTTCGATCAATAACGTGCCGAGACGGTTCAAGGCAGGCTTTTCCATTTTTGTGGCGATGATCATTTACGCGGCTCTTCCGGTCCATACGCCTTTATCCTATAACACGGTTTACGGCTATGCTGCGCTTGTGCTGAAGGAAGCCATAACAGGGCTCGTGATCGGGCTCGGGGCGAATATCGTGGAATCCGTGGTGCATTTTGCCGGGAAGCTTGCGGATATGGAGATCGGCCTTTCCATGGTGCAGGTGATGGATCCGGCCACCCGGACGCCGACCGGCTTTACGGGGATGATCTATCAGTACGCCATGCTCCTTACGATGATCGTTACCGGACTTCATCATTATTTTATCCGGGCCATGGTGGAGACCTACCGTCTGATCCCTCTCGGGGGCGCTGTTTTTCAGTCGGACCAGATCACGAAGGCCCTGATCCTGTTTCTGGGAGATTATATGAGCATCGCCTTCAGACTGTGCCTGCCGGTAGTGGTGGCGATCATGATCGTCAACGCGGTACTGGGGATCCTGGCGAAATCCGCGCCGCAGATCAATCTGTTTTCGGTGGGCGTACAGATCAAGATCTTCGCGGGTCTTGCGATCCTGTTTCTAACGGCGTCTACGCTGCCGACGGTGACGGATTATATTTTCCGGGAAATGAAGGCCATGATGACCTTTATGGTAGAGAGTATGGAATGAGCAGATCAGCGCAGTGAGGTGCTTATGCCAGGGGAGAATAAGGGATATTACATAAGCAGCCATCTGATCCTTGATCTTCAGTTTTTCGCGAAGGAGGGCCCCGGCGGGGAAAAGACCGAGGAACCTACCGCAAAGAAAAAGGAGGATTCCAGAAAAGAGGGTCAGGTTGCCAAAAGCAACGAACTGAACATTTCCGTCAGTCTCCTTGCGATGTTTATTGTCATGCGGATCTACTGCGGCAGGTTGGGCTATCATTTTATTGAGACCTTTCATTCGGTATACAGTCAGATCAAGGAATATTCCACCTTTGTGGAGGGGGAAATGCCCTGGCTGATCATCCGGAAGCTTTATATGTCGACCATTCTCAATATCGTGCTGTTTATCCTGCCTTTTCTGATCGTCGGTTTTATCGTTTCGTTTGTCATCAATCTGATCCAGGTGAAGTGGAAGCCCACCACGAAGCCGTTAAAGCCGAAATTCAGCAAGCTGAATCCCATCAGCGGGGTTAAGAAGATCTTCTCGAAGGACAAGCTGATCGAGCTGTTAAAATCGGCTCTGAAGCTCGCGATCATCGGCGGCGTCGCCTATTCGACACTGATCAAACAGATCGGTACGATCTTTTCTCTCTATGATCTGACCATTGCGCAGGCGATAGAGACCTTCGGAAAGATCGTCATCAATATGGGCATCACCATCAGCGCGATCTATCTGGTCTTAGGCTTTGCGGATCTGGCTTATCAGAGGCATAAGCATCATGAGGATCTGAAGATGACCAAGCAGGAAGTCAAGGATGAGATGAAGAACGCGGAAGGAGATCCGCAGATCAAGGGCAAGATCCGGCAGAAGATGATGGAGGCTTCCCGCCGCAGAATGATGCAGGCGGTACCGCGGGCGGACGTGGTCATCACGAACCCGACGCATTTCGCGGTAGCGATCAAATATGATCCGGATGTCCTGCCGGCTCCCTACGTACTGGCCAAGGGCGAGGATTTTCTGGCGGCAAGGATCAAGGAGGAAGCAAGAGCCTGTCATATTGAGATCGTAGAGAATAAACCTCTGGCAAGGATGCTGTATTATAACGTGGACCTCGGAATGCAGATTCCTGCCGAGCTTTACCACGCGGTGGCGGAAATCCTGGCAATGGTCTATAACGCGAAGGAGACTGCATGAATGTAGCGGGAATGAAAATCGGAAAGGCGGATCTGGGCATTGCCCTGTATCTGCTTTGCGCGTTCATTTTCCTGATCATTCCGATCTCGGATACCCTGATGGATATCTGTCTGACGATAGATCTGGGGATCTCCTTTGCGATCCTTTTTAACGCGATGTTCTGCAAGGAAGTTCTCGATATGAACAACTTCCCGACGATCCTGCTGTTTTCGACGATGTTCCGTATCTCTCTGAACGTTTCCTCAACGCGTCTGATCCTGACAAAGGGCGATGCGGGAAACGTGGTCAATACCTTCGGTAATTTCGTAGGTGCCGGCGATCTGGTCATCGGTACCATTGTATATATCATTCTGCTGATCGTCCAGTTCATGGTCATCAATAAAGGTACCGAACGTATCGCCGAGGTTTCCGCCAGATTTACGCTGGACGCGATGCCCGGTAAGCAGATGGCCATCGACGCCGACTTAAATACCGGCGCCATCGACGACGCGGAGGCCAAGCGCCGCCGTGACAAGCTGCAGGATGAGGCCAGCTTCTTCGGCGCCATGGACGGTGCTACGAAGTATGTAAAGGGAGACGCGACAGCCGGTCTGATCATTACGGCGGTGAACGTGGTCGGCGGTATCGCCACCGGTATGCTGAACCTCGGGCTCTCCATCGGTGACGCGGTTCAGAAGTATACGATCTTAACCATCGGTGACGGCCTGATCAGCCAGATGCCTTCCCTTTTGATCTCCCTGTCCACCGGTATCCTTATCACCAAGGGCAGTATGAAGGAGGAGCTGGGAGGCGCGATCGTGCGTCAGCTCTTCGGACTGCCGAAGGCACTGTATTTCGTGGGAGGGATCATCTGCTTCCTTGGCATCGCGACGCCTTTGAACGTCGTGATCTTCCTCGCCATCGGCTTTACCTTCATCATGGCGGGCCGATATGTGGCGGGACTGACGGAGGAGGCGGAGGTGGAGACCGCCGTGGACGAGACCGAGACCCAGGCCGAGGAGGTACGAAAACCGGAAAATGTCACCTCGCTTTTGCAGGTGGATCCTATCGAGCTGGAATTCGGCTATGGGATCATTCCGCTTGCTGACGTGAACCAGGGCGGCGATCTGCTTGACCGTGTGGTCATGATCAGGCGCCAGATCGCTTTGGAGCTCGGTACTGTTGTGCCGATCATAAGACTCAGGGATAATATCCAGCTGAATCCGAACCAGTATATCATCAAGATCAAGGGCATCCAGGTCAGCGAAGGCGAGATCCTGTTTGACCATTATATGGCCATGAATCCGGGCTTCGTGGAGGAAGAGATCTCCGGCATCCCGACCTTTGAACCGAGCTTCCATCTGCCTGCGATCTGGATCACCGAATCCCAGCGGGAGCGGGCGGAGAGCATGGGCTATACCGTGGTGGATCCGCCGAGCATCATCGCGACGCATCTGACGGAGATCGTCAGACAGCATATCGCGGAGCTGCTGACGAGACAGGATGTCCAGAACCTGATCAATAACGTGAAGGAAAACAATCCTTCCGTGGTAGACGAGCTCACACCGAAGCTCCTTGGCATCGGCGAGATCCAGAAGGTGCTGCAGAATCTTCTCAGAGAGGGCATCTCCATCCGCGATATGCTGACGATCTTTGAGACGCTCGCGGATCACGCGATGGTGACGAGAGATACCGATGTTCTGACGGAATATGTCAGACAGGCCCTGAAGCGGGCGATCTCCGCGAAATTCTTCACGACGGGGGATGCGACCAGCGTCGTGACGTTAGATCCGAAGATCGAGCAGGAGATCATGCAGAGCGTGAAGCAGACCGAGCAGGGCGCGTATCTGACCCTGGATCCGGAGCGTACGCGGGCGATCATGAAATCCGTGGGAGATGAGATCGCAAAGCTTGAAAATCTCGGCAAAAATCCGATCATCATCACCTCGCCCATTGTCAGAATGTACTTTAAGCGTCTGACCGAGGATTTCTACAAGGACCTGATCGTGGTTTCCTATAATGAAGTCGACAGTGATATTGAACTGCAGTCGGTCGGCATGGTAGCAGCGTAAAGAAAACACTATGATAATCAAGAAGTTCCAGGGAAAAACCGAGGAAGAAGCCGTTTCCGCCGCCAAGAAGGAGTTAGGGAACGGCGTCGTGATCATGAACGTGCGAAACGCCAGAAAAAAGGGCTTTTTAAGTATTTTTAAAAAGTCTCTGGTAGAGGTCACGGTCGCCCTGGAGGAAGAGCAGGAGAAGCCGGTCTTAAGGCCCCGCCCCATTACGCCCAGGCCGGTGCAGAAGCCTGTATACAACCCGAATATCATACCCGAGCCGGAAAATCCTCCGGAAAAGACGGAAACCGTAAAACCGGCTTCTGTGCCAAAGCCCGGCAAAGACAGCCTTTTGGAGGAAAAGCTCGATAATCTGCAGTCCTTTATCGAAAAGCAGCTTTCCAGAGAGGAAGCAAAGGGTACGCCCGAGGAGGAGAAGAGTCCGGTCCTTGAGCTGATCTACCGGACGCTCGTGGATAATGAGATCACGGAGGAATATGCGAAGGAGATCATCGATGAGGTGGGGAAGGTTTCCGATGATTCCTCTTCCATCGATTTTATCCTGGCGAATGTATACCAGAAGATGATCCTGCAGTTCGGGCAGCCAAAGACCATCATTCCGGCCACAGAGGGCGTCAAGATCATCTTTTTCATCGGCCCTACGGGCGTCGGAAAGACGACGACGATCGCCAAGATCGCATCGATCCTGACTGTGAACGACAAAAAGAAGATCGCTCTTGTGACCTCGGATACCTACCGGGTCGGGGCCGCCGAACAGCTGCGTACCTACGCCGGGATCTTACAGGTTCCCTTTCAGGTGGTCTATACCGCCGAGGAGATGGAATCGGCTATCCGGGATTTTAAAAAATACGATTATATCCTTGTGGATACGGCCGGGCATTCCCATCACAACGAGGAGTTAAAGAAGAGCGTCAGCCAGTTTATCTCCTGCGTGGAGGAGGATATGGAGAAGGATATCTATCTGGTCCTGTCCGCCACCACGAAATACAGGGATCTGAAGAACATAACGGATGCCTACGGGGAATTTACGGATTACAAGCTGATCTTCACCAAGCTTGATGAAACACTGTCCTATGGCAATTTATTCAATATCAGAAAACATACGGGCGCGGATATGTCCTATGTGACGGTGGGACAGAACGTTCCAGATGACATAGAGCCGTTTTCACCGCAAACAACGGTCAAGCAACTGTTAGGAGGCAGATGATATGGATCAGGCACAACAGTTGAGAAACATTATAAAAAGGGGCGAACAGCCCCGGCCGGTTGCGCGGGTGATCACGGTTACCAGCGGCAAGGGGGGTGTCGGGAAGTCCAATGTGTCGATCAACCTGGCCGTACAGATGAAAAGACTGGGGAAGCGGGTCATCATTTTTGACGCGGATTTCGGTCTGGCCAATATCGAGGTGATGTTCGGGGCCGTGCCGAAGCATAATCTGTCGGATCTGATCTATCAGGGGAAGAACATCCGGGAGATCATCACGATGGGGCCCATGGATATCGGCTTTATTTCCGGCGGATCGGGCATAGCGGGACTTTCCAATCTGAATCGGGACTATATCAATTATCTGATACAGAATCTGGCGGAGTTAGATTCTATAGCGGATGTTATTATTATTGATACCGGTGCCGGTATCTCCGATTCGGTGCTTGAATTTCTGGTGGCCAGCGGCGAGGTGCTGCTTGTCATGACGCCGGAGCCCACCTCCTTAACGGATTCCTATTCGCTTTTGAAGGCACTGAACCGTCATCCCCGCTACAGCCGGGAGATGACGCTGATCAAGGTGATCGCCAACAAGGTGATGAGCGAGGAGGAAGGAAGGCAGCTTTTCGGGAAGCTGAACGCGGTGGTGAGCCGTTATCTGAAGATCCCGATCCAGTATCTGGGGTTCGTGCCGGATGATCCGCAGCTCATGAAGGCGATCATGCAGCAGACGCCGATCTCCATCGAGAATCCCAGAGCCAGGTCGTCACTGGCGTTTGAGACGCTTGCGGCCACGCTGACCGGCAGTACGCCGGCGGCAGCGTACCATAAGCATGGAATGGCCGGTTTTTTTGCCAACATGGTCAGGGGGAAGAAGTTTTCTTAAGGTCAGGATTTTCTGGTGAAGCAGATGAGTGCGAAGACAAGTCAAAATGAAAGTTAATTCTTGACCGGTTCCGAAAAGAGGGGAAAAAGGGGGAGCAATGTTATCAAAGTATGTGAAGGTAGGGGACAAATTAGATATCGAAACCGTGGTAAGACCCGGCAGAGAGTCCGATAAAAGGCAGTTTCGCAGCGTGGTCTATGATATCATCTCGGAGGATGAGCTGAAGATCGCCATGCCGCTTGATCATGGAAAAATGATCCTTTTGCCCATCGACAAGGAGTTCAATATCTGCTTTTATACAAAGAGCGGGCTTTACCAGTGTCTGGCGCGGGTCGTCGACCGGATGAAGGCCGATAATGTTTACTCTCTGCTCATGGAGCTGACCACAGACCTTTCGAAATATCAGCGGCGGGAGTATTACCGGCTGAACTGCGTCCTTGACATGAAGGCCAGCAAGATCGCGGATGATGCCGATGATCCGAACCTGGAAAAGGTCGAGCTGATCGATACGGATATCACCTTTGACAACGGTATCATGGTGGATATCTCGGGCGGCGGAGCCCGGTTCATCTCCAGAACCCAGTATCCGAAGGGTTCGGAGGTACTCTTTAAATTTACCCTTTTCGTCAGCGGAAAGCTGAACGAATATACGCTGCACGGACGGGTGCTTTTTTCCCAGGAGATTAAGACCAATCCCGGGGCCTTTGAGCACCGTCTGCAGTTTGTGCATATCATGAAGGATGACCGCGAGAGCATCATCCGCTATATCTTTGAGGAAGAAAGAAAAATCAGACGAAAAGAAAAGGGCTAGATCAATGGCGAAGAAAAAAATATTAGTGGTAGATGACTCTGCACTCATGAGAAGGGTGTTGTGTGATATAATTAACTGCGACAATCGATTCGAGGTCGTGGATACGGCAAAGGACGGCATGGAAGGCTTTCAGCTGCTTTCCGGCCATAAGTACGACGCTGTGGTGCTTGACGTCTATATGCCGCGCATGACCGGGCTGGAAATGCTGCGGGAGATGATAAAGAACAGAGTTTACGCGAATGTCCTGATGGCCAGTACCACTACCGGCGAGGGCGCGAAGGAAACCATTGAAGCGCTGGATCTCGGCGCCGTGGATTTCGTCCGCAAGCCGGAAAACGTGGCAAATGCCAGGAACGAGATCTTCAAGACGGAATTTCTGGAGTCTCTGTACGCGGTGACGTCAGCAAGTCCGACACATATGATGGCGGCCGGCCGCTCCTATCGGAGCGCCAATCCTCCTGCAAGGCAGGATTTCAGAACGTCAAGGATCCTCGACAACACGTCGGTCGCGGTTTCCGCTGCGTCGGAAGCGCAGAAGGCTCTTTCAAGCTTTACCGGGGCAAGGACCGGCAAAACGCAGGATATCGATAAGCTGGTACATGAGCTCCCGCCGAGAAGCGGCAGGAAGCTGGTGGCGATCGCCAGCTCGACCGGAGGTCCGAGAGCGCTCCAGTCGGTAATCCCGAAGCTGCCGAAGAATCTCAACGCGCCGGTCTTACTGGTACAGCACATGCCGAAGGGCTTTACGAAGTCCTTAGCGGACAGGCTGGCGACCTTAGGTGAGATCCCGGTGACGGAGGCGGTGGACGGCGAGACGATCCGGCCGGGACATGTTTACGTTGCGCAGGGCGGGCTGCATATGAACGCCGATTATAAGAGCGGCGACCATTACGTGATCCGGTATTCCGACGAACCGACCAGAGAAGGCGTGAAGCCATGCGCCAACTATATGTACGAATCACTGGCCAACTCTAAATTCGATGAGATTGTCTGCGTGGTGATGACCGGCATGGGAAGTGACGGAACCGCCGGCATCCTGAACCTCAAGAAAAAGAAGAATGTACGCGTGATAGCACAGGATGAGGAGTCAAGCACGGTATACGGCATGCCGAAGGCGATTGCTTTAAGCGGTGCGGTCAACGAGGTCGTTCCTCTGGAAGAAATTGCAAATCATATTATTAAGAACGTGGGGGTTTACTAGTATGGATGTTAACCAGTATTTGGAAATCTTTCTCGACGAAACAACCGAACATTTACAGAATCTGAGCGATCAGCTGATGATCCTCGAGAATGAGCCGGAGAATGAGGATACGATCAACGAGATCTTCCGGGCGGCCCATTCCTTAAAGGGTATGGCCGGTACCATGGGCTACAAGAGAATGCAGAACGTAACCCATGATATGGAGAATGTCTTCACAGAGATCCGAAACGGCAAGATGAAGGTGACCTCCAGACTGATCGACGTACTGTTCCAGGCGTTGGACGCGCTGGAAGAGTACAAGGATACGATCCAGGCGACTTCCGATGAAGGAACGAATGACAATGCCGCGATCATCAAGGAGCTCCAGACGATCTTAGATGAGGGGCTTGGCAAGGCAGCGCCCAAGGAAGAAGCTGCCGGTTCCGAAGAGGCGGCACCTGAGGCAAAGGCCGAGGAAGCCGGGGAAGCGGGAGGCGTTCCTGCCGCGGAAAAGAAATGGGAAAGCATCAAGCTGAAGGATAACGAGGAGACCGAGTTAAAGAACGCGGTCGACAAGGGACTGAATATCTACGGCTGCACCGTATATATCCAGGAGTCCTGCGTCTTAAAGGCGGCCAGAGCCTTCCTCGTATTCAAGGCCGTGGAGGAGCTTGGCGAGATCATCGCGGAGAATCCTACCAGCCAGGATATAGAGGACGAAAAATTTGATTTTGATTTCAGCATCATCATCGCGACAGAAGACGGCTATGATAAAGTAGAAGCCGCGATCATGAGTGTTTCGGAGATCGATCACGTTGTCGGTGAAAAGATGGACGGTTCCGCCTTCTTGGAAAAGGGGAACGAGACGGAAAAGGAAGAAGCGGAAGCGCAGGAAGCCGCCGACAAGGAAGCGGCAGCAAAGACAGCAGGGGCCGAGGAGCAAAAGCCCGCGGCCAAGACGGAAGCTGCGCCGGCCACGCCGGCACCGGCAGCAGGCCAGCAGGGAGCGAAGAAGCCCGCGGCTGCCAAGCCTGTGGTGAACCGTACCGTCAGGGTGGATATCGAGAAGCTGGATGTTCTGATGAATCTGGTCAGCGAGCTGATCATCGCAAAGAACAGTATCGTATCCGTAGCCACCGGCGACGGCAAGAACAACTCAGCCTTAAACGAGCAGATCGGTTATCTGGAAAACGTTACGACGAATCTGCATGAATCCGTCATGAAGGTACGAATGGTCCCGATCGAGACCGTCGTGAACCGCTTCCCGAAGATGATCAGAGATCTTTCGAAGAAGCTGAACAAGAAGATGAACCTGTATATGTCCGGTGAGGATACAGAGCTTGACCGGACCGTGGTGGATGAGATCGGCGATCCGTTAATGCATCTGCTCCGTAACTCTGCCGACCACGGACTGGAGTCCGCCGAGATCAGAGCACAGAGAGGCAAGCCGGAAGCCGGGTCGATCTTCCTCGATGCGTATCAGGAGGGCAATAACGTTCATATCGATGTCAGAGATGACGGTAACGGTATCGACGTGGAGAAGGTGAAGGCCAAGGCGATCGAGAGAGGCCAGCTGACGCCCGAACAGACAGAGGTCATGTCGGAGAAGGAGATCATCGATCTTCTGTTCCAGCCGAGCTTCTCAACGGCGAAGGTGGTTACCGATGTATCCGGAAGAGGCGTGGGCCTTGACGTCGTAAAATCAAAGATCGAGGCGCTTGGCGGTGACGTATCCGTTAAGACGAAGCTCGGCGAGGGCTCGACCTTCTCGGTGAGACTGCCGTTAACCCTTGCGATCATACAGGCTCTGATGGTAGTGGTCGGCGACGAGAAATACGCGATCGCGCTCGGCTCCATCGATACGATCGAGAGCATTGCGAGAAATGACATCAAATATGTGGAAGCCAAGGAAGTGATCACACTGCGTGAGAACGTGATCCCGATCGTCAGACTCCGCCCGATCTTAGATATTGAAGAGGAGGAGACCGAGAAGAGCATCCTGACCGTGGTTATCGTGAAGAAGGGCGATCAGTTGGCCGGTCTTGTGGTGGATGACCTGATCGGACAGCAGGAGGTTGTTATCAAATCTCTCGGTAAGTATATCAACTGCTCAAGCCGTATTATCTCGGGCGCGACGATCTTAGGCGACGGTGAAGTCGCACTGATCCTTGACGCGAACGTATTAATATAAGGAGGTCTGTAAGATATGGATAGCACAGCATTGGCTCTGAATGACAAATCAGCTTCGGTAGAGGCGATACAGTTTATCGTCATCGATATCGGCGATGAGCAGTACGGTATTGATATCAAATATGTAGACAATATCATCCGCATGACCAAGATCCGCCGGGTGCCGAATGTGCAGCATTATTTTGAGGGTGTTATCAATCTGCGCGGTGAGGTGGTACCGGTCATGAGCCTTCGCAAGAAGGCGGGCCTGCCGGATGTCGAGCTGACGGATGAGAGCAGGATCATCATTATCAAGATTGAAAACAACGCGCCGGTGGGCGTGATCGTGGATTCCGTCAAGGAGGTGGTGACTCTCCCGGTGGACAGCCTTGAACCGGCCAATAAGAATTCGACAAAAACGCAGGTCACGTATATCAGCGGTATCGGAAAGTTTGAAAACCGCCTGATCTCGCTTCTTGACCTTTCGGCGGTGATCTCCGACAAGGAAACCGCCTGAGATATTACCTGAAAAGAGGACAGACTGATGGCAAGTATTGATTTAAACAATGTAGATGATTCTTTTTTTGACGTATTGAAGGAGTTGGGCAATATAGGAGCCGGCAACGCGACGACTGCTTTGTCACAGCTATTGAACATGCGGATCGACATGAAGGTGCCGAAGGCGGAGCTGCTTGAATTCAGTGAGGTAGGCGATGCCATGGGCGGCGCGGAGCAGGTCATGGCCGGCATCGAGCTGCTGATCGAGGGCGATATCGAGGGAAGCATTATGTTCCTGCTTGAACTGCGGGCCGCGAAGAAGTTAGTTTCCATCGCCATGAGCGCGCTCGGGATGCCGCCGATGGAGGAGGAAGATCCAGATGATCCTTCCTTTAACGAGATGCAGCAGTCCGCGCTGCTTGAGTTTGGTAATATCATTGCCGGCGCATATCTGAACAGCCTTTCGTCGCTGACGAATCTCGTGATCTCACCGACGCCGCCGCAGATCTGCGTGGATATGCTTGGCTCGATCATGTCCGCTCCCGCGATCGAATTCGCGGAGCTGGGCGACAAGATGCTTTTGATCGATACCAAGTTTTCCGATGATCTGGAGCTGAACGGATATTTCATTCTCGTTCCGACGTTAGAGGCTTACGAGAAAATACTTACTTCATTGGGGATGTAGCAGAGAAGATGGGAACGATGATCAAGGTTGGAATGGCAGATCTGAAGCTGTGTAAGGCGCCGGATAAGATCACGACCTTAGGGCTTGGTTCGTGCGTAGGCATTGCGATCCGTGACCCGCAGACCAAGGTGGGCGGATTGGCGCATATCATGCTTCCTGACAGCACGCAGATTGCCAGTAATTCAGTAAAGGCTAAATTCGCCGATACCGGTGTCAAAGAGCTTGTGGAAATTATGGCGAAGAACGGCGCCAGCCGCACCCGGATGGTGGCAAAGATCGCGGGCGGCGCCAAGATGTTCGCTTTTAACAGCAAGAACGACGCGATGTCCGTCGGCGATCGGAATGTGGAAGCGGTGAAAAAGGTATTGAGCCTTTTGAAGATTCCTATTCTGGCACAGGATACGGGTGACAGCTACGGACGTACCGTAGAGTTTGATCCGGATACGGGCGAGTTTCTGATCAAAGCCGTCGGCCGCGGCCAGAAAACGATCTGATTCTTTATGGATACGAGAAAGGTTCCCCTGACGATCATGCTGTTGGGGGCTTTGGTGGCTTGTGTAGTTACTTATATATATGAGTATGAGCTGAGTGAAATGTTGGTAGTTTTATTCATTTCACTTGTTGTGTTTCTTATTATCGGGCTGATCGTGCAGGCGATCTGGAATAAGTTTATTCCGCTTCCGGAGGAGGGACCGAACCTGGACGAGGGTGAAGTCATCGAAAAGGAATCGGAGGAAGGATCAGAAGGAGAAAGCGACACAGTCGAAGAAGAAGATGAAGACATGGGCGTCGTAGAGAAGCAGTAAGTTATTATGCGATGTCCTGAAAAGGGTATAAACGAAGCAGGGAGGGGGGAGCAGGATGGAGGATTCCGCAAGACAAAAGCTGTGGAGCGAATATGCCAGGAATCCCTCACAGCAGTTAAGAGAAAACATCATACTGGAATATGCTCCTCTCGTCAAGGTGGTGGCCGGCCGGCTTGCCATGTATCTCGGCTACAATGTGGAATATGAGGATCTGGTAAGCTACGGCATTTTCGGCCTGATCGATGCCATCGATAAATTCGATCCCGAAAAGGATGTGAAGTTTGAGACCTACGCGAGTCTGCGGATTCGCGGCTCGATCTTAGACCAGATTCGAAAAATGGACTGGATCCCCCGTACGGTACGTAAAAAACAGCGTGATATCTCGGCGGCGATCAAGGATATCGAGGCTAAGACCGGACGGACCGCAACAGAAGAGGAGATCGCGGCGCACCTCGGGATCAGCGGAGAAGAATACGACAGCTGGCAGTCCCAGATGAAGGTCACTAATGTGGTATCGTTAGATGAATTCATCGAGCAGGGCGGCGGGGACGTCAATATCATCGATGATCACGGCATGACATCCAAATATGCACTGCCGGAGGAGGTCATTGAAAAGGAGGAACTGAAGGAAATGCTCGGTGAGGCGCTTTCGCTTCTGACCGAGAAGGAGAGAAGGGTTATTGAGCTTTATTATTATGAAGATCTTACCCTGAAGGAGATCAGCCATATCCTGGAGGTCTCCGAATCGCGCATCTCGCAGCTGCACACAAAGGCTCTTTCCAAGATGCGTGGCAAATTGGGACAGTATATGGGTATCATCGCCGGCTCATTATGATGATTGTTTTCTAGGGTTACAGGTAGTATTTATGGCTAAAAACGGATATTTCAGAATCAGACTCACCTCGTCAGGACGGTTTGTTGAGATCTATCCTCCGGAGGCGGGGGGCGAGACCGTAAATCTCAATGAGCTGAAAGACTATCTTACTGAACGGGATTACCCGGCGGATATGGTCAAGCTGAAGGCGACCGTCGAAAGTGCGAAGGACGAGGTAAAGACCGCAAAACTCGACACTTCAAAGGGGTTTGCGGAGGCAGAGTGCATGGCAGTCTCTGTTTCTGCTGACGGCATGCAGGCGACCGCCCGTTTTTATCCGGCTGCGGAGGGCGGGAATGAGCTGTCCGAGGCTGAGATCATAAACGACCTTAAATTCAAGGGGATCATTTTCGGGGTACAGGAGGAGAACATCCGGCAGTACCTGGCGGAGCGGAACTACTGCACGGATTATATTGTGGCAGAGGGAAAGCCGGTGAAAGAGGGGACGGACGGCGCTGTCGAGTACCTGTTCAATACGGATCCGACCAGAAAGCCGAAGCTCAATGAGGACGGAACGGTCAATTTCTTTGATCTGAACATATTACAGCAGTGCGAGGAAGGAGACGTACTGGCAAGGCTTACGCCGGCGGTGCCCGGCGAGGACGGTCAGGACGTTTACGGACAATTCGTAAAGCCCAGAGAGGTGAACGAGGCTTCCTTCAAATCCGGCGCCCATACGATCGTCAGTGAGGACGGACTGGAGTTAAGATCCGATGTAAGCGGCAACGTGACGCTGGTGGATGATACGATTTTCGTAAAGGATGTCTATGAGGTACAGGACGTGGATACCTCTACGGGCAATATCAAGTATAAGGGCGATGTGAAGATCGTCGGCAGCGTTACCAGCGGTTTTACCGTCAAGGCCAGCGGCTCCGTGGAGGTAAAGGGCGTCGTGGAGGGCGCCAGTATTGAAGCCGGAGAGGATATTATCATCGGCCGCGGCATGAACGGCATGGGAAAGGGCGAACTGAAGGCCGGCCGGAATATCATCGCCAAGTTTTTCGAGAATGCCAAGGTGACCGCAGGCGGGTATGTGCAGGCTGAGGCGATCATTCACAGCGAGGTCATGGCGAAGACCAATATCGCGGTCAATGGCAAGAAAGGAAATATTACCGGCGGCTCGGTGAGGGCTCTGGGTATGATCGAGGCGAAGTCCGTAGGCTCCGAAATGGGAGTTGAGACCCACGTGGAGGTGGGGACCGATCCGGAGGTCAGGCAGAAGATCATATCTTTAGAGGGAGATATGACGAGGCTCCGAAAGGCTCTTGAGCAGCTCAGCCCCGTTCTTCAGGCCTATACACAGCGGTTAAAGAGAGGCGAGCAGCTGACGGAGGAGCAGCTGACGCAGATGTCGCAGATCAACGCGAAATACAAGGTGCTTTCCGGAGCACTGGAAAAAGAGACAAAGGCGCATGATGAGCTTGTCGAAAAGGTGAAGGAATCGGAGGATGTGCAGAACGCCGTGATCAAGGTTTCGGGCGATGTGTTCCCCGGTACGGTGATCACGATCATCAATGCGACGAAAGAGATGAAGACACCGGCCCAGCATTCCCGCTTCGTGCGGGAGGGTGTGGACATCCGGATAAAATCATTATTCTGATACTTGAAGGAGAAATGATATGACCCCTATGGAAATAACACTCCTTGTCATAGGAGTGATTATTTTTGCCGCAAGCTTCTTTATCAAGGACAAAGCGCCGGCAAAATCGGAAAAGGATATGGAAAAGGAGCAGCGTGAGATCCACGAGCTCATGGAACGGGAGCTTGACGCGATGAAGCTTCGGGTGAACGATGCCACGGACGAGACCGTGGAGTATGCCATGGACAAGGCGGAGCGGTCTCTCGAGAAGCTCTCCAATGAAAAGATCATGGCCGTCAATGAATATTCCGATATGGTGATGCAGGAGATCGACAAAAACCATAAGGAGGTCATGTTCCTTTATGATATGCTCTCCGATAAACAGGCGGATGTCAGCAATTCCGTCCGCAGAGCGGAGGCCACGGTACGCGAGGTCGAAACGATCTCAAGCGCGGCGCAGACAAGCACAGAGGAACTCAAACGGGATATCGAGGATTATTCGAAGCAGAAATTAAATGAGGTAAAAGAGGCGGCCGAGCGGCCCATGACGGCCATCGATATGCTGAAGGCCAGACAGAGCGAAGCGGATATCCAGCCGGTATTCAATACCCTGAATACGCAGAGCTTTACCTCTCTGGACGCGAATACCATTACCCTGACGAATCCGGAGGATGTGCTGAGGCCGGTGAGCTTTCCGGAGAATATGAGTTTTGATACGGCAAGCGGCATGATCGATACGATCCGTGACGAGGAACCGGAGAAGGAAAAGAAGCCCGCCGTCAGTCAGTCGGCCTTTGGCAGCAGCATGATGAAAGGCTTTGGCGGGGCTAAGGTGAATAATAATCAGAAGATCATAGAACTGCATGAGCAGGGGAAATCGACAGTGGAGATCGCGAAGGAACTGAACCTGGGGGTTGGCGAGGTGAAGCTTGTGATCGATCTGTTCAAATAGAAAGAGGCGCGGCATGAATTTACGATTTTACTTAAGAGGCCTTGGCCTTGGCATTGTGGTCACAGCGCTTCTTATGGGATATACCCTCGGCGGGCATAAGCAGAGCCTGACCGATGATGAGATCAGAGAAAGAGCTGCCATGCTCGGGATGGTGGAGGATGACGGCGTACTGGTTTCGATGCCCTCTGCTTCAGAGCCTTCGGAGGATGCGGAAGGCGTAAAGACGACAGAGGACAGCGGGAAGACTCCTGCAGAGAATACGGATCCGGAAGGAATCCTCGTGGAAACGGCGGATAAACCGGAGCCGGAAGCGGATACGGAAACAGAAACAGATACAGCGGGGGAAAACGCTCCTTCGCCCGATAAAACGGAGGCGGAGAAGCCTTCCGAAACAGAAGAGATTTCCGCGGAAACGAAAACGGCTGATGCTACGCCGGTGCCTGATAAGGAAGAAGATAAGACGGAAACCGCTAAGGAAGGACGAAACGGCGAAACGACGCATGAGCTTACCGTGACCGGTTCGGTGGCGGGAGCAGAAGAGACGAACGAAAAGGAACCGGAAACACCCTCGCCGACTCCGACTCCGACGCCGACGCCTACGGGGGCGTCCGGAGCTTCCGAGGGAAAAACAGGTAGCTCTTCGAAGGGCGGGACCCTTCGTATCGTGAAGGGGAGCGATTCCTACGAGGTGGCAAAACAGTTAGAGAAGGCAGGACTCGTCGACGATGCCGAGGCCTTTGACGCCTATCTCTGCCGAAAGGGCCTCGACCGCTTTGTGATCATCGGCTCCTTTGAGATACCGGCCGGAGCCGGCTACGATCAGATAGCGAAGCTTATCACAGGAAGATAAGGGAAAGGAAATGGAAAAGGAAACTGAAAGGAGAAGCTTTGACATGAGCGATTATGTTCTGAGCTGCTGTTCTACTGTAGATCTGACGGAGGAATATCTCAGGAAACGGAATATAGAGTATATCCCGTTCCATTTTGAAATAGACGGAAAAGAATATTTTGACGATATGGGACATTCCATGCCCTATACGGTGTTTTACCAGAAAATGACGGACGGGGCCGCGACCAGGACATCCCAGGTCAGTGCCGGGGAGTATGAGAAGGTCTTTGAGAGGTTCTTAAAGAAGGGGATGGATATCATCCATGTCACTTTGTCGAGCGGTATCTCGGGAACCATCAATTCCGCGAATGTGGCAAAAGAGATGCTGGCGGAAAAATATCCGGAGCGGAAGATCTATATTATCGATTCCCTGGCGGCAAGCGGCGGCTACGGACTTTTGATGGACGGCGCGGCAGATAAGCGCGACGAGGGCCTTTCGGTGGAGGAGCTGGCGGCCTGGATCGAGGAAAACAAATTAAGGCTCCATCACTGGTTTTTTACGACTGATCTGACCTATCTGGTACGGGGCGGACGTGTTTCCAAGGTTTCCGGCTATTTCGGCAATCTGTTAAGCATCTGCCCGTTACTGAATGTGGATTTTATGGGGCGGCTGATCCCACGTTATAAGATCCGCACGAAGAAAAAGGTTCTGGCGGAAACGCTTGCGCGCATGAAGGAGCATGCAGAGGGCGGACAGGAGTACAGCGGAAAGGTCTTTATCAATGACTCGGCCTGCAGACGGGATTCCGACGAGCTGGCGGAAATGATCCGGAAGGAATTTCCGCATATAGACGGCGAGATCTTTCAGAATTCCATCGGGACCACGATCGGCAGCCATACCGGTCCGGGAACGGTAGCACTTTTCTTCTGGGGCGACAAAAGGATAGATTAAGCAACATGAGCAATACAGTCAAAACAGCTGTGATGACCGACACCAACAGCAGTATTTTCGAGGAGGAGGCAAAGGAACTCGGGGTTTTTGCGATCCCGATGCCGATCCTGATCGACGGCCGGGTGTATTATGAGGGAATTTCCATTTCCAATGAGGAATTTCTGAAGGCCCTTCGGGAAAAACGGGATGTCTCCACTTCCCAGCCTTCCCCGGCGGATGTCATGGAGGCCTGGGACAGGGTTCTGTCATCCGACTATGACGAGATCGTATACATTCCCATGACCAGCGGCCTGAGCAGTTCTTACGCCATGGCTGCGGGCTGTGCGGCGGATTATGACGGTAAGGTGGCAGTAGTCGATAACCGCCGGATCTCCATCGCGCAGAAAACGACGGTGCTTGACGCCAGAAATATGGCGGATCGCGGAATGAGAGCGGATCAGATCCGGGGCGTATTAGAGGCGCAGGCTCTCGACTATATCATCTATCTGGCGGTGGATACGCTGGAATATTTTATGAAATCAGGCCGGGCCGCGTCCTCTGCGGCATCGCTTGTGACGAATGTACTTAACGTCAAGCCGATCCTTAAAACAAACGGCAATACCTTTGAACCGGTCACCGTTGCCAGGGGAGAGAAAAAATGTGCCGAGAAGATGTTAGACGCGATACGCCTGAATCTGAGCACACGATTTAAGGATACAGAGCCGTCAGAGTTATTGATCGGCGCCGCGACGAGCTGTGTCGAGAGGAAAGATGCGGAGCACTGGTTTTCCCTGGTGCAGGAAGCCTTTCCCGACCATCCGACTGCGTATGTCCCGCTTTCCTGCAATATTACGGTGCATACCGGCCCGAATGCAAGAGGCATGGCCGTGATCCGGCGGATCAAAAAATCGGCCGGAAAATAATCTGGGGAAAAAATAAAAAAATTTTTTATTTTCTGAACCTTTTTAGGACCGGATAACGTCTTATATGATAGAAAAGGGTATATGTAGTTATATGGCTTGCTTAATGTAAAGTTTGGCCTTTCAATAAAAAGGAGGAATTGATATGAAGAAGAGGACAGTGATCGGTATTATTGCCGGCATCGTGGTTTTACCTTTGGCCGCATGTGCTATTTTGATCGGTCTGCATAGCAACAAGGGGACGATCGAAGCAGAATCCGCTTTCCGTGCCAGCGCTGATATCGCGGCGGATACGACGCATTTTTTCGACAGTGAGGCAGTGGCTCTGGCGGATACGTCCGGAGATACGGCTTCCTTACGAAGCGAGGCGCTGAGAGCTTATAATATGGTAAATGAGATCCGGGAAAAGAATAAGCTCAAGCCTCTTAAATGGGATCCGAACTTGGAAAGCACCTCGGACGTAAGGGCGAAGGAGTGCAATCAGGTATTCTCCCATACCCGTCCGAACAATACGCCGTGGTATACCGTAAACAGTGATATCATGGGCGGTGAGAATCTGGCTTACGGGTATGTGAACGCTTCAGAGGTTCTGGACGGCTGGATGGCCAGCCCGACCCACAGAGAGAACATTCTGTTCCCTGATTTTTCCAAGATTTCGCTTTCGGTTTATGTGGCAGATGACGGAACGTATTTCTGGGCACAGGAGTTCGGTTACTAAGAGATAATACGTACAATAGATGAGTCTTTCGGCGGTCACCGCAAGGTGGCCGCCTTTTTTTCCACCTGTGCGGTTGCCGTGCATGATAATATCTGCATATTGCTTGCAATAATGCAGATATTAACAGGTTGCCTTTTTTGTTGTTTTGTTCGCGGGCTTAGGAACTGTCAAAAAAATAACTTGTGCACCTTTGCTTGTCTGCTTCTTCGATAACTGCGTCAGAAAGCCTCGTTCAGTGACGATTTTGTGCACAAAATCGTCACAAACCCGCATCGACTGCGTTTTCTTCCTTGCTCTCGAAAGAAGCATCCTGCGCAAATGTTCACGTTATTTTGTGACAGTTCCTTACTCAAGCAGCTGCATGATCAGCATGATCTCTTCGAGATGTACCGGTTTGCGGTAAACATAGAGATATACCAGAATACTGTCGGGATCCGGCTCTTCAAAGGCGAACTCGAGATGGTAGGCACCGCCGAAGGAATCCTGCCAGGCATCCTGGTAATAAAGATAACGGGATTTTCCGAAGAAGGGGGCGCTGTCGCTCTTAAAAAGGCGGCCGACGTCCTCTGTTTTTATCTTCAGGATGCTCGCGATGATAGCCTTTTCGATGGCCTCGGTTTCGGTTTTGTCACCGATGTTCTTCAGATGCTCTTTCTTGTCGAAATATCCGATAAAAAAGCTCTCCGGTTCTTTATTCTCCGGACCGGTCAGATAATTCAGGGTATATTGATACCCTTCCATATTACCGAGCCCTTCCGCCAGGATATCATGCTCGACGTCCTGCAGCTCCACCGGGATCGTAAAGCGGATCCTGCCGTCATGCAGCGATCTTACCGGAGATGAGCTTTTATTCATGGTCTTTCCGCTTAAGAGCCCGTAGATCTCCGGGGAATCGCTTCCTAAAGAATCGGGCTTTACCTGCTCCGCCGCCATTTCCACGACACCGGTCAGCAGATCGATGTTTAACCGTCCGAAGGCTCTGACCTGATCCCCGGTCTTCAGGGAAGAAAGCACAGCCGCCTTATCATAATCATCAAAGCGGCAGGTAACGGAAGGGTTTCCCGTCCCCTTTAAGGGCTGCAGGACAAACCAGTAATCCGTTATCATCCCGACCCTGCCGAGAACGGCAAAGTCCTTCTTCTGATAGGGATCGTAAACGGAGGTCGAGCGGATCTTTTCAAGCAGTGTATCCGCCGTGATATACCGGTAAACTCTGTTTTCCGGCTTTTCCGTATCTAACACCACTTCTCTGCCGGGAAGGTAATAGCCGCAAAGAAAGAGAGACAGACAGAAAAGAAGAGAAAGGATTTTAAATTTTATGTAAACCGGATGCTTCATTTCAGACACCTCAGACCCAATCATTTCCTTACTGCGCCGATTTGCTCAGCTCATGCTTTCCGTCAGAGAAAAGCCGATCGTATCCTTAAGCTCCGTTAACAGCTTCAGCACACGACGGTATACATGCGCCTCGGCGTAATCATCATTCAGGGAAACACGGTCTCCCGCCTTCACATCCTTCAGTAATACGCCCCGCAACGCTTCCACGCTGTCAAAGTTCTGCTTTTCACAGAGGATCTCCTTTTGACGGACCGTTACGCGAAAAGTTCTGGACGGATCGGGCTCCTTTTCGGGCGTAACCTCCTCCGGTTCAGACTGCGTCTGCCCCGTAACGTCCGTGGGATCCTTATCTGATTCGCCTGCGGATTCGTCTGCATGACTGCCGGGAGGGGCCGTTTGGAGGGCCGTATCCAGATCGATCAGGGGCTCCTGGTCCAAAAGCTCCACTGTTCTTTTGGCAAAGCCCGTCAGCATGACGAGAAGCAGCGCGCCGGTAAGGAGGAGTATAAATCTATTCTTCTTCATATTGCATCCCATAGGTATCTAACAGCTCCTCCGTACGGTGCCAGGTCGCGGCCACCGCAAAATCATCGGTCAGAAGGATGGGGCGTGTCCGGTCGAAGGTCTTCAGACAGGCCTCCAGCTGACCGGCATCTCCGAGCTTTACACCGTCCATGTAGATATCCCGGCCGGAGATCCTGATCGTGCAGAGAGAAGGATCTCCGGAGGCAGACAGGCTCTCCTGCAGGGCGCCGTCCTGCCCCGGGGTTTCCCTGTCCTGAAACTGCGCTTCGGGTTCCGCCGTGACAGGTTCAGACTCCTCCGAAAAAAGCAGAGAATCCCCGCCTCTTGCCATATACTTCAGATAATAGCCGAGACCGAAGCAGGACCAGCCGACCACGAGCATCAGAACAAAGCCGTTTCTTAACGCCTTGAATTCCCGGTGGATCAGCTTTCTGCCCCGGTCCGTTTCATAATACATATATTTTTCGGAGCGCTTGAAGTAAATACCGATCGCCCGAAAAAAAGGCTCCATGATAAGAAAGATAATACCGATCAGCCCGACGGAACCGATGATCGCGCCGCCGATCATCAGGACAGAAACCATCATGGCGCATCCTCCTTTGCCGGATCATCGGATACTGCGGTCTGACGCAGATATACATCGGGGCTTTCCGAAAGCGTCAGAAAGATGTTCCGGATCGCCTTTTCGTCCCGGTACAGAATATCCTCGTCGTCTTCATTGAAAGACAGGATCACGGGCTGCCCCGGATGATCATCAATATAGCTCTGCAGATAATCCGTAAAGGCAGAAAGCGGCTCCTCTGTCTGATTGCCGATCAGATCAAAGGTGACGATGTCGCCGCCCTTTGTTAAAACACGGATCGTGCGTTCTGTGATGGCTTCCTCATTAAAGCTTACGGTCACGCTGAGCGTCCCCGTGTAACTGTCTGCCGTAAGCTGATCCGAATAAAGCGCATACGCAGTCTCTGCCGCCTGCTTTGCCTCGGCGGCTTCGGCCTGTGCTTCCTCGGTACGCTTTGAGAGGTTCAGCTGGCTGCATACAACGATCATCAGGATAATAAAAATAATATCCAGTAAAGAGGTCAGATCCAGAAAGATATCATTGTTCCATTTCTTCCGCATACCTATTCGTCCTTGATATTGTTGAACCTGACGGCATTCGTCAGCTTCTTCTCATAGTCGGAGAGCAGTATTTCCACATCAGATACAAGCCTCGCGTTACAGATCACAGCGAGAAATTTAAGCAGGATCGCCCAGATCAGGCCAAAGAGAGTAGACCAGAGGGCAATATTCAGAGAGGCTAACATCAGTTCGATATCCCCGCTGACAAGCTGCCGCACCAATCCCCAGACCGTCCCCAGAATACCAAGCAGGGGAAAGATCGGGATGAGCTGGGCATATACATTGTATTTTGAATAATCCCGGTTAAAATCCGTCTCATAAAAACGGATCGTATCGGGCGTCACGGTATCCGGAAGCTCGTCATCCTCGACCTCGAGGGTTCCCCGTTTGATGGTGGAGCGGATCCTGCGCCCCTCCATCGCGTCCGTGATCCGCCGCTTATGGGAGGTCAGGCCCGCAGCGTTAGCGGTCAGAAGAACGAGCATCACGATACCGAAAATATTGATGATCAGATTGATGGGCTGTGTCAGCTGCTGCAGCATATTCATAGGTGTCTGCCTCCTTCCTGCGCCGACTTGTCCCAACAAGTCGTGCGCTTAGGCATGAACTGTCGTTCATGCCGATCCAGTCAGGCTTCCTGACTGGATCAATGCCTCTTTCATAACTATATCATAAGGGGCCCGTGAAAACAATCGCGTCACCTGATTGGATCGTCACCTGGATTGTCACTGGCAATTTCCGGTGAGACAAGGTAAAATGAGGGTAAACAGGTTCATGCCTAAGCGCACGATCGGCGCAGACAAGGAGAAAAGAGAATGAATATACAGGAACTTGACCATCAGATCCGGATAGAAGAGGGCAGCGCAGTGCTTTCATTTTTCCCGGTGCGGCCGGGGATCATCCGCTGCCTGTATGAAATGAAGGAGCTTTCGGGAAATCCTAAGGAGGGGTATCCTCTCGTTCAGGAAGGACTGGCGGAAGGAACGCTCTCCGTTACACCGCTTTCGGATTCCGGCGTGCGGATTTCGGATGGAACGCTTTTTGTAACGGTTAAGGAGGAGGGCCTTGTACTGTGCTGGGGAAGGGCCTCAGACGACAGCGTGCTCCTTTCGGAGGCCGGCAGAGAGTTTATCCGGGTTCCGGTCATGAAATATACGACAGGGGACGAGGAGCCGGTGATCGAGCGCGTAAAGACCGTGGACGGCGAGCGGAATTTCATCAAAAATCTGCGGGCCGAAGCCGATCACGAGGCCATGCAGGGGAGGCTCTATTTTTCCTTTGCTGCGAATGAGCATATTCACGGTTTCGGGCAGGGGGAGGACGGCGTCTACGATTACCGCGGCCATGTGCAGTATCTTTACCAGCATAATATGCGGATACCGATGCCGATGCTTCTGTCGGATCAGGGCTATGGGATCTTCTTTGACTGCAGCGGCCTGATGACCTTTAACGATACGGAGAGCGGCTCCTATCTGTATTTTGATACCCTGCCTGCCCTGGATTATTATTTTATCATGGGCGAGAGCATAGACCGGATCATCGATGGTTTCCGTACACTGACCGGACGGGCCGCGATGCTGCCGAAATGGGCTTTCGGCTATATCCAGTCCAAGGAACAGTACTATACGGCAAAGGAGCTGACGGAAACCGCCGCGCATTACCGGAGCCTTGATATCCCCCTTGATGGGATCGTGCAGGACTGGAATACCTGGGAGGAAGGAAAGTGGGGGAATAAGATCCTGGATCCTGCCCGCTACGGAGATATGGAAGAGCAGGCGGAGAAGCTTCACGAAATGCATGTGCATACCATGGTTTCCGTCTGGCCGAATATGAATTTCGGGACGGACGATCACCGTGCGTTTGCGGATAAAGGCTTCCTGCTCAATGACCTGGCAACCTATGACGCGTTTGACGAGAGAGCCAGGGCGTTATATTGGGAACAGGCGAAAACCGGTCTTTTTGACCGGGGCTTTGACGCTTTCTGGTGCGATTCCACGGAGCCCTTCTCGGGACCCGACTGGGGCGGGGAGATCAAACGGGAGCCCTGGCAGCGCTTTGAGCTGGTGGGAAATGAGCATAAGAAATATCTGCCGCCCGAAAAAGCCAACGCCTATGGCCTGGCCCACGCTAAGGGCATGTTTGAGAACCAGCGCAAGACCACGAAAGAGAAGCGTGTCCTGAACCTGACGAGGTCCTGTTATGCCGGCGGACAGAAATACGGTGCCATGCTCTGGTCCGGCGATATCTGCGCTTCCTACGATACGCTGCGGCGCCAGATCGCCGAGGGCCTGAATATGGGGCTTTCGGGATATCCCTACTGGACTTATGACATCGGTGGCTTTTTTACGGTGGGAAAGGAATGGAAAAACCGCGGCTGCGGCTGTCATAATGACCCAACACCGAAATGGTTCTGGCGGGGCGTCTATGACGAAGGCGTGAAGGATCTCGGATACCGGGAGCTTTACGTCCGCTTCCTGCAGATGGGGACCTTTTTACCGATGTTTCGCAGTCACGGGACTGATACACCCCGTGAGATCTGGCATTTCGGCAGGGAGGGAGAGCCCTTCTATGATGCGATCGCTGCCTTTATCCGGCTGCGTTACCGGCTGATGCCCTATATTTATTCTCTGGCCGGTGCTGTCAGACTCTTTCACGATACGATGATGAGAAGCCTCCTGTTTGATCATGCGCAGGACGAAAAGGCAAGGACCATACAGGATGAATTTATGTTCGGGCGAGGACTTCTGATCTGCCCGGTCACGGAGCCGATGTACTACGAAAGCGGCAGCAGGCCCATCGACCGGGAGAAGAAGAGAAGCTGCTATCTTCCGAAGGGCCCCGGGCTTTTCTATGATTTCTTTACCGGGGAGAGTTATAAAGACGGGCAGACGGTCATAGCGGATGCGCCGCTTTCCCGGATACCGGTATTTGTGCCGGCGGGCACGATCCTTCCCATGAGGGAGGGACTGCATTACGCTTCCGAGGAACCGGATACGCCGCTTTTGCTTCAGATCTATCCCGGACGGGACGGTGATCTTCTGCATTATGAGGATGCGGGAGACGGATATGACTATGAAAACGGCGGGTATGCGACGGTTTCCCTGCATTGGGACGAAAAAAACAGGACTCTTTCGGTTGGCGCAAGGAAGGGAAGCTACGACGGCATGCCGGCGGAGATCCCGATGCGGATCCTTCTGAAGGACGTTTCTGGGGTGTCCCGGGAGGAACCGTCAAAGGAGCTTGTTTACCGGGGAGAAGCGGCAGAGCTTAACTTCGAAAGATGAAAAGACGGAATATTCAGACGATTTTATCAACCTATCTGCTGATCCTCGCAGCTGCGATCCTTACGGTAGTATCCGTTTTTTTTACGGTTTTACAGTACAGGACGTTACGCACGCAGGAAATCGGGAATCTGCGCGAAAACTGCCTGAATGCGGCCAGGAGCCTCCGACAGGATATCAAGGAGATGGATACGATCCTGCTCTATTCCATTGCCTCGTCGGATCTGAAGGAGACGTTTTACGCCTATCAGACCGAAGAGAACGCTTTTTTACGGAACCAGCTGCAGCGGCGGCTGGCTTCGGAGCTGATCTGGCTGAAGGGCTTTAACTTTGACGTCAGACAGTTAAACCTGTACGGCATGGAAAAGGACGGTTACGGGGTCGGCAGCTATAACGGGGATCTGACCGTGGCGGTTTCCGATTTTGCCTGGTATGAGGAAGCTAAGGAACGGGCCGGAAAGAGCTGTATCGTGGCACCGGCGGCGGACGTTATCGTCAGCGACGCGGCGGGGCTGCCCGCGGACACTCAGTATTTATCGCTTTACAGGATGTTTTACAACGATCTGCATGTTCCCATGGGGTTTATCGGCGTGAAGGAGCAGTATGACGCCTTTTTCGCAAATGTCGCCACCGCGGGAAAGCCCTATCAGACTACCGTGGCGGTCTATGACGCGGACGGCCGCAGGCTTTATCCGGCGGAGGAGATCTACGCCTATGATGAAAAGCGTTCGTCCGGAGACGGGGAGATCCGCAATCCCCTGACCGGGAAAAAGCAGTATCTCTGCTTTTCGGAGGTCCCGGAATACGGATTGACCGTCGTGATGGCAGCCGACAGCGCGGATTTCATGGCGCCGGTTTACCGCTCCGTAGCCTTAAGCCTTCTTGCCACGATCATAACTTTCGCGGCCTGTCTCGTGGTGATCACGATTCTCTCCCGGAAGCTGTCGGATCCTTTGCGGAAAATGTATGATTTTTTATCGGACAGTCATAAGGCGCAGTATGAGAAGCTTACGCTTTCGGATACCGGCGTGCGGGAGATCGACAAGCTCCGGGATTCCCTGAATGAGAGCATCAGCTATCAGGAGAATACGACCCAGGCGATGCTGACCCTGAAGGAGCAGGAGGTCCAAGCCGAGATGCTCGCGCTGCAGGCCCAGATGAATCCGCATTTCCTCTATAATTCTCTCTCCACCATCGCGGAGATGGCGGAGGAGGGACAGATCAAGCAGGTGGCGGCCATGTGCGAGGACATCACGGCGATCTTACGCTACATCTCCTCGAACAGGGAACAGCGGATCCGGGTGGAGGAGGAGCTTGAGCAGGTGGACATCTACCTGCACTGTATGAAGCGCCGTTTCGGCGAGGAGCTTCAATATCATTTCGATATCGAGGACGAGATCCTCGACTGCATGGTGCCGAAGCTCTGTGTGCAGCTGTTGGTGGAGAACGCCATCCGCTCCGTACAGAAAAATCTGCCGCCCTGGGAGATCACGGTAAGCGGCGGCCGGGACGGAGAGGACTGGCATATCACGGTATCGGATAACGGAGACGGTTTTGACCCTGCGGTCGATAAAAGCCTCCGGGCCAGTATGGATGAGATACTGGCGACGGGTACCCTGCCGAGCTTAAAGATCAAGGGAATGGGGATCCTGAATATCTTTATCCGGCTGTATCTTCTGGACGGCATCCCCTTTGTATTTGATTTCGGAAACCGCAAGGAGGGAGGTGCCTTCGTAACGGTAGGAGGCCATATCGGAAAAAGTGAGAAAACTGGAGCATTATCAGGTACTACTGGCGGATGATGAATATTATTTGCGGGAGTCTCTCAAGCGAAAGATCGCGGAGCTTGATCCTTCGTTTTTGGTCGCCTGCGAATGCAGTGAAGGACGCTCCGCGCTGGAGGCGCTTTCCTGCCATGACATCCAGGTGGTATTTACGGATATCCGGATGCCGGAAATGGACGGACTGGCGCTTTCGGAAGCGATCAGGGAGCAGTACCCCGACGTGATCACGGTCATATTAACGGGCTACGCGGACTTCGGCTATGCCCAGGAGGCGCTGAGACAGGGGGTATTTGACTATCTCCTGAAGCCGGTAGCCGATGAGGAGTTAGAGCGGGTACTGTCCGGCATATCCCTGCGTCTTTCGGGCCTGTATGAGCTTACGGGCGAAGAGGAGGCAGGGGGGAGAAGCGCGGAGAATATGGCGGCCTACCTTGAACAGTATATGACAAAGCACTACAGAGAGGAGATCGATCTGGGCGCTGTCGCGGAAAAATACGGCTTTACCGCCGCATATCTGAGCAAGCTGTTTACCAGGGCCTACGGAGAGTCGCCGAGCCGTTATCTGACGGGGTTTCGCATGAAGGAGGCGAAACGTCTTTTAGCCGGGACGGACGAGCCCATCGCCCGGGTCGGGGAGCTGACCGGGTACCCGGACCAATTCTATTTCAGCCGGATCTTCCGCAAGGAGGTGGGCGAGAATCCCACCGCTTACCGGAAGAAATACAGGGGCGGGGGCTAAGCGCACAATCTGCAAGCAAAGAGGAAATGATTCGGTCTGCGGGCAGACCGAATCGGCATGATC
>JAILQQ010000002.1 GCA_024698885.1 Lachnospiraceae bacterium | reverse complement strand
GCAGAACCGCTTTGACCGGAGGTGAGATCCGTTCCGAAACAGTTAGGCCCGAGGGCTCTTCCCGAGGGTCTTACTGTTTCGTGAACTAGCTCACCGGAGGGAAGGTTCGTTTTGAGGCAGTATCGGACACCTCCGTGAGCGGCCCGGGGATAACCCGGCGGGCCGCCCCCCCCTCCCCCATAACCACATCTCGCTCATTTTCCCTCATCTCCCACATCTCTCACATTTCCCACATCTCCCGCATTCCAGAATTTCCTGCAAGCGTATGTCTTGAAAACCAAAACATAATATGGTATGATTCTACTTGCTACTGTTTCAGCCGGCTTGTCGGAATGGCAGACGAGGCAGACTCAAAATCTGTTGTAGGTGACTACGTGTGGGTTCAAGTCCCACAGCCGGCATTTTCCTCTATTTAAAAGATTGATTTTTATCTGCAGACCGACCTAACTGAAAATTGAAAACAACTTCAAAAGATGACATGGCACAACGTGCCATGTCATCTTTTTCTGCCTTCTTCCGCCTTCATTCCTTCCCTAGATCGTATCTGTTCAGAACCCTCTGGCTTCTGAACAGATACGCGGCCCGTCATTATAGGTTTTGCTCCGCAAAAGGACGGGCCGCATCGCAAAACCTACATTTTGGTACGCCCTCAGCAACAAGTGCTTCGGGCTGTCCTGAACAATTACCCCAGGTCTTTAAATTCCGGAAAACAGTCAAACGTCGCGAAATAGTCCGCCGGCGTCTCCGCCCTTCGGATCATCTCAAAGGACCCGTCCTGCTTTAACAGTATTTCCGCGCATTTCAGCTTTCCGTTGTAATTATAGCCCATCGCATATCCATGCGCGCCGGCATCATGAATATAGAGAAGATCTCCGATCCCGATCTCCGGCAGGCTGCGGTCAATGGCAAATTTATCATTGTTCTCGCAGAGAGAACCGGTCACATCATAAACATGATCGCAGGGCGCGTTCTCCTTCCCCAGGACCGTGATATGATGATACGCGCCGTACATGGCGGGCCGCATCAGGTTCACCGCGCAGGCATCGCAGCCGATGTATTCCTTATAGATATGCTTTTCATGGATCGCTCTTGTCACAAGCGCCCCATAGGGTCCCGTGACGAAACGCCCCATTTCGGTATAGATCGCCACATCCCCCATGCCGGCGGGCTCTAAGATGCTCCGGTACTGTTCCTCGACGCCTTTTCCGATCTCCAGGATATCGTTTGCCTCCTGTCCGGGCTGATAGGCGATCCCGACGCCGCCCGACAGGTTGATAAAGGATATATGTACATTTAACGTCTCACTTATATCTTTTGCCAGGGAAAACAAAATGCCTGCCAGCTTCGGATAATACTCATTCGTAACGGTATTGCTGGCCAAAAACGCGTGGATCCCGAAATGCTCCACACCCTTCGTCTTTAAGATACGGAAAGCCTCAAAAAGCTGATCCTTTGTCATCCCGTACTTCGAATCTCCCGGATTATCCATGATCCCGTTACTCATTTCAAATAATCCGCCCGGATTAAAGCGGCAGCTTATGGTTTTCGGGAAGCCCTCCGCCCCGCAGATCTTCTCAAGGAAATCAATATGCGTCAGATCATCGAGATTGATGACCGCGCCGAGCTTTAGCGCATAGGCATACTCTTCCGCCGGCGTATCATTGGAAGAAAACATGATCGCTTCTCCCGGAAGCGAAAGTCTTTCGGCCAGCATCAGCTCCGTATACGAGGAACAGTCGCAACCGCAGCCGTATTCCTTCATGATACGGATCAGGAACGGATTCGGATTGGCCTTGACCGCAAAGTATTCCCGGAATCCCTTGTTCCAGGCAAACGCCTTTTTAATGGCCGTGAGATTATCCCGGATCCCCTTTTCATCATAGACATGAAAGGGCGTCGGGAACTGCGCAGCGATCTCCTCCGCTTTTTCTTTGGTTAAAAACGTTTCTTTCCTCATTTTTTCATAATCCTCCTGCTATTCGTTGACAAAACCTTCCACTCCCCTTTTGGAGCCGTCAGAAGTCAGATTCGAGCTCTCATCAGCGGATTTGGCAATAATGTACTGCCCCTTCACCCCCGAATCCTCATCGCTGATCTTGGCAGCGATCCCGTCGGATGCCTGATACTGATATTTCACGCTCCCGCCGGTCTTCAGCGTACCGTTTAACGTCATCGTGCCGTTCTCCAGTCCGTTCTGATAGTTTCCGCTTATGACCTGTTTTTTCATGCCTCCGGCGCCGACACGCTCCGCAAAGTAATTCGAAGTGACAGTACCGCTGCCGTTAGGCTTATCCCCTGACCACTCTCCCTCGTAGATCGAAGAACCCATGGCAGAGCTCTCGGAATAGACCGCCCGGATCCAGGTACCGGTTCCGGAACGTTCATTATCCGCAAAATCCCCGTAATAATAATATCCGTCCATGTAAGCGGCCACGCCCTTCCCGTTCCGGCTGCCGTCATCGGATTTCTCCCCGTAATAATACGAGGTATCGGGATTCACGATCTCATCCGTCATATCGATAAAGGCTTCCTGTCTTACCATTTCCTTTACATCATCGATATTGCCAGCCTCGAAGCAGGCGTACAGCTGGCTGAGCAGATCGTTATGGGCCGCTTCGATCGCCGCCTGTTCCGCCTCCTCCCGCAGGCGCTCCTCCTCCTCGGCCTGTATCCTGGCGCGCTCGATATAGATATTATCGACGATCGTCTGCATATTGGCATCCTGCGTCGCCGCATAGCCCTGGCTCAGGATCTCAATGACCGCGTCCTCATCGTCTCTGCCGTCGTAAATATTGTATATGCCCCAATAGGCGGTCTTGTTCCCGCTGTCGTAAACAAGCGCCTGCCGGTAGGCTTCCACCGCCTCGTCCGTATTGCCCAGACTGCTTCCGAGCAGGATATAAGCATGCGAAATTGCCTCCTTGAGCTCATCGTTCTCGGGCTCCAGCTCCAGCGCCTCATCATAGCAGGCGATGGCGTCCGTATAGGCGTTCTCCTGCATGAGCTCATTGCCCTTTGTGATGATCGTTCCGATATGATGATCCTTCGAATAATATATACTGCCGTAATACACGCCGAACCATACGGCGACGATGATCGCGGCCCCTGTCAAGGCCTCCAGGACCTTTAATACTGCATGATTATTCATACATACCCCTGTACTATATCCTCAATCTGCCAGTCGATGGGCGAAAGGCCGTTCTCCGCAAGGAAAGCGTTTGCCCTGCTAAAATGCCTGCATCCGAAAAACCCGCGGTATGCGGAAAGAGGGCTGGGATGCGGTGCCTTTAAAACAAGCTGCTTCGGATTATCAAGAACAGCACCCTTCTGCTGTGCCGGACGCCCCCAGAGCATATAGACGATCGGACGATCCTCGGCATTCAGGATCCGAATCACGGCATCCGTAAAGTTTTCCCAGCCAAGGCCCTGATGGGAATTTGCCTGGTGCGCCCTGACCGTCAGTACCGTGTTTAACAGAAGAACACCCTGTTTCGCCCATTTTTCCAGATACCCGTTATTGGGGATCTTAAGGCCCAGATCATCCTGCAGCTCTTTATAAATATTCTCGAGGGACGGCGGAATGGTAATCTCCGGCTTTACCGAAAAACAGAGACCATGCGCCTGTCCCGGCTCATGATAGGGATCCTGTCCGAGGATCACCACCTTGACGGCATGCAGGGGCGTCAGTTCGAAAGCGCTGAACAGATCATTGGCGCCCGGATAGATCGTTTTTGTCTGATATTCGCGCCGTACGGCCTCATAAAGCTTTCGATAATACGGTTTTTTAAACTCTTCGGCCAAAGGCTCCTTCCAATCGTTGCTGATCGCTGCCATGCCAAATCCTTTCCAATTTGCGCCGGTCTGCTTGCAAATCGTGCGCTCTCCTATATCAATCTTACGGGAACGTCCTTCTGTGCCAGATATTCCTTCAGCTCACGGATCTCAAGCTCCTTAAAATGAAACAGAGAAGCCGCCAGCGCGGCATCCGCCTTTCCTTCCGTAAAGGCTTCGTAAAAATGCTCTTTGGTCCCGGCGCCTCCGGAGGCTATCACCGGGATGTTCACGTTTTCGGATATGATCCTCGTCAGCTCCAGATCGTAGCCCGCCTTGGTGCCGTCCTGATCCATACTTGTTAACAGGATCTCTCCCGCGCCTCCCCGGTATGCCTGGATCGCCCATTCGACCGCGTCGACGCCCGTATCGATCCTTCCGCCGTTTTTGTAAACATGCCAGCCCTTGCCGTCTTCCCGCCTTCTGGCGTCGATCGCGACAACAACACACTGGCTGCCGAATTTAAGCGCCGCTTCGGAGATCAGCTCGGGATGCGAGATGGCGGCTGAATTCACGGAAACCTTATCCGCGCCGGCCCGCAGTATCTTTTTGAAGTCGTTCACCGTACGGATGCCGCCTCCCACGGTAAAAGGGATAAAGACCTGCTCTGCCACGGCCTCCACCATATCCGTCACCGTATCCCGGGCATCGGAGGATGCCGTAATATCCAGGAATACGAGTTCATCGGCACCGGCCCTGTCATAAGCGGCGGCGATCGCCACGGGATCCCCGGCGTCTCTTAAATTCACGAAATTAACGCCCTTGACCACTCTTCCCGCATTCACATCAAGACATGGAATAATTCTTTTGGTATACATATTCAAAGCTCCAGAAAATTTCGCAAGATGGTAAGCCCTACCACACTGCTTTTCTCCGGATGGAACTGGCAGGCAAAAACCCGGTCCTTTTCCACCGAAGCGTCGATCGCTACGTTATAAGAGGTCTGCGCCTTCACGATATCCCTCTCGTCAGCTTCCAGATAATAGCTGTGCACAAAATAGACGCAGCTGTCCTCCTCGATCCCCCGAAAGAGGCGGCCGTCATGGGATAGCTTCAGGGAATTCCATCCGATATGCGGGATCTTTTTATATTCCCCGCGGGGGATTCGTTTAATATGTCCCTTTAATATCCCAATTCCGGGTACGCCCTCCGATTCCTCGCTGTCCTCAAAAAACAGCTGCAGCCCCAGGCAGATCCCCAGTAGCGGAATACCTTCCCGCGCCACCTGCTGTACCACGGAAACCAGATCGTATCGCGTTAACGTCTCCATCGCATCGCCGAACGCGCCGACGCCGGGTAAGATCACCTTATCGCTGTTCAGTATTTTTTCCGGATCGCGCGTCAGCATCGGCTGGTAGCCAAGCTTCGCTACCGCCTTTTCCACGCTCTTGATATTCCCGGCATCATAATCGATGATCGCAATCATAATCCTCCCTCGAATTCTGCTTCCTCCGCTTCGACCAAAGCGTTGCCCGGTGCGCCGTTATCCACCGGCCGGATCGGTTCCAGCGAAGGATCCGTGCCGACCGGCGCGCCGCCTTCCAGATACCGCTCCAGGGTTCTCGAATACTCTTCGCTGCTCGGAATGGCTAACCATGCCTGCGCCTGTTCTACCGAAACGCCGAAAACCGAGTTCAGTGAATCAATGATCTTTTCGGCGATCATGTCAAACTGGGATGTGATCCCAAGCTCCAGAGCCTTCCGCTCCTCCTCGTCGATCACCCGGATCCCCTGCACCAGCGAATTTAACGCTTCCACCTGCATGTTCAGGGCCATATAGTTCTGATAGGACTGATACCTTCTGGTGACCTTGTATAATATCAGGTTTTTATCGTACAGGGCCTGCTCGTCCTTTGACAGTTTATGGCCGGTCAGATCCATAAATACCTCGTCATAGGCAGCCTGATCATATTTTTCGTCGGCATGGTTCATATCCGCGTAAAACGGTATCACGACCGACATGATCCCCACGAGAACGCCTAACGACAGACACATGAACATGACCAACAGAACCTTCTTCTTCGGAACGTTCAAGTCCGGCCCCGTATTAATGAACGTCGGTTTTTTCGGCTTTTGGGGCTTGGCCGGCTTCGGCTTTTTCTCTTTTTTGGGCTTCTCCTTCTTTTTCTTTTCCTTTTTCTTCTTTTTCGGCTTTTCCTTTTTTTCCGCGGGAGCATCCCCCGCTTCTAATTCCTCGAGGATCTTTTCATTGTCTGACGCGCCGGTTTTGGCGATATCAACAGCCGTTTCCTCCGCGAATTTTTCCTCGTCCTCATCTACCTCTTCCGTCAGGGCATCTATGATCTTCGCGAAAAAGCCGCCCTTTTTCTTTTTGGATTCCTCGGATTTCTTTTCTTCCTGAAGCTCTTCAAAGGAATCCTGATCGATCAGGCCTTCCGCCAGCGCTTCCGCCATTTCCTGTTCGAAAGAATCGCCGTTTTCACCCTCTTCCCCGGTGCCTGTTTTCTTCCCTTTCTTCTTCAGTTTTTCCAGGCGCTTCTGTTCTTTTTTGGCCTGCTTCTCCTTCTTTTTCCTTTCTCTGGCCGCCTTGCGGTCCTCCTTGGCCGGCGTCTCATCCTCGCCCGTACCGTTTATTTCATCAAGCAGAGCATCCGCGGCGCCCTCTGTATCCTCCATAGCCATGGCCATGGCCGGGTCTATCGCTTCATGGTTCTCATCCTTGCTCAAAAGGTCGCCGATATCGGAGATATCCTGGTCGCCCTCTCCGTCCGCCAGCAGATCCATCAGGTCGTCAGACACATCCGGCATATCCGGTTCTTCTCCATCCCCGGCAGCCTGTGAGAGCAGCGCCTCGATCTCTTCCTGTCCGAGCCTGTCGTCATCGTTATCTTCCCCTGACGCAGGCGTATCGGAAGGAGCCTCTTCCTCCGGCTGCGGCTCTGTCCCTGACTGCTCCGGATCCGACTCGTTTCCTTCTCCCGAAGGCTCTAGGCCGAAATTGGAGACGATCTCTTCAGACGATTGCGAAGGATCTCCCATATTATCCAGTGAGCTCAGCAGATCCTCCAGATCCGAATCGCTCATATTAGCCGCCTCATCCTCCGGAAGTGTTTCCAGAAGATCCGAAACCGCTTCGGCTTCCGGCTGCAGCAGCGCATCCGGATCAAAGTCCATCTCCTCCGGGATGGCCTCCTCGGGCTCCATAGGAGGCTCCTCCGCGGGGCTTTCCTCCATTTGAACCTCTTCTTCCGGTGCGGACAGTTCCGGCTCCGGCTCGATCTCTTCCGGCGGGATTTCTTCCTCTGCCGGAATCTCCTCCATTTGAACCTCTTCCTCCGGTGCGGACAATTCCGGCTCCGGCTCGATCTCTTCCGGCGAAATTTCTTCTTCCGGTACAGGGTTTTCCGCTTCCGTCGGGATCTCCGCTTCCGGTATTGGCAGTTCCTCTTCTGACGGAATCTCCGCTTCCGTCATGGACAGTTCCGGCTCCTCCGGGAGTCCCTCCGGCTGGATCTCTTCTTCCGGTACGGACAGCTCCGTCGGTAGTTCTTCCGACGGAAATTCTTCATCCGGTAGGGGAATTTCCGCTTCTGTCGGGATCTCCTCCGGCAGGATCTCCGACTCCGGCGCAGGCGCTTCGTACTCTGCCCGGATCTCTTCCGCCTGCATCGCTTCTTCCGGCATGGACGGCATCGGCTCCGCCATCATTTCCGTCTCCGGTGCGGCCGGTAACGGTATCGACGGGATCTCTTCCGGCTGGAAGGCGGGCATGTCCGGAGTATCTGTGCCCTGTGAAAGCGCAGGCTCCGACGGGTTCTCCATCATCAGATCCGAGACGAAATCTGACAGTGACGCTTTCGCCGGCTCATCCCGAATGATCGTTTTTTCAGCCGGTTCCGGTTCACTGTTTGTTACACTTCGCAAAAGACTGTCCAAATATTCCTCTGAACTCATCTGTTCCCTCTCATAAACACATCATTTCCTGACAGACAATTCTGAATTTTCCAAAATTATCATATAATTATAACATATCCGGGCTTCGTTGAGAATTGCCCTTTCCATAGAAAAAAAGGCCGGAAGCCCGACCTTTTTTTCGGAAAGACCGTATATATCAGTCTTTCCACTCTATTAACCCGAATACGAAAGCAATTTATCGATCTCTTCCACCAGTCTTCCGATCTCCGGTTTGGAAAGCTGCGCATCTGCTCCGAGCTGCTCGCCCTTCACTCTCATTTCCTCATTAACGAGTGAAGAGAAAATAACAACCGGGATATGCTTCAGTCTGTCATCTGATTTGATCAGCTTCGTCAAGCGGTGACCATCCATCTGCGGCATTTCGATATCCGTGATCACACAGTCGATATTCCGGTCCACCGTACCCTCGGCAAGGCATTTATTGATATAATTCCAGGCTTCCAGTCCGTCTTCCGTTCTCTTCTGCTTCACGTAACCTGCCGTGGATAACGCATCCGAGATCAGTTTATTCAGCAAATGCGAATCCTCTGCGATCAGAATCGAAGCGTCACTTCTTTCACGCTCGGAAAATCCGCTTACTTCATTCAGCTTAAGTCCGGTATCCGGGCTGATATCCGTGACGATCTTTTCGAAATCAAGAATAATGATCAGACGATCCTTCAGCTTGATGATACCTGTCGAAATACCGTTATCATCCGAATTGATCGTGGAATCCGGTTTAATGATATCCTTCCAGGAGTACCGGCTGATACCGATCACACGGTCAACATGAAACGCGACATCCAGCTTATTGAAATTCGTGATGATAAATAATCCGTCAGTCGTCGATTCCCCCAGCTGAAGAGCGTTCTTTAAGCTGATCGCCGTAATCATAGTATCACGCGGCATGAAAATCCCTTCAATGCTCGGATGCGAATTAGGTACTGGCGTTATAGGAGAATACGGGATGATCTCCGTAATCTTTGCCACGTTGATACCATAAGAGTTATCCCCAAGCTTGAATTCCAGTATTTCAAGTTCGTTTGTTCCATTTTCGAGCAGAATCTTTGTATCCATACCTTCACCTCATCCGAAAATATTAAACTGAATTTATTATAACAAAGATATAAATTGAATTCAATATTTATCAGAAAAAAAACACCTTACCAGTATAATTCACTGATTCGGTGCTTTTATTTCTTCTATATTCTATATACCCTGAAAACCGAATACCAAATAACTGAATCCCGAGCCACTTCTTAAAAAAGCTTATGACCGATTAGTAGCGGTCAGCTCCATACATTACTGCACTTCCACTCCCGCCCTATCTACCTCTTACTCTTAAAGGGGTCTTGGATATCTCATCTTGATGTGGGCTTCACGCTTAGATGCCTTCAGCGCTTATCCCCTCCAGACTTGGCTACCCTGCGATAGATCTGGTATCTAACAGGTACACCAGTGGTCCGTCCATCCCGGTCCTCTCGTACTAAGGACAGCTCCTCTCAAATATCCTACGCCTGCGCCGGATAGGGACCGAACTGTCTCACGA
>JAILQQ010000236.1 GCA_024698885.1 Lachnospiraceae bacterium | reverse complement strand
TACGATGAAATCGGCGGTCAACGGTTATTCCCTGGCAAAGGGGGAGATCACGACCGAGGATTACGGAAATCTGATGGCGGAGGATATTATGATGACGATCATGGCGATCCCGCATCCGGCGATGATCTTAGCACTTCTTCCGGTAACGAAGGTAGTGATGTTAGCGGGCTGCATGGCGGGCGGCATCGTCGCGGGCGCGGGCTATCTGCTGGCAAAGGATGCCGTGATGGATATCGTGGACGGCGGCGGCTTTGAGGCGATCGTCCCCGAAGGATCGGTAAAAAACGCCGTCAGTATCGCCAAGGATATGGTGGCGTCCATGAATCTGGAAGAGAGGCTGTCAGGACTGAAAGATATGGTGGTCACGACGGCAGGTACCGGGCTGATCACGATCAGGGCGGCGGAGTAAAACCGTGCAGAACCGTTTTGACGAATCGACGGGAAACGGTTATACTGTTTACAGGTTCATGCCTAAGCGCACGATTTGCAAAGCAAATCGGCGCGGATACGGGAGTAATGCGATATGACGACAGAAGAGATGTTAGCCGGCTTCTGGCCGGAATGGCATATTGAAAAACAGCTAGGAAAGGGCGCCTACGGGGTGGTCTATGAGGCTGTCAGGAATGATTTCGCGGGGGAAAGCCGGGCGGCGATCAAGGTGATCCGAATCCCGGAGAATGAATCCGAGGTGGATTCCCTGCGGGCGGACGGACTGACGATCGATGATACCCGGGCATACCTGAGCGGCATCGTCAATGACTTTGTCGGCGAGATCCAGTTAATGGATACCTTTAAGGGCGTGCAGAATATCGTCAGCGTCGAGGATTATAAGGTGGTGGAGAACCCGGATAAGATCGGCTGGACGATCTTTATCAGGATGGAGCTCTTAACGCCGTTAAACGTATATATCGGGGATTTTCCGATGCCGGAAAAGGCGGTGGCGCAGCTTGGTATCGATATGTGCTCGGCGCTTGAGATCTGCGAAAGACAGCATGTGATCCACCGGGATATCAAACCCGAAAATATCTTCGTGAACCAGTACGGGGATTATAAGCTGGGCGACTTCGGCGTAGCCAGACGTCTTGAGAATCTGGCGGGAGGTCTTTCGAAGAAGGGTACCTATAATTATATGGCGCCGGAGATCGAAAAGGGCGCAAATTATGATCAGACAGTCGATATCTATTCACTGGGACTGGTGCTCTACCGCTTTTTAAACCGCCGTATGCTGCCGTTTTTAACGCCGGAAACGCAGATGAGCCCCAATGAGCGTATGAACGCGGTACAGAGAAGACTTTCGGGAGAGGCGCTCCCGGCGCCGGTTGACGCTTCCGCCGGGATGGCTGAGATCATCTTAAGAGCCTGCGCCTTTGAGCCCTCCAGGCGCTTTCAGAACCCGCGGGAGATGAAAAAGGCGCTGAACGCGATCATCAATGATTCCTATGTGCCCGGATCGGCGGCCGCTACGCCGGCACCGGCACAGACTCAGACGATGGCAGCCGATTCTCTGGATAAGACCATGTCGGTACGACATGCGCCGGCAGCCGGTACGGAGCAGGCGGTGAACGGGAGCGTTCCGCCGCAGCCGGTATATCAGCAGCAGACGCCGCCGCAGCCTCTTAATGCGGACTCTTTAAATAAGACCATGTCGGTACGGCACGCGCCGCCGGCCGGTAATGAGCAGGCAGTAAAAGGGAACGTTCCGCCGCAGCCTGCATATCAGCAGCAGACGCCGCAGCCGTCGCTTAACGCGGATTCTCTGAATAAAACCATGTCGGTACGGCATGCGCCGGCGGCCGGACAGGAGCAGGCAGTGAACGGGAACGTTCCGCCGCAGCCGGCATATCAACAGCAGACACCGCCCCCGCCTGCATATCAGCAGCAGACGCCCCCGCCTGTGCGAAACCAGGGGCAGCAGCAGGCAGCCCCCAATCCTTACGCGGGACAGAGTACGGTTTATCAGGTCGGCGAATTTGGAGCGAAAAAGAAGAAGAAGGGCATGCCCCTTGTGGTAAAGATCCTTCTGATCATCGTCTGCGTGATCTGGGCACTCAGCATTTTCACCGGGGTCGGCGGCGTGATCGCCGAGGTGTTTTTCGGGTCAAAGGATCCCAAGGAGACGGTAACGGAACCTTCTTCCGAAGAAGAAACGACGAAGACGATGACAGAGTCGTCGAAAGAGAGCGGGAACGAAGCGGAAGAATCGGAGAAAAAGGAAGCCGGAAAGCTGTCGGATAAGGTTTCGGATCCTTTCGAACCCGCGGATCAGACGGATCTGACGCAGGAACAAGACCAGCCGGGAGAACTTTCGGAGAATACGGCGGCCGGTCCGCGGATCGAAGACTTTGACTGGTTCATCAATTTTATGCTCGTTCACGGGGATGAGGATCTTCCGGCGGTGGATTATATCCTGCGCAGCGAGGAGATACAGGGAGAATGGAAGTGCCTGATCTCTGAAGGCGCAGAGGGAGAAGTCGAGGATATCACGGAATTCTTCAACGGGCAGGGAATCCTCTGCAATACGGATATGACCTTTGAGGGAAAAACCGGTGAAGCGGTCTTCTATCCGTATATGATGTTTGAGGATCTGGATCATATGCAGGAGGATCCGCGGGATCCCTTTACCTATGACTGTACCTTTGAAAATATGGTATTGACGGCAGAAGGGGACGCAGGGGAGACCTTTTACGCCATGTTCTACCGGGACGGCAATACACAACGGGGTTTTGGCACCTATACGCTGCCTGACGGCACCGAATGGGGGATCATGTTTACCAGATGATCCCGGCGCGGATGGGAGGATCGAAAATTGAAGTGGAATAAGGATAAGGATAAAGATAAGGAAAGGAAATATCGAAGGATAAAGCCGTATTTATGGCTGGCGGCCTTCTTTATGATCTTTGCCATAGCACTGTCGGCCGCGCCGGTGAGGACCCAGGCGGATTTCGGTGATTTTTCCGGCGATTCGGATTACGGCGGAGGCGGTGACTGGGGCGGCAGCGACGATTGGGGCGGCTCCAGCTGGGATTCCGATTACAGCTATTCCGGTTCCGGCTCAGGCGGAAGCTCCAGTATTTGGGATCTGCCTTTGGCAGTTGTTATTGTGATCATTATGCTCATTTTTATGTCTATCAAGGATAAGGCGAGAAAGAAAGGAAAGGGCAGCACAAGGAGCACAGGCTCCGCAGGTGCGGCGCCCGCGAAGCGTTCTAATCTGAAGAGCATGAGCGCCTATAAGGAGCTCGATCCGAACTTTAACGAATCGGCTCTTCGGGAGAAGGTCTCCAATCTCTATGTCCAGATGCAGCAGGAGTGGCATAACCGCAACATTGAGAGTCTGAAGCCGTACTTTACGGATGCCTTCTATAATCAGATGGATCGGCAGCTCCAGCAGAAGATCCGCGATAAGAGAACGCCGTGTACGGAACGGATCGCGGTACTGGAGGTTTCGCCGCTTGGCTTCTTCCAGGATGAGGAGCTTGACCACATCGTCGTGAAGCTGCGCACGCGTATCATCGATTACGAGCTGGATGACCGGACGGGCAAGGTGGTTTCCGGTGACAGAAAGCGCGAGAAGTTTATGGAATATGAGTGGGATCTCTGCAGGAAGAAGGGCGTTGTGACAAGCGCCGCCGGCGGAATGCAGAATATCGAGTGCCCGAACTGCGGTGCGCCGCTTAACATCAACCAGACGGCGAAGTGCCCGTACTGCGGAAGTGTTGTGACCGTGGTGAACGAGGACTGGGCTCTGGATAATATTAAGGGAATCTCGCAGAGAACGAATTAAAGATATGATAAGGAGATGATCCGGTCGGGAACCGACCGGATCGGAATGAACAGAAGTTCATTCCTAAGCGCACGATTCGTAAACGAATCGGCGCGGTCATGAAAAAAGCCGAAATACCCTTAACGTGTTAGGGTTATTTCGGCTTTTTCCTTTATTTTAATAACATATCCGTTTTATCCGAAATATCTCTTCAGAAGTCCCGCGAAGGCCTTGCCGTGTCTGGCTTCGTCACGGGCCATTTCGTGAACGGTATCGTGGATCGCGTCGAGATTCAGGGCCTTGGCGCGCTTTGCGAGATCGGTCTTGCCGGCGGTCGCGCCGTTTTCAGCCTCTACCCGCATTTCCAGATTCTTCTTCGTGGAATCCGTCACTACCTCGCCAAGCAGCTCCGCGAATTTGGCGGCATGCTCCGCCTCCTCAAAAGCAGCGGTCTTCCAGTATTCTCCGATCTCGGGATAGCCCTCTCTGTAAGCAACGCGGCTCATGGCCAGATACATACCTACCTCGGAGCATTCTCCGTTAAAATTCGATCTCAGATCTGCGATAATATCCTCCGGAACACCCTTTGCAACGCCGACAACATGCTCGGCAGCCCAGGTCATCTCGCCTTCCTGCTTCTTAAATTTCTCAGCAGGCGCATGGCACTGAGGGCATTCTGCCGGGGGCTCGTCACCTTCATGAACATAACCGCATACGGAACAAACATATTTTGCCATTGTCAAATATCTCCTTTCATGATTCCCTGATGGGACATTCTAGACTCATTCTATCGTACTTTATATCAGAAAGAAAGATATTTAGAATTTTTTAAGAAATAATGTGATCATTCGGATTATATGATATAGTCGTCGGGAATCGTTTTCTCATCCAGGAGATCCTGCAGCGTGATATTGTCGAGATAGTCCGTGATGACCCGGTAGAGGCCCTCCCAGAGCTTTAAGGTCGGACAGCTTTCTTTTCTGTCACAGTCGTTGACCGGCATTTCCAGACAGGCTACCGGCGCGAGATTTCCTTCGGTCATCCGCAGGATCTCTCCCACAGAAACATCCTTCGGTCGGCGCGCGAGCCGGTATCCTCCCTGGAAACCGCGGTTGGAAAGCAGGATGTCGGACCGGCTCAGGACAGGGATGATCTGCTCGAGGTATTTTTTGGAGATATCCTGGCGTCTGGCGATATCCTTTAATGAAACATAGCCGTTTTCCTGATGCTCGGCAAGGTCTAACATCATACGAAGCGCATAGCGCCCCTTTGTGGATATTTTCATGGCTTTCACTTCCTATTATCGAGAAATGGTATTATAATTATATTCAGTTTACCACTTACTATGAGTTCTTCGCAAGCGGATCGACGCGGACAGGGAAATGATCCGGTCGGATAACCGCCCGGATCGGCATGAACAGGTTCATGCCAAAGCGCACGATCCGCCTGCGGATCGACGCAGACAGGGAAATGATCTGAGCGGATCGGCGCAGGAGGGAGAAGGGAAAATGGCAGAAAAGAATCCTATCGTAACGATAACCATGGAAAACGGAGACGTGATCAAAGCGGAGCTGTATCCCGAGATCGCGCCCCAGTCCGTCAATAACTTTATCAGTCTGGTGAAGCAGGGCTTCTATAACGGCCTGATCTTTCACCGGGTCATCGAGGGCTTTATGATCCAGGGCGGAGATCCCGAGGGGACCGGCATGGGGGGTCCGGGCTATTCCATTAAGGGGGAGTTCTCCCAGAACGGCTTCGCGAATCGTCTGAAGCATGACAAGGGCGTTCTTTCCATGGCAAGAAGCATGATGCCCAATTCCGCGGGAAGCCAGTTCTTTATCATGCATAAGAAATCACCGCATCTGGACGGCGCCTACGCAGCGTTCGGCAAGGTCATCGAGGGACTTGACTTTGTGGACAGAATCGCGACGACGGAAACGGATCCGGCGGACCGCCCGTTAACGCCGCAGGTAATGAAGACCGTGACCGTTGAGACCTTCGGTGTGGATTATCCAGAGCCTGAAAAGCTGTAGGATCATCCGGAGGCAGAGACATGTATTTTGTTTTGCTTGCTTTGTGGATCATTTTTAACGGGAAGTTTACGGTGGAGATCCTGGTATTCGGTCTTTTGATCTCTGCCGCTGTTTACTGGTTTATGTGCAGATTTCTGAATTTCAGCCCGGTCAAAGACCGGCTGATGTTCAGAGAGCTTTTTTTATTTCTTGCCTATGTCGTAACGCTACTTCGGGAGATCCTTGCCGCAAACCGCCTGGCTTTCCGGTATCTGATGAGTAACCGGATCGAGTTAGAGCCCGTGATCGTCCACTTTAAAACAGATCTGAAAACAAATACCGCGCGGGTTTTACTGGCAAATTCCATCACGCTGACGCCCGGGACCATCACGGCGTCCTTAATAGGGGACGAGCTTTACGTACACTGCCTCGACAGAGAGCTGGCAGAGGGCCTTGACGAGTGCTCCTTTGTACAGCTGCTTAGAAAAATGGAAGCCCTTCGGGAGAAGATCTTATGATCCATAATTCAGTAACGCATGTATTTTTATTAATGATCCTCGTGTATCTCGGCATCCTGCTGTTTGCCTGCCTCCTACGCGCTATCCGGGGGCCGGAGGTGTCGGACCGCCTGATCGCTACGAATATGATGGGAACGATCGTGCTCGTCATGATCTGTGCCTTTTCGCTGCTTCTGAACGAAGGCTTTCTCGTGGACGTGGCAATCGTATACGCACTGATCAGCTTCCTGTCTGTGGTGCTGATCACCAAGCTCTATATGGGCGTCCACGCGGAGCGGGAGGCCAATATTGACGTAGACGCCGATATCGAGGAGGGGATCGAGGAACTGATCCGGCGAGAAGAAGGAAAATCCCCCTAAATTTGGAAGTGATCCGATCTGCAGGCAGATCGGATCGGCATGAACAGGTTCATGCCCAAGCGCACGATTCGCAAGCGAATCGGCGCAGTTCGGAAGGAGAATGGAATGGTCGTAATTGAATGGCTCAGGATGATCGCCGGTTTTTCCCTGATCCTTGTGAGCGCAGCGGTTTTTACGATCGAGGTGATCGGTGTTTTTAAAATGAAGTTTTCCTTAAACCGTATGCATGCGGCAGCCATGGGAGATACCTTAGGGCTCTTGTCGGGACTGGCAGGTCTGATGATCTTATGCGGCTTTAACTATACGACGCTTAAAATGCTTCTCGTGCTGATCTTTTTATGGTGCAGCTCTCCGGTGGCGAGCCATCTGATCGCCCGCATGGAGCTTGAGACCAATGAGAAACTGTCGGAGCATGCCGAGAGCGTTGAACTGAGTGAGATCGATCCACGATCTGCAAGCGGGGAGGAAGTATGAGAGTCCTGATCATTGTATTATTTGTCTTATTGATGATATGTGCCGTGGCAGTGAGCTTTTCGAAGAACCTGCTGAACTCGATTTTAATCTATATGTCCTTCAGCCTGATCATGTCGATGGTCTGGATGGCACTGGAATCGCCGGATCTCGCGATCACGGAGGCAGCGGTGGGCGCCGGCGTGACGACCCTTCTGTTCTTCGGCTGCTTTAAGAAGATCGGCGCCATCAAGGACGAGGAGATCGATGCGGAGAAGGAGTTAGAGGTCGATACGGTCCACGGCTATCAGACCTATTATGTGAGTGACCTGATGCTGTATCTTGAAGAGGAAACAGGGGAGGACTTTTCTCATGAGCAGGAAAAAATCTGACGAGATCTACCGGAAATCCTTTTCCTACCATTTTTTCAGGTGGCTTAGGGATGAGGAGGATCCTTATATCGGCAAGGTGGAGATGAGCGTCAAGAAGCCTCACCTGGAAGAGGTCGAAACGATCCGTGAGCGTATGTCCGAAAAGCAGATGATGATGGACAGGATCTACGATCTTTCCAATAACCGGATGCTCCTTCGCTTCCGGCAGGTTTACAAGGTGCTCGCGATCCTCTTCTGCGTTACGCTGCTCGGCGTTCTGATCGTCAATGTTTCTTACCTGCCGCCGATCGGCGATCCCGATAATCCGGCGGATAATGAGGTGCCCACGCGCTATATCGAGCAGGGCCTGCAGGAGACGGGAGCCATCAATATTGTATCCGGCATGATCCTCGACTATCGGGCCTTTGATACCTTCGGGGAATCGAATGTCCTCTTTATCGCGACGATCACGGTGCTGATTCTGTTGCGGATCGACAGTACGCTGAAGAAAAAGGATCCGAAGAAATACGAACGCGAGACAAATGACCGGAAATTTGAGCCGAAAAACGATCTGATCCTACAGGGCGGCGCCAGGGTGCTGACGCCGGTCATCCTGATCTGGGGGGCCTGTGTGATCCTGAACGGGCATCTGTCACCGGGCGGCGGCTTTTCCGGCGGGGCGATCATCGGCGCCGGCCTGATCCTTTACCTGAACGCCTTCGGCTTTGTGAAGACCGAGCGGTTTTTCGTGGAGAAAACCTATAAATACGTAAGCTTTACCGCGCTGACCTTTTACTGTCTGGCCAAAAGCTATTCCTTCTTTACCGGCGCGAATCACTTAGAAAGCCACATCCCCAAGGGAGAGCCGGGGGCGATCTTAAGCGCCGGGCTGATCCTTCCGCTTGATATCTGCGTGGGCTTTGTCGTGGCCTGCACGATGTATACGTTTTACTGCATGTTCCGAAAGGGAGATTTCTAATGGGACCGAATCTGATTTCCAATTACAGCGAAGCAGCGGCGATGATCCTGTTCGTTATCGGCTTTTCCAATCTGCTGCTGCAGCAGAATCTGATCAAAAAGATCATCGGGCTTAACGTCATGGACTCGGCGGTCTACCTTTTCCTGACGTTAAAGGGCTATATCAGGGGCCGGGTCGCCCCGATCATTACGGACGGGGTACAGTCGGTGGAAAGCTATGTGAATCCGATCCCGGCGGGCCTTGTGCTTACCGGCATTGTTGTCTCGGTATCGGTATCCGCCCTGATGCTTTCGCTGACGGTTCAGCTCTATAAACGGTTCCATACGCTGAACCTTGACGAGATCTCTACCAGATTACGAAGGGAAGAACAGTAACCGCTATGGACTTTATCAGAAACTTTCCGTTCTTCTCGATCATGCTGTCGATGTTCTCGGGAATCGTGACATCGATGCTGCCAAAGAGAGCGGCAAAATGGCTGAATGCCGTTATGATATCGGTCGTATCCGTCCTGTCGTTGATCCTCATGATCTATTTAAACCGCACGGGAGGCCATTTTATTTATCTGATGGGGCATTTTCCCGCGCCCTACGGCAATGAGATACGGGCCGGTGTGCTGGAGGCGATGATGGCGGCCTTCTTTTCCGTCATTATGCTCCTGTCCGTGCTCGGCGGCCATAAGAAGCTAGACGAGGAGGTGGATGAGGACCGGCATAATCTCTATTATATCCTGGTGGATATGATGTTAAGTTCGCTCCTTGCGCTTGTCTATACCAACGATCTCTTTACGGCCTATGTTTTCGTGGAGATCAATACCATATCCGCCTGCGGCATGATCATGATCCGCCGGACCGGCAAGACCTACGTGGCGGCGGTCCGCTATATGATCATGAGCTTAGTGGGCTCCGGTCTTCTGCTGCTTGGTATTTCCATGCTGTACGATATCACCGGGCATCTTCTGATGAGCGATATCAAGAGACAGATCACGCTCATTGCCGCAAGCGGCCGCTATCATGTGCCGTTACAGGTTACGATCACGCTGATCTGCGTGGGTCTTGCGATCAAGAGCGCGCTTTTTCCGTTTCATGCCTGGCTGCCAGATGCCTATGGCTATTCGACCATCAGCTCGGCGGCGATACTGTCCTCCCTGGTATCCAAGGGCTATATCTTTCTGCTGATCAAGATCATTTACCGGGTGGTGGGGTACGATGCCTTTTATATGACCGGTATTCTGAACGTCTTTTTCGTATTCGGCCTGACAGGTATGATCACGGGCTCGATCCGGGCGATCCGGGAGAATGATATCCGCCGGATGATCGCCTATTCCTCCATCGCGCAGGTTGGCTATATTTATATGGGCTTCGGCCTGGCCAATCAGATCGGCATGGAGGCGTCGATCTTCCAGATCCTTGCCCACGGCGCGACGAAATCGCTTTTGTTCATCGCCGCTATCGGCTTGACGGATGTTTCGGGCTTTTCCAGGAAATTCGCGGATCTGACCGGTGCCGGCTACCGCAATCGGATCGCGGGTATCGGCTTTTTGGTCGGCTCGCTCTCCATGGTCGGCGTACCGATGTTCTCGGGCTTTATTTCCAAGCTTTTGTTCGCGGAGGCCGGTATCCTTTCGGAGGGCAAGGCGATCCCGACGCTTGTGGTACTGGCCATCAGCGTGATTCTGAACGCGATCTACTTTATGAAGACCTGTATCCGGATCTATACGCCGGCCAATTATATGTATTACGCCAGTGATAATCTGCAATTTCGGAATGAGCTGCTCTACGGCATCACGATGATCGGATTTATTGCCGTCAATCTGATCCTCGGCTGCCTGTCGCAGCCTTTCCTTGATATGATACACGCGGGATTGGGGACTTTTTCCTGAATGAGACTGTTTTATTTTCACGCCGACGGCCTGAGTTTTCTTTTTATCACGATCATTACGATCGTTTTTGGCTGCGCGGCCTGCTTTGCAACTGAATACATGAGGTCAGGATCGCTCCGCGCCGATTCGCTTGCGAATCGTGCGCTTAGGCATGAACCTGTTCATGCCGATCCGGTCTGCAGGCAGACCGGATCATTTCCGCATAACCGCCGGTTTGCCGTCTGTATGGGGCTTACTTATCTGGCCCTTACAGGACTCTGCTTTGCCGGGAATCTTTTGACCTTCTATCTCTGCTATGAGGCTATGACGCTTTTATCACTGCCTTTGGTTTTTCATGAGCAGGATCATGAAGCAATGATGGCGGGGCTCAAATATCTGTTCTATTCCCTCGGCGGCGCGTATATGGTCCTTTCCGGCCTGTTCTTTTTACAGTATTACGGCGTCAGCCTCGATTTTACGCCGGGGGGTGTGGTACCGCCTGCGGTTTACGCGCAGTCCGGGGATCTTCTTGCGGTGGTCTTACTTATCACGATCCTCGGTTTTTCCGTCAAGGCAGGCATGTTTCCGATGCATGCCTGGCTGTCGGCCGCGCATCCCGTAGCACCGTCGCCGGCCAGCGCGGTTCTGTCCGGGATCATCGTTAAAAGCGGTGTTTTGGGGATTATCCGCGTGATCTATTATATGTTCGGGGTTTCCTTCTTTAAGAGCAGCGGGGTGCAGACGATCTTGTTAATCCTGTCCCTGACCACGGTATTCATGGGCTCGATGCTTGCCTATCGCGAGAAGATGTTCAAAAGACGTCTGGCTTACTCCACCATCAGCCAGATCTCCTATATCCTTTTCGGTATCTTTATGGCGGATGAGAGTGCGTTAACGGGCTCGCTCCTGCACGTGACCGCCCATGCCTTCATCAAATCATCTCTTTTCCTGATCGCGGGATATCTGATGGTGGTGACGGGAAAAAAGCAGGTGGATGAATACAGGGGACTTGGCCGTAAAATGCCGGTGCTCTTTACCTGCTATCTTCTCTGCAGCCTTTCTCTGATCGGTATTCCGCCCACAGGCGGCTTTATCAGCAAATGGTATCTGGGCACGGGCGCGCTTAGCGCTTCTGTCCCGGTTTTCTCCTATCTCGGACCCGCGGTCCTTTTGGTCTCGGCGCTTTTAACTGCCGGCTATCTTCTGCCGATGGCGATAAACGGTTTTTTCCCGGGGAACGTTTCCGCACCTGAAGAGCAGGAATTTCCGGGGAAAGCCGGCATGCGTATGCTTGTTCCGATCATCACCCTGACGGCGCTTGCCGTGCTGCCGGGTATTTTCCCGGGTCCGTTGTTACACTGGATCGAAAAGCTTATCGAAGCAATGGGAGGGACAGGCCTATGAAAATATTTCTGCTGATCGCTGTTCTGATCCCGATCATTACCGGCGTGCTGATCCCGTTCATCGGTTTTAAGGAAAAAAAGACCAGAAATATCTACATCGAGACTGCCGTAATAATAACGTCTGTTATAGTATGGCTGCTGCTGCTTTTCCCGCCGGAAGAAAGCATGGTATTTGCCCGGTTTACCCGCGCGATCACGCTGTCGCTTCATATTGACGGCCTTTCGAAGATCTTTGCGGGTCTGGTCTCGTTCCTCTGGCCCTTCGCGACCCTGTATTCCTTTGAATATATCTGCGGGGAAGAGGACCGGGATGTCTTCTTTATGTTCTATACCATGACCTACGGCGTGACCCTCGGCATCGCGTTTTCCGAGGATGTGTTTACGATGTATTTCTTCTATGAGCTTTTGACCTTCGTCACGGTGCCCTTAGTCATGCATACCCTGTCGCGGGAAGCGATCCTTGCCAGCCGGACGTATCTGTACTACTCCCTCGGCGGGGCGGGCTTCTCTTTCATCGGTCTTGTTTTTGTGATCATTCACAGCTCGAACGTTGATTTTGCCTACGGCGGCGTATTGAGTGCGGCCATGACGACGGAACGGACGAATGTGCTGCTTCTGATCTATGTACTGGCCTTTATGGGCTTTGGCGTGAAGGCGGCGGTCTTTCCGATCGGCGGATGGCTCCCGAAGGCTTCTGTGGCGCCGACGCCTGTCACGGCGCTTTTACATGCGGTGGCCGTCGTGAATGCGGGTGCTTTCGCGATCATCCGGCTGACCTATTACAGCTTCGGCATTGAATTCCTAAAGGGAACCTGGGCGCAGAAGGTGGTGATGGCGGTCACGATCATCACGATCCTTTACGCGAGCTCCATGGCCTTAAAGGAAACGCACTTAAAGAGAAGGCTCGCGTATTCCACGAGCAGTAATCTCTCCTATATATTATTTGGCGTTACGCTGCTTACGCCCCTTGGCCTTGCAGGGGCTCTGCTGCATTTTGTCATCCACGCCTTCATGAAGATCTGCTCCTTCCTCTGCGTGGGGGCCATTATGCATGAGACGGGACGGACCTTTGTCCATCAGCTGAACGGGCTTGCGAAGAAGCTGCCGCACCTCTTTGTCTGCCTTGCGGTATCTTCTCTTTCCCTGATGGGCGTTCCGGGCCTTGCGGGCTTTGTCAGCAAATGGCATCTGGCGACGGCGGCCGTCGCGGCAAAGAATCCCGAGGGCTATATCGGTATCGCTGTGCTGTTAGTCTCTTCGCTCTTAACGGCGATCTATATGATGACAATGGTATTGCGGGGATTTTTCCCGGAAACGGAAAAGTTTTCCCCTTCCACGATAGAGGGGATTCATGAACCGGGGATCGCCATGAAGCTGCCGATCATCGTGGCAGCTGTGATCACGATCGTGCTCGGTCTCTTTTCGGGACCGCTGATCGATTATGCCATGAAGGTGGCATCGGGGGTATTATGATCGGGGATTCGGTAGTGAATGTTATGAAACTGGATTTCTGCGCCGATTTGCTTGCAAATCGTGCGCTTAGGCATGAACTTGTTCATGCCGATCTGATTTGCCTGCAGATCAGATCATTTCCTTTCTCCGGGGAGGGCCTGCACGGGCTCTACGCGGTGATCGCGCTCTGCATGTGGTGCGGTGCGTTTCTGTTTTCGCGGGAATATCTGAATTACGGAAAGCTCCGGGAAGAGAGTGGGAAGAGGTTTTCTTTTGAGTCCTTCGGGATAGGCTCTCACAAGCTGTATTATATCTCCTTTTTTGTGACGCTTTTGGCAACGCTTGGCGTTTTCCTTTCGGATGACCTGTATACGCTTTTTATTTTCTTTGAGATCATGTCGCTTGCCTCCTATGTCTTTGTGGCCATAGAGGAGAATAAGGCGGCGCTCCGGGCCGCGGAAACCTATCTGGCCGTTGCCGTGATCGGGGGCCTCGTGATGCTCATGGGTCTGTTTATGCTGTACCATCTGGCGGGAACGCTTGAGATCGGACCGGTCATGGAGTACGCGGAGGGCGTGGCGAAGGAGGTGCTTGCAAAAAGAGAGAGGACAAATACCGTTTCCGTTGTTTTTGAGAACAGGGAATACCGGGATCTCTTCTTTGCCGGGTTCTGTATGCTTTTCGGCTTCGGCGCCAAGGCGGGCGCATTTCCGCTCCATATCTGGCTGCCGAAGGCGCATCCGGTGGCGCCGGCGCCCCTTTCGGCGCTTTTGTCCGGTATCCTGACAAAGGCCGGTGTTTTCGGCGTTTTCATCCTGTCCTGCGATGTTTTCAGGACCGATGAGCTCTGGGGAAGCGTTGTCTTTATCGTCGGGATACTGACGATGCTCACCGGTGCCGTCCTGGCGATCTTCAGTATCGATCTGAAGAGGACGCTGGCCTGCTCCTCCGTTTCCCAGATCGGCTTTATCCTGACCGGTGCCGGCGTATCCTGCCTGCTTAAGGGAGAAGGAAATATCCCGGTCAGCGGGGCGCTCCTTCACGCGGTCAATCATTCGTTTTTCAAGCTGGTGCTTTTCCTTTGCGCCGGCGCGGTATACATGAACCTGCATGAGCTTGACCTGAACCGGATCAGGGGCTTCGGGCGGAATAAAAAGGCGCTTAAGCTCGCGTTCTTCTTAGCAAGCTTCGGGATCATGGGCGTACCGCTTTTTTCCGGCTATATATCAAAGACCCTGATCCATGAGGGCATCGTGGAATACAAAGAGGCGCTGCTTAGCGGAGAGATAGCGGCACGGATCTTCAGTCCGGGTTTTGTCGGGTTCTGCGAAGGAGTCTTTCTGTTCAGCGGCGGCTGTACCGTGGCCTATATGATGAAGCTTTATATCGCGATCTTCGTGGAGAGGAACGCAGATCCCATGAGGCAGCGGCAGTTTGACGAAAAAGAGCATACTTATATGACGCCCTTAAGCAAGGCCGTGATCTTGATCCCGGCGTTCCTGTTTCCTCTGTGCGGGCTTTTCCCGGGGCTTTTCATGGAAAGGCTTTCGCTGCTTTCTTCGAACCTTTTGCATACGGAACCGCTTGCGGTTTCGTGGTTTTCCGCCTCGAACCTGGCAGGCAGCCTTATCTCCATCGGTATCGGGGCCGTACTGTATTTTGGCTTTGTGAGACCGGTGCTCATGAAGGGAAATAAGAGCCTCTGGCCCTTCCTGCTCAGCGAGGACGGCGTTTATCTGGATCTCTGGCCGAAGGCGCTCGACCTGGAGGACCGGGTTTACAGACCCCTGCTGCTTACGGTGCTGCCTTCGGTCTTCGGCTTTATCTGCCGGGTGCTTGACAGTCTGGTGGATTTTCTGGTGGTGGGGCTCAGGCGGACGGTTTATAAGGACGCGGAGCTGCCGGAGGAGCTGCCGGAGGGCACCCGGTTTACGAATTTTTCCGGAAAGCTCATGGACAAAATATATGTGATCCTGAATCACACGCTCTGGCGGCGGGAGCCGAGGCCCTACGTGGATCATGCCCATCTCTATGCCATGAGGCGTGAGGAATTCGGGGAAAACGAGTTTATCGTGCTGCGGAGCATGTCCTTCGGGCTGATCCTCTTCTGCCTGGGGCTTCTCGTAACCGTGGCGTATTTACTGGTACATTAAGGATAAACGTAATTGTTCGGGACAGTCCCGGATAATCTTTACAAACAGGGGGATGTGGAGTATTATAAAAATACTCGGCGCAGATAAGGAAATGATCCGGTCAGCCAGCTGACCGGATCGGAATGAACTGAAGTTCATTCCTAAGCGCACGAT
>JAILQQ010000235.1 GCA_024698885.1 Lachnospiraceae bacterium | reverse complement strand
TCATTTCGGCCTGATCGTCCTGATCTGGTGTGTCGCGGTGCTTTGGTATATGCGCGGGTTTGTGAAGGGAAAACGGGCGCTGTCTCCGGCTGTCACGCTTTTTACGATCCTTTTTTCCATCGGGGCGGTCTTAACCGAAATGGTGGTGGGCTACCGCGGCATTACGACGAATTACATCGTGCCGGGGCTTTTAAGCGCAGCGCTTTTAGCGAATTTTATCCTGTCGATCTTAGATAAAAGCGGACGCTTTAACGCGCTGCTCTATGTGCTTGGGAGTATCTTCATCGGATTGATCCCCTGTGTGGTGATCCTGTTAAGACGGCAGGGCACGCCCCTTGCCTGGGAGATCTGCTTTTCGGTCAGTGTGGTGGCGCTGATCGGACTCCTCGTTTTTAAGCGGCGGGAGGTCCTCAACGAGCTGCAGAAACGTTTTCACTTTTAATATGGAAATGATTCGGTCAGGAAACCTGACCGAATCGGCATGAACAGGTTCATGCCTAAGCGCACGATTCGCGGGCGAATCGGCGCAGTAAGGGAATGATTCAATATGCTTATTTTGGCAAAAGGAGATATCAACGATCTGAGCGATGTGGCAGACGTTGAAATATCGATCTTTAAGGAATTTACCAATAATCTGAAGCTGAATTCGCTGGATTTTCTGATGCGGATTCTGATCGCCATCGTGGTACTCGTGGCGGGCCGGTACGTGATCAACTTTATCCGGAAATGGTTAAGGAAGATCCTTGAGCGCTCCAATGTGGAGCCGGGGAATATCCAGCTGCTTGACCAGGTCGTGAAGGTTTCGCTGTATTTTCTCGTGTTCCTCTTTGTGGCGGCGCATTTCGGGATCGAGGCGGCCTCCGTTATCGCCCTGCTTGGTTCTGCCGGTCTGACCATCGGTCTGGCCTTCCAGGGCGCGTTATCGAATTTTGCGGGCGGCGTGCTGCTCATGTCGACGAAGCCCTTCAAGCTGGGGGATTTTATCGAGATCGAGGCAAGTTTTACGGGAACAGTCACTGAGATCGGGTTAGTCCATACGAAGCTTCTGACAGTGGATAACCGGGTCATTATTGTCCCAAACGGAGAACTGGCCAATTCCACCGTGATCAACTATACGGACAGGGAGCACAGGCGGGTCGAGCTGACGGTCAGTATCGCCTATTCGCAGGACATCGACCAGGCCAAGGCGGTGCTGAAAAAGGTGATCGAAGCGGAGAAGCGGGTGGTCCATGAAAGGGACGTCCTGATCTATGTGGAGGCCATGTCCGCCTCCAGCGTTGATCTGGGGATCAAGGTATATACGATGACGGAGCAGTATCTGGCCGTAAAATGGAGTCTTACGGAACAGATCAAAAAGGCCTTTGACAGAGAGGGCATTGAGATCCCGTTCCCGCAGATGGATATTCATGTGAAGGATGGGGTCGGGGAGAAGAAAGGCTGAGCATAAGGATCAGCAGTGCAGTTAAGAAAGGAATGAAAAAATGGCTAAGGAGAAGGCAGGCAGAGGAAATGATGGTGTAACAAAGGTTGGGTTTTTCCATTCGATCGCGTTTAAGATCGTACTCATGATCCTGATCGTCAGCGGTGGGATCATCATGGCGATCGCGGTGGGGGCGGTAAATGCCGCTTCCTCAACCTTAGAGGCTACCTACAGTAATTATATGCTGAACGTCGCTCAGAACGCGGCGAATACCGTCAACGCGCTGATGGATTCCAAAGCACAGCGCTACAGCGGCAATGTGGACGGGGTATTTATGGAGGACAATTTTCTGACGGCACTCAAATCCGATCCGGAGGGGAAGCGTGAGTCGATGAGCGATACCTTTTCGATCCTCGGAGACGTAAAGATCAAGGGTGTTGACGGCTCCTACGCGTATATGGTGAGTAAGAACGGACTGATGATGTATCATCCGACCCTCGAAAAGATCGGCGCGGACGTGGAAAACGAGGCGGTGAAGGGCCTGGTGGCAAGGCTTTCTGCGGGGGAAAAGCCGGAGCAGATCGGGGACGGCTCTGTGATCTATCTGTTCAAGGGCGCGAAGAAATATGCCGGCTATTCCTTTACGAAGGGCGGCAATATCGTTCTGGTGACAGGGGATTATGACACAGTCATGAAGCCGATCACGGTTCTCAGACGGAATATCCTGATCATCGCGGGCGTGGCGCTTCTTGTCGCGTTAGTTCTTTTCTATTTCGGCGTAACGCTGATCTTAAAGCCTCTTGAGGACATCGTGGATATCATCGATCATACCGCGAGCTTTAACTTCTCCCACAGCGATAAAGGAGGGAAGTTAGTGAAGCGGAAGGATGAGATCGGGATCATGGCGAGAGCGGTCGGCGGGATGCGCGCGAACCTCCGCGGTGTCGTGAACCAGATCCAGAACGCTTCGGACCTGATCACGTCGGATATCAACGACCTGCAGGATACCACCAATGACGTAAATCTGATGTGTACGGATAATTCGGCGACGACCGAGGAGCTGGCGGCGGCGATGGAGGAAACCTCGGCGACGACGGAAATGATCAGCAACAGCATTGTGGAAATGCAGCAGAGCGCGGAGCAGATCGAATCCCTGACGATCTCCGGGGACGCGCTTTCGAAGCAGGTCATGGACCGGGCCGCGGAACTGAAGACAAATACCGGCGCGGCAGCGAGACGGACCCGCTCGATGTATGAGGACGTAAAGGAAAAGGCGGATCAGGCGCTTGAGGATTCCAAATCGGTGAATAAGATCAACGAGCTGACGGAAGCGATCATGTCGATCTCCTCCCAGACCAGTCTTTTGGCGTTAAACGCTTCCATCGAGGCAGCCAGGGCCGGAGAAGCGGGCAGAGGCTTTGCGGTGGTCGCGACTGAGATCGGAAATCTGGCAAACCAGACCTCCGATACCGTGGAAAATATCAATGACATAGTGAAGGAGGTCATCGCCGCGGTGGAAAATATGGCCGGATGCCTCGGTGAGACGAATTCCTTCCTGGAGGAGACAGTACTGACTGATTACAGCGAATTTGAGAAGGTAGGAGACCAGTACCAGAGCGACGCGGATAATTTCAAGGCCAGTATGGAGAATATCCGGGTCGGCATCGATGAACTCAATACGGCGATCGACCGGATCGTTACCGCCGTATCCGGCATCAGCACCACCATCGGCGACGCGGCCGGCGGCGTACAGGATATTGCCGGGAAGACGACGGATATCGTCAGCGGCACCGCCACGACGACGAGCAAGGTGGATGAATGCCGGGTCTGCATCGGCGATCTGAAGGATATCGTCGGGAAATTCAGACTGGAGTAGGCTGGAATACGATCAACACGCAAAAGGGCTTCCGCAGCAAAACGGAAGCCCTTTTTACGATTGTGCCGATCCGGACCGTTCCCCGGGACCGGCTCATTTTCACTTAGGAACTGTCACAAAATAACGTGAACATTTGCGCAGGATGCTTCTTTCGAGAACAAGGAAGAAAACGCAGTCGATGCGGGTTTGTGGCGATTTTGTGCACAAAATCGTCACTGAACGAGGCTTTCTGACGCAGTTATCGAAGAAGCAGACAAGCAAAGGTGCACAAGTTATTTTTTGACAGTTCCTTAGCCTCACCCCAGCGCGCGCTCGTAGATCCGCTGCACGTCCGAAACGTGCAGGGGACGGATCCGGGAAAGCTTTACGGTACCCTGCATCGTGGCATCTTTTGAAAGCGCCAGGATATCCTCTTCGGAGGGCGCGACACCGAGCTCCTTTAAGCTCGTCGGCATCCCGATCTCCTGAAAGAAGGCGACTGTACGGTCAATTCCAGCCTTCGCGGCCTTTTCGGGATCGCTTTCCGTGATCCCCCATACCTGCTTCGCGTATTTGGCAAAGCGGGGTATGCATTCGAGATACAGTTCCTCTGCCCAGGATCCCCAGACAGCCGAAAGGGACGCGCCGTGGGTCGCGCCGAAACGGGCCGAGAGGGCATGTCCCAGCTTATGGACCGAGAAGTCCTTGCCCCTGCCGCATTCCGTCAGATTATTATGGGACAGGCTCGAAGCCCAGAAAACCTCGGCCATGGCATGGTAATCGGAAGGATCCTTCACGATGACCGCTCCGTTTTTGATGACGGTCCTCAAAAGCCCTTCCGCGATCTCATCCGTCAGATCGCAGTCGGAATCCGGGATAAAATACCGCTCCATCGTATGCATCATGATATCCGCCACGCCGGCCGCCAGCTGGTATTTCGGCAGCGTCATGCCAAGAGCCGGAATGATCACGGCAAAACGGCAGCGGTTGAAATCCGTATTGATCCCCGCCTTTTTCCCGATGGCTTCGTTGGTCAGTACGGCGGAATCGCTCATTTCACTGCCGGCTGCGGGCATCGTCAGCACCGCGCCCACCGGGAGGGATTTTTCAAGGGGGACTTTTTTTGTCCAGAGCGCCCAGAGCTCTTTATCCGGATTCGCGGCACCGTGGGCAATGGCCTTTGCCGTATCGATGGCACTGCCGCCCCCGATCCCGATGATCAGATCGGCGTCAAATGCCACTGCTTTTTTGATCCCTTCCTCCGCGTGGGAGACCGTCGGATTCGGCCTTGCCCCGCCGAACTCCATAAAGGCAACGCCGGCATCTGCCAGAGAATCCTCGATTCGTTTTAAAAGACCGCTCTTTATGACGCTCCCCTGGCCGTAAACCAGAAAGGCCCTTTTTCCGAAACGGGCGGCGGCAGCCCCTGTCATCTTTTCGGTATCCCTGCCGAAGATCACTTCTGTCGGCAGATACAGCCTGAATTCATTCATATGTTTTTCCTTTCTGCGCCGATTCGCTTGCGAATCGTGCGCTTAGGCATGAACCTGTTCATGCCGATCCGGTCAGCTCCCTGACCGGATCATTTCCTCTCTCATGATCGAAGCGGCAAAAGTCACATGGCACACAGTGCCATGGTGAATTTGCACAATAAACCGCTCTCGCAAGCGAGCCTGCAGAGACGGTTCACTGTGCAAATTGCACATGTGGCTTTGCCACATGACACTTTTGACACCTCGATCATCTCATACGGAAAATAAAACAAAGTACTTGCACTTTGCTCTTTTTATTCTTATGATGAT
>JAILQQ010000190.1 GCA_024698885.1 Lachnospiraceae bacterium | reverse complement strand
TCCCCTCGGGGCGCTGTACGGGATGTTCTGTAAGCTTGCGGTGATCGGCGTTAAGGTGGATACAGACAGATGCAACGGCTGCGGTCTGTGCGTCCGCAAATGCAAGATGGATGTAAAAAGGGTCGGGGATCATGAATGCATCCACTGCGGCCATTGCGTTGATACCTGCGCGCAGGGAGCGCTTTCTCTGAAAGCCGGGAACTTTACGCTGAAAGCTAAAGCGCCGGGCAAGGGCGCTGCCGATGAATCGGAGGAAACGGCCAATAAGAGGAAAAAGACTGAAAAATACGCATGGAGCATCGCGCTTGCCGTGCTCGTGTTTGCGTTACTCTGGTATAATCTGATCGACCGGACCGATACCGTAAAGGAGGAGTCTCCGAAACCGGCCGCGGAAACGGCGCAGGAGGCAGCGGAAGATACGGAAGAGACTGCAGAAAGCGGGACAGAGGAGGATCCGTCCGGACAGTATGTGAGCAACGCGCCCATTGGTTATCAGGTAGGGGAACAGCTTGAGGATTTCACGGTGGAATGCCTGGACGGCAGTACCTTTACGCTCAGTGACAACAGAGGAAAGGTTGTTATGATAAACCTTTGGGCGACATGGTGCGGCCCCTGCGTTCAGGAACTGCCGCATTTCAATGATTTCTACCTGGCGCATCGGGACGATGTTGCGATGCTTGCGTGCCATTCGCCCTCTGTCAGCGATGATGTCGGGGAATTTTTGAAGGATAAGGGCTGGGATATCCCGTTTACGATCGATACGGACGGAGAAGGGGTATTCCGGGTGACAAACGGCTCCAATACGCTTCCGCAGACGATCGTGCTTAACCGGAAGGGGGAAGTCATCTATAACGAGATCCGTTCCGTGACGCCTGAGATGCTTAATAAGCTGTATGAGCAGGCCGGCGGCGACGAAGAGCCCGCGGCGGCTGCGGTAGCGGTGACGGCAGAGACAGAGGCACAAAGCGGGACAGAGACGCAGGCCGGGGAAGAAGCGCGGGCGGAGGAAGATGGCCAGGCCGGCGAAGAGACACAGGCCGGAACAGAGGGTCAGGCAGGGGCCAAAGACCAGACTGCGGAAGAGGCTCCGGCGGAAACAGAGGAGCAGCCTGAGGCTTCAAAGGAAAGCGGCGATCGATATGATCATAACGAAGGAGACTATCTGCAGGACTTCACGGCGCAGTGCCTTGACGGAAGCAGCTTCACACTGTCGGATCATGCCGGGCAGGTGACTGTCATATACCTGTGGGCCGCCTATTCCGGGGACAGCGTGGAAGGGCTTACGGAAGTCAATGCGTTTTATAAGGAATACGGCGACGAGGCCGCGGTTTTGGCGGTTCACGATCACTATACCGCCGGCAGGGCTTCCGAAGTGACGGAGGATATGGAGGTGCCGGTCGCGGTCGATAATAAGGAGGAGGAAATATTCAGACTAACGGGAGGCTCCATGATGCTGCCGCGGACGATCATCGTAAGCGGAGACGGCGAGATCATTTATAATAAGAAAGGACTGCTGACCAAAGAACAGCTTGAACAGCTGACAGGGGTGCAGTAGAATACCAACATGATTGAAAAACCATATATCTGATGTTATGATAAGGAAACAGTTATATTTTAGACAGGAAAAGGAAAAATACTATGGCATTACTGGAAATCAAGGGATTAAACGTCAGCGTGGAAGACAATGAGATCCTTCAGGATATCAACCTGAGCATCGGAAAGGGAGAGATCCACGTACTGATGGGGCATAACGGCGCCGGAAAATCAACGCTCGGCAATGCGCTCATGGGAAATCCCGCGTACAGGATCACGAAGGGCAATATTTTCTTCAACGGCCTCGACATCAAGGACGAGCCGGCGGATAAGCGGGCAAAGGCCGGAATGTTCATGTCTTTTCAGAATCCGCTTGAGGTGCCCGGGATCACTCTTTCCGCCTTTATCCGCAACGCGATCATCCAAAAGACCGGGGAACGGATCAAGCTGACGGAATTTCGAAAGAATCTCGCCGATAATATGGCGCTGCTGCATTTTGACAGCTCCTATAAGGACAGGGATCTGAACGTGGGCTTTTCCGGCGGCGAAAAAAAGAAGGCGGAGATCCTCCAGCTTTTGATGTTAAAGCCCCGTTTCGCGATCTTGGATGAGACGGATTCGGGTCTTGACGTGGATGCGGTACGGACGGTTTCCGAGGGGATCCGCGAATATATGTCCGATGATTCCCGCAGTGAGCGCGCGCTTTTGATCATTACCCATTCCACCAAGATCCTTGAATCCCTGCAGGTAGACCGTACGCATATTCTGGTTCACGGACGGATCGTCAAAAGCGGGGACGGGAGCCTTGTGGACGAGATCAATCAAAACGGCTTTGAGCAGTACATGTAAAGCGCAGGGCAGAATGGAAAGGCTTTAAACGACATGGAAAAGGAAAGAACCGAGGTCAGGGACGTTGACCGGAGCTTTTATGATTTCCGATATGAGGAGAAGGATTTTTACCGGGTGAAGGAAGGCCTGACCGAGGCGATCGTCCTGGAAATATCCAAAGAAAAGCACGATCCTGACTGGATGCGGGAGTTTCGGCTGAAATCCCTGAAAATATATCATGAGCTTAAGGTGCCTGACTGGGGACCGGATATAAGCGGCTTAAATATTGACGATATCGTTACCTACGTACGGCCTAATACCGATATGAAGGGAAGCTGGGAGGAGGTTCCCGCCGATATCAAAAATACCTTTGAAAAGCTGGGCATCCCGCAGGCGGAGAGAAAGAGCTTAGCCGGTGTCGGCGCCCAGTATGACAGCGAGCTCGTTTATCACAACGTGAAGGACGAGGTGGCGGCGCAGGGCGTGGTTTATACGGATATGGAAAGCGCGCTGACGGGAGAATATGAGAAGATGGTGCGGGAGCACTTTATGAAGCTCGTACCGCCCACCGACCATAAATTTGCGGCGCTGCACGGCGCGGTATGGTCCGGCGGCTCCTTTGTTTACGTACCGCCCGGCGTTAAGGTGGATATTCCGTTACAATCGTATTTCCGCCTGAATGCCGCGGGTGCGGGACAGTTTGAGCATACGCTGATCATCGTTTCGGAGGGCGCGGACCTGCATTTCATCGAGGGCTGCTCCGCCCCGAAGTATAA
>JAILQQ010000150.1 GCA_024698885.1 Lachnospiraceae bacterium | reverse complement strand
TACTCCTGAACAGCATCTACAACATCCGAAGAACACGGCATCCCCTGACTGTCATACAATACCGCCCTAACGGTATTTTCGCCTGCGAACAGGGGAATAATCCGCGCCCTTCCTACCCCGTCAATGCTTTCACACCAGGTTTTGTAGTGCTGGCGGTTTCCATTCTCCGCAGGGCCGGCCATCTTTTCCCGGAGTCTTGTCCGAAGAGCATCGTCCGTTTCCTCATCCGCACCGTTTGCATATATCTCGCCGAGGTACGCCTCTTCCAGACCGTCAATGTCGTCAACCGGAGTGATCTCCGTTCCTGCTGACAGCGTATTGCACTCGCTTCCCTCTGTCTCAGCCTGCAACAACAATGTATGAGTGTCCTCATCCAGGATCACCGTGAAATAGTAATCTGTTCCCTCCGCAAAGAATCTATCCCCCGGTTCCGGGTTCGTCCCTACGAAGGTTCCGTTGAACACCGCGGCGCTTGCCGGATGCCTTGTCAGCCCCCATTCTTCGGCCTTATCGTCCAGAACATCCGCATAGCAGGTATCCAACGCGAACATATTGAACAATTCCGTAAGATTGGAGAAGAAAAAGGCGGCCCGTATACAATGACCGGCCGCCATATCCATATAGACAGAGCCTGTTCGCGTATCTACGCCAAGCTCGTCACCCAGAGCCTTCGCCTGACTCAGGAAGTATTCCGGGGTGAATTCCTCAAACATATTAAACCACCACCTCCTCGCTTACGCTTCCATAGATTGTTTCCGCGATAAAAGTAATTTTCACCGCGTCCCTCTCCTCCTCCGGATAGTCGAACTTAAAATCCTTCACGTTCAGGATCCTCTTATCATTGAGCGCCCTCTTAACGATCCTCGGTATATCCGATTCGATATAGGCTCTCGATGTAAGCCCCTGCCGGACCAGCGACTTAATACCTGTTCCAACCTTAAGGTCATAGATCAGATATTTGTTGCACTCGGTTTTCAGCGTCTTATAGATGTACTGATGCACCGCCTTGATTCCGGATATCTTGCCGGATAATCTCCCGTTATCGAAATCGATCATATAGGTGCTTGTCTCGGGGATAGACTGATCAGAAAACTTCTTAATGTCTTCCACGGTTAAACCCATATCAGCTTCAAGAGCCATACATCTACCCCCTTCCCATTACCATATATTTCTCACCGTTTCCGGTAGGAGTAATATAGACCGTCTTCCCTTTGGAAAGCCCCGTTACGTTTTTGGGGATGATCAGGACATCCTTGTCCAGAACAATCTTGGAATCCCCGTCAAATTTAAGCTGCAGAGGAGAGGATTTCTTGACCGTGCAGCTCATAATCTCGCCGTCCACGGCACCCTGAGCTATTTCCTTTAACAGTCCTGCTAAACTTGTCTGCATAATCTCCCTCCATTATAAGTATTCCGCCGATTCTGCTACGGCTGTTTCGTAGTCGTTCTTCGCTCTTCTGGCGTTAGATTCAGCCTGCTGAGATGCAAAGTCCGCATTGGTCGTCAGATCAGCCTGGGCAAAATTGATCAGCGCCTTGGCTTCCGCCAGTGCCACCTTTGACTGCTCATAAAGTGATTGAGCCAGTTCGGACTGTGTCTTTGCGGTCGCAAGCTGTTTCTCGATCTTCTTAACCTGGTTCGCCCTTCCCTTATCATTCTTTGCCTTATTGTAAGCAATAATGGCCTTCCGGATTGCTTTCAGAGCGTTTTCGACCTTGTTAGCCGCCGCCTCAGCCTTCTTGCCGCAGTTGATAATGATCTTTTCAGCCGCTTTCTTCGCTTTAAGAACCGTTCCTGCGTTTTTAACACTCTGCTCGGCATCCTTGTAAGCTGAATTATTCTTTTCTGTTTCCGTCTCCCCTTTATCATTGATACTCTCAAGGTCGGTGGCGAAGTTCAGGGTCAGCTTCATAGTATGAAAGTCTCCCTCCCATGAATGTGTATCAGAGTCAACGTAAAACGTTCTCCCGATACCGATCTCCGGGATACTGATATAAACTGCAATGCCTGTATAGATTGAAGATATTCCGAGCGCAGATACATTCAGCGTTTCCTTTGGTTTTTTCAGGTCGTTCAGCATAACAATAACCTGTGATTTCAGCTTTGCGGCAGAGAGGCCGTTATTGGGGATCTGGACATCCTGCAACATGCCAAGCCTTTCCTCCAGATCTCCGTCACGCCACTGGGCCACTGTCTTTCCGTTCTGCGAAATAAGCTTCAGTCTTGTCTTCGTACTGCTGATGTCCTTTGTATAGGAATATTCAGTGATATTCCCGTATTCAGATCCTTCGGCGCCGGTTTCCAGCACAAGCTTCGTGATCTGTTCGCTTCTGCGGATCAGATGCAGCTGGCCGTTTTTTACGAGAATGAAATACCTTTCCCCTGTGGCCTCGTATGTTTTCGACAACGCCGTGCAGAGGATATCATATATCGTCGTATTGACCTTGGATACCGCAGGGATCTTATACTGTACTGCCGCGCATTCCCCGCGGCTCAGTCCGTATCTCTTACATACGTCAAGGAAGATCTCCGTCAGTGTCTTATTCTTATACACGAAGCTGTCCTTGTTATTGGAAAGATAGATGGCGGAATCGTATGCCGTTACTGTCAGTTTCCGGTCATGAGTTCTCGATTGTGTCATGATGATACCGCGGAAACGTTCTTCATCATCCTCGAGGAAGACCAGGTGATGGCCTTCATATACATCGATCCCGGGCCTGTTCTCCTCTCCAACGTCCGGATCATCGAGAAGCTGCAGCTGCAAAGTCCTCGCAGGGCTGTTCTTCCGCCCGGACCAGGTCACTTTTTCTACGATATCTGATATGTCATAGCCCGTTTTGTCATAAATGTTATTCCCCAAATAGAGAATGGCGCCTTTCTTTGGAACAACCTGCCTTAACTCCGTATCGCTGACTACCGTCTTAACCAGTATAAATTTAAGTGCCATGGCCGCCTCCTATTCCGCAGGATGCGGCAGATACAGCACCCATTTCTTCTTAAGCTTTGTATTTACGCCCTTCTTCAAGAGTGTGGTGTTCAGCTTGTATATCTCGTAGGCCATGGAAATATCGTCATAGAAATACTGAGCGATGCTCTGCAGAGTATCCTTTTTCTGGACGATATAGGTGTCCGGAACCTCCGGAAGCTGCTTCACCGGGATATCTATACGCCTCACGAGACCGCCTCCTGCTGATCCATTACCTCCGGCGCTATCTGATCCGGTAGCTGTCCCATATTGCTTCATAGAAAGCGTATACTGAATCGTGCCGACATCTCCTCCCTCTTCCTCTGCTGTGTAGGTTGAAATGGAGAAATAGGCATTGATATTGGTATTTGTAATCAGGAGATGCACCGGCTTACTGCCGTTCTTCCACTTCCGGAGAATCGCATCATACTCCATGGGCGTTTTCAGGTCGGATTCGTTTTCAAGTTCGAACCCATCACTGATTCCAGGCGAGAAAAAAGAGCTGAAAGTCAGCGTCATAGGCGACTTCCCGCTCTTCACAGTCACCTGACCGAGCCCGGCAATCTGCACCGTCTTTTCATTTGTGCCTTCCACTACCTTATAGTTCTCCGGATTGAAGGGTATCTGAAAGATTTCTTCCGGTGATCCATCGTCTTTGTCAATGGATAACCAGATCTGATTATGGCTAGAACTCATATGCAGCACTCCCTTCTTCGTATAATTCATGCTGAAGGATCTTCATCAATGCGCCTTCCAGTTCGGATTGCATGTAAGCCCGGAGGTCGCCCATGGAAACGCCCTGGCCAATATCATGAGAACCTTTCCCTTTAATCGTCAGGCTAATATTCCTGTTCTCGTTATTCGTCGTTGTGCTCTGGCTGCTCTGGACAATATTTCCCAATCCATCTCCGGGGGCCATCGCCAGATTGTAGGAAGAATCCCGCAGGTTCATAACCGCATTCAGTATCTTCGCTGTTTCCGATGCAGGAAACACTTCCGAACCCTGCCGGCCTACGATCAGCTCCGGGCCATACTCGCCGGCAAGATATACATTTTCGCCATATAGTGTGCCGTTTGCGTGCTGGGTGACCGATGGAGAATATCCTAATGTACCGCTGATACTCGGTGTTCTGATGCTGTTGAATGCTGCATTGATAGCGCTTGCAATTCGATTAGCTTCGCTAATTGCTTTATCGCCATAAGTCGTTAATTCTGTAACGAAAGCCTCCATCGTTTTCCTCGCCGCTTCGGAAGATTCCTTATCGAGTTGCAGTGCTTTGATCCCAGTATCCATTTTCTGTTTCAGATTTTCCATGCCCTGCTTCAATTCATCATTCAATGCCGTCATTGTATCTGCGAGTGTTTCTTTTGCATCCTCGACACTCTTGAAAGCTTCATTCAGATTATCGATATATTTTATCGCTTCATCTGTCGCAGGACCCAGTTTTTCTATGTGCGTAATGATATCATTCAGCTGCGATGCTCCTTCCTGCGACCCGTCAGCCAGTTTCTTTATCAGCCCTTCATCAATGTTGTACTCACTCGCCTTCTGGATATTTTCGTTATATTTCTCCAGATATTCCTCCTGACTTTTCAGAGCCTCAAGATAGTCAGTAGCATTTTTAGTGGCATCCTCGGCACTTAGACTAACCTTTTCAAACAGTCCAATCGAACTTTCGACAGCCGAGACCGCTGCATCATGTACTTTGTTGTACGTTTCTATCAGAGCCTCTGCATCTTCCTGAACATCTTCGAATACACCGCTCATTTTTTCTCTTAGCTGCTCTGCCGGATCCGATTCTGCCATTGCACTGGTAGCATTTTGAACAACCGCAGCCGCCTCCTGCGCTTTATTCGCCGCTCCCTCGAGCCCACCTTCCAGTTCTTCAAGGCTGCCACCGAGAGCGACAACCCGATCAGCCGCTGTTTGATAATTGCTTTCCGCCTGCTCCAATGCATCCTTCATATTCAGCCAATTGGATTGCGCTGTTTCCAACTGCATATTCAGGTAATCCAAATCTCCGCCGTTAAAATAATCCAGATTTTCTGGATGAGCGATCTTGTCCTGAAGGTCGTGCATCTTTTCCAGGGCTGCATTATACTCTTCCTGTGCCATCGTCCGTGCTTCAATGGCATCGGCAGCATCGATATAAGCATTGACCAGCTCGTCAGCTTTTCTATTGAGTCTTTCCTCCTCCGCCTTCTCTTTGCAGTAATCCTTTAAAGCTTCGGTGCTCTTATTGAGCTTGTCTGTTACCTCATCATATTGCAATCCGAGTGTGGGATAGATTGAATTCAGCCTCTCGACAATCTTCTGTTCTTCCCGTTTCTGTTCCATCGTCTTTTCGGATGTAGATTCCAGCGTTTCGAGGCGTCTCACAAGGATACGCCCTGCGTCCTCAGTCTCTCTTATGGCCGCTATGTCGTTCTGATAAGCCTCCTGATGCTTGGCAATGGACTCCGCATTCTGGTCAATTATCTTTGTAAGATCCTCGACGGTCATTTTTGTGGCCGCAAACTCCGCTTCCAGATCCTCCAGTTTAATCTTGGCATCAAGCGTCCTGTCGTCGAATTCTCCCCACTTTTCAATGCACTCCTGAACAACGCCCTCCTGCTCAGTAATCTGATCCGCAAGCGCCTGCGAGGAGACTGTCAGGTTCTCGACCTGCACCTTATCATCTCCGTATGCTTCATCCAAAAGAACAAGACCTGCTGTAAGAGCCGCAACTGCTGTGATAACCATGGCCACAGGGTTGGCTGCAAAAGCAGTGAAGGATGTTCCGAGGATGCTCATAACCGTATCAAGAGCTTTTGCCCCGGTCGAAGCAGCCATGATTCCGGTTGTGAAAGTGGCGAGAACCGTAACAACGGCAGATATGGCCGTAACCACTTCCGGATTCGTGTTGATAAACTCTGTCATGGTGTTGATCACTTCGGTTCCCGCTTCCATCAGACCGTCGAGCTGAGGCACCGCGTTACCAATAGCGATTTTCAGATTTGCAAGAGCATTCGTCCACTTCTGCTCCACAAACTGGCCTGTTTGTGTCATTTTCTGAAATGCCGTATCAGCCGCTCCCGTACTTGTGGCCATTTCATCCATAACCGCTCCGAATTCTTTGGCTCCGGCATTGAAAATATTCACCGCGCCACGGCCGGCCCGTATATTCCCCCACAAATTGATAAAGGCGGTAGAATCACCATCCACGGAATCGCCAAGGATTTCGATAACGTCTCCTAAATCCTTTCCGGAAGCCATAAGCTCGGAAAAAGACTGGCCTGTTTCTTCTTCAAGGATTTTCGCTACTGCGCTCCCCTCATCACCGAGTTCGGAGAACATACCGTTCAGCATCGTGGTAGCGTTTGCGGTGTTGATACCGTTTCTCGTAAGGGTTACGTAGGCAGCTGCCAGATTATCAAGGCTCACCCCGAAGGCAGCAGCGGTAGGAATGACAGTACCCATACTGCTGGCCAGCTCGTCCACCGTCGTTTTACCAAGATTCTGAGTTGTAATCAGTTTGTCCGATATTGCTGTCGCATCGTCCGCAGTCATTCCATACGCATTGATGGCAGTTGTCAGGACGTCAACGGCTGTCGCACTCTCCGTAAAACCGCCAACTGCCAGTGCATTGGCCTGTGCTACGAACTGAACGGCATCCGCCGTATCGACTGATGCGGAAATAGCGCTGTAAACCGATTCTGACAAGTCGTTTACCGACTGCCCTGTTTCCTGTGATAGCTTCACGATATCGCTTTCAATCGTAGCGAGATCCACTGCAGAAGTATCTGCGATCGTGTTGACCTTGGCCATACTGGCCTCAAAGGCGTCTGCCGCATCATCGCATTCGAAATAGGCATCCGCTATGGCCTTTAAGGCGGCCACGATCCCCGCGGCCGCCAGTGCTTCCCCTAAATCGATCGCTGATTTTGAGGCTTTATCTCCAAATTCCTCGCTTTTTCTCCCTGCGTCTTCCGCTTCTTCCCCCACTTCTCCGAATTCTTCTGCCGCTTTTTCTGCGGATGTGGCCTGCTGTTCAAGCGCATCCTGCGCCTTTGTGCTCTGATCGGCATACTTCTCTGATGCATCTGAGACTGAATTCATGGAATCAGTGAGCTTTTCTGATCCGGAGGTGGCCCGTTCATAAGCGGCGTCAGCTTTGTCTCCGAAGGAAATGATATTATTCAGCATCTTTTCACTGTTATTAGCGATATCACCCATTCCCTTGCTCATCTGATCGATCATTTTTAATGTTACTGATACCGTAGCGGCCAATTATCTCACCTCCCTCTCCAGCCGTGCTTTTCTGCGCTCCTCTATCACGACCTCCTCCGAGGCTATGTACAGGTGCCGCATTTCCGCTGGTAAACTCAGAAATTCCTCAATTCGTAACCCGTGATTCTGCCACATGACATGCGCCCACGAAGCCAAGCCGTCAGAGCGGATCAGTTTTTTGCTTCGGCAATCTCCCCTTCGCTGTCCTCGTCCTCATTTCCGGACATACCAAGTGCATCCATAACCATATTCTGAACTGCCAGATACTCCTTTCCGGTCGGAAACACTTTTGAAGGCATTTCGTCATAGGCGTGACAGTCGAAGAACTCCATAAGCTCCTTATCCTTCAGGTCAGGATATACAAGAGCCTCGACCACAATACGGTTCAGAGCCTTCTGGCCGTCTGTCTCTTCGCTGTAGACAGCCTTTCCGTTGGCAACGACAGGTTTCCCTTTCTTGTCGTACAGGAGTTTTCTGGTTTTGTATTTATCGTAAATCTTCGTAATTTCGTCCTGATGCAGTACCTTTATCTTGAAAGGCACCGGCTTCCCATCTTTGTCAACAATCGTGTCGAGTCCGGGAACCTCTATAATCTCATGCTCCTTTGCAGAAGCCCTCATGAAATACTGTAGATCTTTAGCCATATCGTATTTTCCTCCTTAAAAATGGGACCGCTTTATGCGGCCCCATTCGATGATAGTATTGTGTATTGTCTGTCGGGATCAGCCGCCTTCGGATGCTCCCTCAGATTCTCCGGAGAACTTAACGTCCTTTCCGGAAAAAGTGACCGTATCCTGCACAAAATCACTGTTAACGTCCTGATTCAGGAGCGTGATATCCCCGGTAGGGACACATCCTGTGACGGTCACTGTCTGTCCTCCGTAGTCCCTGTAGTAATCTGACTGCTCGTCAGTACACATGCCCTGGAACGTGAAGTTAGGCGTCTTCTTGTTTGTAAGAAACTCCTGAATCGCGTTCTTCAGCCACGGCCTTGAGCGGTATTCCGATAAGGTTACCCGGACGTTATAACCCTTCCAGCGGGTATCTTCGCCCGTATGCCCCAAGGTCTTTGTGGAACTGGTGACAGGAGAAAAGACGACCTGGAAAGAAACTGCATCCATGCACTCCTCTCCATCAATGAACGCCTTACCCTGGCTGCAGTCAATATGCTGTCTGAGATCAACTGAATCTGCCATTTTCCTTATTTACCTCCTTAATCCGTAATAACCGTGAAGTACAGCTTCTCAGCCGCATCCACAGCGTGAATCCGCGCATCAACATATACGCTGTCGCCGCTGCTTTCCCCGCGGTTGACCCTCATGTCGGTCGCAAGGTTCACATTCTGAATCGCACCCTCGTCCTTATAATGCTGCAAGATCGTCTGGCACAAGCCGTCCATCAGATCCCATCCAGTCGTGGAATTCGGGAACCGATTCGGAGGGAAAGTCAGCCGGATCGTTTCTGAGACAGCATCGTATACACGGATCACCTTGTTCTTGCTGTACGTCTTTGTGCGTTTTGACGTGAAGGTGTGAAGCGAATTGATATCATACTCCACAATCACGTTATCGCCATCCTGCGTAAAGAAAAATTCACCGGCATCGATTGCTGCTTCTGCCTGTTCGTTGGTCTTCTTGTCGATAACGGTATCCGCATCCGGAACCATCTTATAGGTGTTCGAAACAAGCTCCGTTGCCGCCGCAGTGATAGCCGCCACGAAAGCTGTAGCCTGCGCGTGGGTCAGCTGTGTGCCGTCCGTAAGCTGGTATGAGTTTGTGACGTTGATCACACCCTCGTAATCCGCAGCTGCGTAATCGCAGACAACGATCTGGAAGACCTTCCCGAGACTGTCTCTCAGGTACACCGCCTTAGAAACAGCCGCTGCCTTCAGAGAAGAATCCGTGAAAGGGAACGCCATAGCGCTGATGTTCTCGTTTTCCGCAGCGTCAAGCATCGTAGAGATATCGCTCGAAATAGGATCCGAACTTGTGCCACCAGTCAGGGAAGTGCTGGCGAAAGCCGCAAGATCCCCTCCTTCAGTGCCAGTGAAGTCGATGTATTCGCTCCCTGCATCCGCAAGCCCTGCTATAGTGGTAAGCCCAGTGAATTCCTCCACGATCTCCGTGCCCAGGATAACGGTCACGTCAAACGTGCTGTCCGTGTTGGCCACGCTCTTAACCTTAAGGTCATTTCCTCTCGTGCCGTTATACTTTGCGGTACAGGTCAGGGTGACTGCCGGATCATCCCCCGATGCTTCTGCCAAGGTGATGGTCTTTGCTGCCTTGCTGCCCTTGTTGATATTGTACACGTAAACCGTGCTGGCTCCCTTGAACGCCTCGCTGACGAGCAGGATATTTCCTACACTGTTACCCAGCTGAGCATCATAAGCCGTGATATCCTCAGCCTTGATCTTCAGGATCGTGGCATTGGGTCCCCAGTTGTTTACCAAAGGGATCAGGACATTGCCGCGGGCGCCGTACGTCACGGCAGGCGAGGCATTTGCATCCACATTGATGTAAGTACCGGGTCTCTTGCGCCCGGTCAGTTTGTCAAATCTTCCACTGTTCATCTTACTTTGCTACTCCTTTCTTCCATGCTTCGATGATGTTCTTTGCCTCCTCGATGCTGTACGGTCCTTCCTTGCCATACATAGCACCATCGAAGGTGGATGTCGAAATGTTATACAATTTCACGCAATCCTTCCTGAGTACCTC